>JABDQA010000014.1 GCA_013042475.1 Desulfofustis sp.
ACTGCGACAACCAACACCTCCCATGAACTTTTTTTTTGAACTCATCAGCATCCTATAACTGGCTTTCAATGGGCAGCAGACCGCCCAGCAGATCGACGATACCCTGCATGCCGCCCCGGGCGGGCTGGGCATTGATGGTCCGGTCCGACGACTTCCACTGAAGGCGATTATTCTTGTCGATCGTCACTTCATAGGCGTTTACCGGTGCAGTCAGGTAATCGATAAAATCAGCAAGTTCAGCGGCCAGCTCGACAGAATCTATGAGCAGCCCGTTTTCCGAGTTGATCACGATGGCCCGCGGATCGAAATTGAGTGAACCGATAAAACAGAGACGCCTGTCAGAGACGATAGTCTTGGCATGGAGCGATATGAACGGAGCCCTAACCGGCTCGACATCGGCCCAGTTCCGGACCGTCCCTGAAGGTTGATGACGAAACTCGAAGAGGCGGGTTCCGGTGGCCAGGATCGGCTTCCGATATTTTTTATAATGGCTGTTGACCAGGGTATGGTTGGTCGAGGCCAGGGAATTGGTGATTATTTTCCCTCTCACTCCCTGATTAATCACCTTCTCAAAATCCTGTAAGGCAGTGCCCACAGGAATCAGATAGGGACTGGTCAACAGAAATTCCTCCCTGGTGGGATCGGCAAAATAGGAGATCATGTCGATCAGCCGATAGCTTTCTCCCTCGATCTGGACAGGGTCGTCCTGTAGAAAATGAGCTTCACCGATAAGCAGGTTTTCCTCGAGCATAGCAAGCCAGTTCTGCCAATTACGGGGCTGCAGGGAATATGCTGTCAGCTGCGAACGGTACTTTTCAACCCGTTCAGCTACTTCAGCACGCACCTCTTCGAGCGTGTTGTCCGGCAATTCATCAATCCAGCGGGTCAGCGGATAGACCGAAATATCATTCCAGTAGTGGTCATAGGCATCTGAGCTCTCCTCCACCACACCGCCCACTGCTATGACATCGACATCGAGGAAGTTGAACTTTTTGCCGAGGCCGAAATACTCGTTGCCCAGATTTCTGCCGCCGGCAATTATCGCATGGTTGTCAACGATCATCAATTTGTTGTGCATGCGCTGATTGAGGGCCTGAAAACTGGCCAGGTAGTTCAGCAGACCGCCGATCGTTGTATCCCGCCCCGGGTTTGGATTGAAAATCCTGATCTCAAGATTTGGATGGGCATTCAGAGCCGCCAGATTTTTAGTCGTAGCACCGAGCCAGATATCGTCGACGATGATCCGTACCCGGACGCCGCGATCAGCGGCCTGAAGGAGGCGATCAAAGAGCAGCACCCCGACGGCATCGCCTTTCCAGATGAAATATTGCAGATCGATGGCGCTGGTTGCCGAGTCAATCAGTGCCAGGCGCGCATCCAGGGCCTCGCGAGCGTCGATCAACAGGTGAAAGCCCGAGGCCTCGGCACCATTGGTCTTTCTGAATCGGTCACCGAGCATCGCCACAGGACCGGAAACAGCAGGCGCCAGGGCCGGTTCATGGGCCAGGTCAGGACGCGGCGGCAGCGACGCACAGCCGGAGAACAGTATGGCGTAGCCGAACAGTATCAGAAACGTGAGACGAACGGGGTATGATTGCATAGCCACCTCTTTTTAGACGTATCGTGAATAATCATCCGATGCAACCCTAGCCCAGGACGGACGGAAGTAAAATACTTTTTACACCCGAAGTACGCTTACCTTTTGATAATTGCCTGGCGGCGCCAGCCATCGATCGATCTCCTTTCGACATGCTACAACTCGGTCAAACCAACAAAACTGCCGTCATTGTCTTCAGCCAGACGCCGCATCAACGCAGAAAAACGAGCTACATTTAACTCGGCTCCCTTATGGCCAAATAGAACAGGAAATCCGACGGCGTGGATACGCACCCGACGGTCACCGTCCCCGAGCGAACGATTTATTGAATCGACGGTGTCGACCACTTCCTGGATGGACCCTCTGGAGAAATCATCCCCGAACACATAGATGCTTATTTTCTTGTCAGCTTCATAAAACCTCCGAATGGCCGATGTGATTCCCTCCACCGGACTCGAATTTGAGAATGGTGTCCAGGTTCTGAGCCTCTCCAGAATTGCTTTTCGGCGGGCAGGACTATCTTGGATCCAGCGCCCGGAATACTGTGAAAACATATAGTCACCCATATCGTTCATCACCTGTATGCCCTTGACTCGCGGATAGATGGAGAGAATCTCCCCCATTTTTTTACGCACCGCCGGCCAGGCGAACTGCTGCATGGAGCCGGAGGTGTCGATGACAAAGATGATATATTCACTATCCACCGGGACCCCGCCGATGGGCGCATCAACAGGGGGTGCAGTTTTCTGCTGCTGCAGCCGGATCATCTCCTCGGTGAGATCCTGTCGGGCACGATAGAGCTGCTGAAGAATCGCCTCCTGAGAGGAGAATTGGACCAGCATATCATTTTTCTCTTCCCGTGCCCCGGCCAGTTGCAGATTGAGCGCGGCTATCTGGTCGAGCAGCCGCTGTTCTTCTCCACGCAGCTGTTCAGTCTTAAGGTAGAGTTCGGCCGATTGATCCCTGAGAGCGGCAATTTCATTGCTGCGCCGCTCGATGTCGAGCGTCATGTCGCGGGTCGACTCTTCAATCACCCCGGGCTCGGAAATTTTCATGATCACCAGCAGCAGTACGATTGCCCCAAACCCGCAGGAGATCACATCGAGAAACGATAAACTGAACACTTCTATGGATCTGCGCTTCCGTTTCATGGCCAATCCCTGGTCGGAGTAAGAAATGACCCCCCCGAATCCACCGCCAGCTGCCAGAAAAGCGAGGCTGCCATGGGATCGCCCTCGATGGGAAATAAAATGGTATTGATCGGGGTACCGACAGGCAGGTTTTTAACCGCCTGCTGATAAAGTTTGACCCTGGCCCGGCCATCGATGGTTGTCGACCTGGCCCCCCGTTTACCCTGGGTGGGAAGACCGTCGGTAATGAGGACGATGTTGTCCGGCGGCGGACTCAAAGTGCGCGCCGCGAGAAACGGCTCCTCGAGGTTGGTACCTCCCAGCGGCGCCACCATTTTCAGCTGACCGATCAGTTCATCGACCTGGTTGAAACTGGTAACCGGCAGCCAGCCTGACGAATCGCCGGCAGTCAGGCGATTGACCGAGGTGTTGAAATGGTGGACCTGAATCGCACTGGACTGGGGGAGATTGGCCACCAGCCACTCAACAGTCGCCACTGCCCTGCGCCACTTTGGTGCGGCTCTGCGGTACTTGTCGTCGAGTACTTTGCGACGCACCACATCGACGATTCGGCGGTCAAGCATCGAAGCAGATGAATCGACCAGGATCAACACCCTTTCTCCATCCAGCCGCAGTCCTGTCAAATACTGTCTGTTTCCGGCCCCGACGAAGGCTCGGACCTGTCTGCCCGCGTCGCGTGCTTCACGCTTCTGCCGGGCAGCCACCTGCAGTTCATTCGCCAACCGCCGCAGCTCTTCCTGCAGGGCTGCGATCCGTTCTTCGGCGGATCGTCTCTGAGAGTTTGAGACCGTGCTGCTTTCGACCTCATCGAGTTCATTCATAAAGGCCGTCCTGGTCTTTTGCAGGGTTGAAATCGAGCGCTCAAACCGTCCTATCTCAGCCTGCTGCCGCACGATGTGGCCGTTCATCAGCCGTTCTTCCATTTCCATCTGCTCTAATTCGGTACTAATATCGGCAACCCGCTCGCTGCGTCGGTTCAGCGTATTGGTGTTGATAATAAGAACGAGCAAGACCACCGCGCCAAAACCACAGAACATGATATCCAGAAAGGAGAGGTTGAAGCTTGATATCCTGCGCCGCGAGTGGGAAGCCATTTGCTATCTCAAGGAAGTGGTTTGGTGCGCAAACGGGCGATGAGATTGTCGTTGCAATAGGCTTCACTATCGAGTACCAGACGTTCCTGGAAGAGCTGCAACTGGTGAATGAAGAACATCAAAATAATCGAGATGACCAGGGCAATGAAAGTCGAATTGAAGGCGACTCCAAGGCTCTGGGTCACCCCGGTAATGTCTCCTTCAACCGCACGATTGGCAAGGCCGAGGGCGGAACCTATGCCTCGAACCGTACCGATGAACCCGACCGAGGGAATAGCCCAGGCGATATATCTGATGATGGATAGTTCGGCTTCCTGGCGCTCCATTTCCGACTCGCACAAATCACGTACGGCCGTGGCCGAGTCCTGAATATTGCCGGTGACGCCAAATCGCTGAATTCCCAATCGCAGAGCACGCGGCAACAGATAGTCCCTGATAGGCGGCTGCAGCCTGGCCAGACGGTCGAGCAGGCTCCTGGTATCTTCCGGGCCAACCGGCAGGGTTGACGGCAGGGCCAGGATATCGTTGCCCAGGAGCTGCTTTTGGCGGTAGGCTGAAACGGATTTGTAACCGAGGATGGCTAGCGCCCAGAGCATCAGTATAAAGCAGGCCTCCTGTTCGTAATCCTTGATGACCACAAAAAAGTATCGCTGCTGCACGTAGTCCGGATTCTTGGCAATCTGCTCCTGTTCAAAGGCGATAAACGCCTCCGCCTTGGGTCGGACAACAGTCACGTAAGCCCCATGTACGATGATAAAGGAGATCAACAGGGTGAAGACCTGGTAGATGAGCTGAAAGGGAAACTGTTCTCTGTTCATGGGCAATAAACCTGAAGTTCACCTGGGGTAGATTGTGGTGTTTTCATCGTTGATTAAAAAGTGTGTTGCTGGGGACACCCCAGAAATGAAAATAACCTTCTATGTATTTGTGAAATCAAACTGTGTCGTTTTCTATCCATGAACTTCATTAGATGTCTGTGGGAAAGGAAATCTGCGCATCAGCGCCGATTTCCTCGCTGGGATCAAAAGGTGGCGGCCAGACAACTTCTTCAGCCGAGCTCTCCTGAGAAGTTGTCTCATTCTGAGTATCGATCGTAGTGGGCGTTTGATCTATCGGGGGGGAATCTTCCTGGGCCCGGATTGCAGTGCCGCTCAACAACAGGACAATCAGAATCAATAACAGGTTCCTGGTAAAATCAGAATTTTGACTCGAGATCAAAGATTGCGCCGAAATTTTACCGCACCCATGGATGATCCGAGTTACTGCTTCAATGGCTAAAGTGGAGATTAGGCCAACAGGGAATTTTGCACTTTTCATGGATACCTGGCAATGCGGAAACCAACATTGTCCCTCGCTTCTTTGTGATAAGCCCGATAACTCAACCTTGTTTCAGCAAGCGTTGCATCCCTCCAGCTCGACCCCCTGATCACCCGGTGAGTACCTGCCGAGGGCCCGAGCGGATCGACCTCTTCGGACAACCTCCCCGTATAGGCGCTGTAGTAGTCATGGCACCACTCGGAAACATTGCCGCCGATATCGTAAAGCCCGGCCTTATTGGCCGGAAAATACCCCACTGGAGAACTGACAGGAAAGGTATCATTGTATCCAGGGATGACTCTCGGCAGAAGGGTCCGGGCAGATTCGTCACCAAGATTGGCAACCACCGAGCCGGGGGGAAAGCCACCTACCCATGGATAACGCTGCACAGCTTCGACGCCTTCTCGCCGGGCACTATAGGCCCACTCAGCTTCCGTGGGCAGTCGATAGCCGTTGGTCGGTGGTGACACGGCGCGGTAGCCCCCGCCCTCCTCCTTGCGGTAAAAAGGTTCCAGCTTGTCCTGCTCGCTAAGCCAGTTGAGGTAAGCAACCGCCTGATCCCAGGTTACCTTTACCACCGGCTGGTTGTCGCCATCGAGAGTCTGGCCCCGGTATGAGCCGGAAAGGTGGGTGCCATCAAATTTTCTAAATTCACTGTTGGTGACCAGCGTTTCACTGATTAAAAAAGGCTGCTTCATGGTTACCCGGCGCTCACGTTCATTGGCTCTTCTGCCTGGTTCCCGACGCGGTGCTCCCATCATAAAAGGCGAAGGTTGGATGAGGCGCAGCTGCTGGCCGGTCGCCGTGGTCAGCGACAAGGTGTCGACCGGTGGTAGTGGGGCTGGTTGGCTGCTTAGTGAATCGGCCGGCAGATCAATGACAAGCTGTTGACTGAATGCCGGGTTCGGAGTGATTGTCCGTGATATCGTCTTGTAACCGGGTGCACTGAACACGAAGGCCTGGGCCCTGACCGGCAATGTCAGCGTACCTTGCAGTGATCCATGGGGTGTACCGTTAATGGTGACCGTCGCTTCGGGAGGAGTAACGGTTAAAAACACAACCCCTTGCTCTTCCTGCAGCGTGAGCTGCAGCTCACGCTCTTCTCCCGGAGAGAGCAGGAGCGATCGGGAAATGGAAATATATCCCGGGCTGGACAGGGTAATTTCCTGGCTACTGCCCGACGGCAGGATCAGAGAGAGCGGGGTGGTACCTTTATACTCAGCGCCCACGTTGACCGCTGCCCCCTCTGGAACGCTGGTAAGCAACAGCCTGCCCGGCAGCGGCGTCAGTTCGAAGGATAGTTCCGTCTCAACACCGGCCTCCACGGTGACCGAACCGCTGCGTGGACTGTACGACTCCATATTCAGTTCTATTTCATGAGTTCCGCTTAAAAGCGGTACGGTCAGTGGGGTCATGCCCGAAGATCTGCCGTCTATGGTTACCCCTGCTCCTTCGGGATTGGAGGTTATGGTGATGTCAGCCCAATCTGGTTCCAGCGAAACTTCCAGATTCTGGACAATTTTTCTGCCTTCGATGACGATCTCGACCTCGTGCGGGCGATAACGAGGTTTGCTAAGCGAGAGGATGTGGGGTCCCGGACTGATCTCGATGGTGGTCGGCGGCGTGGTACCCAGCAGCGTATCCCCTGAGTAGACCTCGACACCATCGGTGGGAGTGAGTTGGAGACTGAGCAGACCCGGCAGCTTTTCAAGGCTCACCGCAAGGGAACTTGTGCCGTCCTGACCGACCGCTACCTCCGTTTGAAAGTCTTGATACCCTTTTTTTTGGGCTTTAACCGTGTAGACAGCTGGCAGCAGCAGGTAGCGACCACTGATTTTTACAGATGGAAACAAACCGGAAACAGAAAGGGTATCAGGCTCCGGCGAGATAACCAGTTCAAAGGGACGGGCCAGGAGGACGAATCCCACCGCGCAGCTCAACACCAGAAACAGGAGGGAAACAACCCCAACGGCCAGTTTTTTCTTTCCGGAAGAAGTGGCCGGCGGTGCGATATCGACCGGCAGCTCGTCTGCACCATTGTTCTGCGGTGAAACTCCCGGGGGTGGGTGTGAAGGGGGCGACAAGACCGGGGACTCGCCGGACCGCTCCTCAACGACGTCGAAAATGATACGCTCACCGCTGCGTTCGTAGCGTACTACTACCTTTCCGCTGCGCAGGCTGTCGCCGGATTTGAGCCAGGCAGACTCGGTCAATTGGCGATCGTTGTGCAGCAGCAGAGCGGAGAGACTGTCAGCAGGCTGGATGAAGAGATGCCCCTGGGCATCATCAATATATGCGCTTAACTCGTCGCTGCCCTGAAGGCGAAGGTGGTTTTCAGGTCCAGAACCGATGGTCAGAGGCAGATCACTGTCTGAGAAATGATCCTCCATGCCATCAAGCTGTCTGATCGTGATCAATCGATTCAAATCGCTTCCTCACACCTGATATCGTAGCGGTTATCGCCGGTGTCCGGGCCGACGGTTATCTGCATCCTCACGTCACGATATCCAGCTCTGCTGCCTACCAGGGTGTAAGTGCCCGGTGTCAAATCTATCTCAGTAGTGAAAAAGGGGGATATACGGCCCACGTGATAGATGGTCACCTGGGTCTGATTGTTAGAGTCGAGCGTGACAGTCACTGGAGTCCGAAATTTCTCGAGCAGCGAATCGAGTGCTTCGATCTGGCTTTGCAGCTTAGGTCCCTGAGGTTCAATCCGTCGGGCATAGTCCAGCAGACTGGCTGCAGCTGAGCGTTGGTCTGGATCCTGCAGTCGATGTGACCGTGCGACAGCATCGCTCAGGGAGTTGTCGAGCTCAGCCCGCTTGGCGGCCTCCTGGCGTCCTGCAGAGGCAAAGAGCAAGTCAGGGTCGAGATTTAAAATAGCTCCATAGGCTTGTACCACCTGCTGCCAGCGTTCCTCGCCGCTGAATGTTTCGGCCTGAGTTTTCAACCGTTGTATCTCTGCGCGAGTCTCGTGTTCCTCCAGCAGCGCCGCCGCCTGAGCCACTTCCTGCCGGCGCAGTCCCAGTGCTTCCAAGGTCTGCAGGGAACGGCGGGCAGCAGCGAAATCTTGACCTTTGAGAGCCAAAAAAAGAGTGTTCATTTCCTGTTGGAACAGCTCCTCATCAAGTTGTGCCTGAATCCTCTCTCGAGCTTCCACAGCCGGTTCGTAAGGTGAACCGGAACCAAGTATTTCCTCCAATTGAGTCATGGCCTCTGCCAATTGCCCCTGTTCCTCGAATGACAGCGCCTGCTGATAGGACGCACGCAGGGCAGCCAATTGCTCTGCCTGGGCAAGCCCGTTTTTAGCTTCTACGCTCGAGGGTTTGATGATCAGGGCACGGTTGAAAAAATTGCTTGCACTTTCCGGCTTTTCAGCGGCCAGACTTTGAAGTCCCTCCTCCAGAGCCTGTTGATAGCGTTGCTCCTTGGTATCGAGCAGATCCTGAAGATCGGTAAGGACAGATGTGTATTTCTCTTCAGCATCTGTCCACACCTGCTCATTGAGTAAGTTGTCTGCTTCCTCGAGACGTTTCAGAATCTGCCTATATTCCTCGTCTGCCCAGCTGTCGATGTTTTCTGCGTCCGCTTCTATTCTTAGAGCCCAAACCTGTTCCCTGGCTTGTCGTGCTGCGTCCGCCTTCTCCGTCTCCGGGGGCCGGGTCGCGGTCGGTGCTGATTCTTCCGCTGCCGTGTGCTGGGTTTCAGGCTTTACGGTAACTGGTTTCTGCGGTGGAGCCAGCGGTGTTCCATCGTCTGAAGGTGAGATCGACACCATCGTCTTTTCTCCGGGCAGAAAAACCAGTACGCCTACTGCTCCTCCGACAAGCATGGCAAAGACCAGGGTCACCGTCAGAAGCGCTTTACGCCTTCCGGATGGTGGAGGGACGGACCCGCCCCCCGGTGGTACAAGCTGTTCTTTGAGTTGGTCTCGATTATGGGGCCGATTACTGCTGTTCATTCAGCTCCTGCGGAGATGACTGTTCCATCTCCGGCAGCGTCTCAACTTCACCTATCAATCCAGTTTCCTGGGCGTAAATCTGTTTGAGCATGCTGCGCCATTTGGAGTACTGCTGTTCGGCAGAACCGGTGAGCCTCACCGTCTGGCCCTCCACTTCAATGGTCAGGGGCTCAGCCTCGGAGGAAAACGAGGAGCCCAGTTCTTCGATTGCCTCCTTGTTGATCTTGCTTTCCTGGCGCACCTGGTGACCGCTGTAAACCGAGTAAGCGCCGCCGGCGATCAACACATCCTGAAGCGGCCTGGTGCGCACCGCCGTTTCGTAGTCACTAGCTGCGCCCAACGCAATTGCACCGACAATGGCGGTGATCCCGAGAATCTGCCGGGTCAGGGCCTGACGTTCAAGCTTGCGTAAGGTGGCTACCTCCTCATGGCGGTACCTGCGCCAGTTGGAATAGGGTTCCCAGAGATCATGGTAATAGATATCGTAGTAGTCGTTGATGGTATCGACCAGTAGGTCATCGCGCACCTTCACTGCTTCCACCCGCTCGAACATCGGGTCGTCTTGAGCCGGTAGCCGCTTAAGTGACACCAAGCCATTTTCATCGGTGGCGATATATGATCCGAAAGCATCGGGAGCCATCGAGGAGGCATACTTTATCGCGGCGATTTGCCTGATTTCCTCTATCTCTCGAATACTTAAGCTATTTCTGTAAACTGCGAGATCATTAGCAATGGTATTGAAGAGATCCTGAAAGACATCCTCTTTTTCCATCTCGACTCCGAGATGTTCCTCCCGCCTGGCCGTTTCCGCATAGGTTCGCTGATACCAGATCACGTTTCTGGCGTCGGTCACTGTGATCTGTACGGAGGCATTTTCACCGTCTGAGTAGAGTATTGCTCCCTGCACCAGAACTTCTGATCCCACATCCCGGTCAGGGACCACCCTGACGACCCCCCAATAACCAGCTCGCTGGAGGGTGTGCTTGAGGTGGATTGGCGCGAAACGCGATTCGGCCTCCCGAATTTCCGGCGAAAGCCCTTTACGTTTATCTGGATCTTCGGGCAACTCACCGGGATCGAAAACCTGGATCGACACATTCAGCAGTTCCCCATCTTTCAGCTCTCGTTCCGGCGTCAGTGGAGCTACCTGGTCCGCGACCTGAGTTCCCGGAACAGTTGCACAGCCGTTAATCACGGCCACCGCGATCAGGGCCAGTACATAGCCCACTGCGCCCCATGGCGATTTTTTCCGAGTTGCGACCTTATTTTGATGGCTCATTTGGTCCCTTCTTTGTATTTTCGATACTCTTCCCATAACTTCTCTTTTACTTCCGGATCGGTTTCCTGTTCTGCGGCCTCGCGCAGCTGGCGGGCTACCACGTCGTCATCCTCCGGCAGATCTTTCGCTTCCCGGCTCGCCTCCATCTGAGAGTTTTCTGCTCTCCCCTGGCCGGCGCCCTCAGAACTTGCTCCACGCTCGGCACTGTTCCCACCCTGCTCGGACTCACTCTCGCCACTTCTACTTCCAGATGACTGCTCCAGCGATCCTGAATCGCCTTGGGACCCTGGTCTGCTTTCTCCGCCCGTCGACTCTTGGCCCTGATTTCCACCGCCATATTCGCGCTGCCTCGGGATATGTGAGTCCACCTTTTCCTGCTCCTTGAGCAGCATATCATCAAACTCTCCAAGTGCAGTGGTAAATTCCTCTTCGAGTGTCGCAACCTTCTCCTGGCTGGTCTGCCCGGAAAAATCTGGAACCGATTCGAACCGTGGATCACCGCCTTCCCCCTGCCCGAAACTGGTGCATGGTAAGCCGTCCAGGCTCTGCGGCCCACTGCTCAGGTAGAGTGATTTGCAATAATAAGAAATTCTATCTTCAAGATAGGCGATGAAAAGTAGTGCCTCTTCTCTCGAAGTGGCAGCCTTTTGTGCACCAACAGCCATAAAGTGCTGCTCGAACACTGTCTTTCTCGTCTTGTCCAGAGACAATATGGTCTTTTTCAATGCGGTCTGCAGGCCTTGCTCCTCTGCATAGCAGATCGCTTGACTCCAAGATAAAAGCATTGCACTGCTCAGAGCGCTGATGAGAGCGATTCTGAGTAATCTCGACTGACTCCGGATGGACATGTCGACAATCCTTGGCAAAATAAATAAAAAGATGGCTTTGATATGGCCATCCAGTCATAGTGCCTATTATAATAACGGGCAGGCTAGGCTGCTAATATTCTTTCTGGTCCTCATGGGCGGAGCCTTCCAGATTGCTGCTCCAGTTCGACGCCGCTGCCATTGGATGCGGTGGATATTTGGATCGACAAAAACAACAAACGCACTACTATGAGTCCAAGGGGGTAATTCAAATGTCAGAGTTCAATAGCAAAATTACCATCGGGATCAGCTCCTGCCTGCTCGGCAACAAAGTCAGGTACGACGGCGGCCATAAACACGATCGTTACGTCACAGAGACCCTCGGGAGGTATCTCTCTTTCGTTGCGGTATGCCCTGAGGCGGAATGCGGTCTGCCGATTCCGCGCGAGGCCATGCGGTTGGTCGGCGATGTTGACACGCCACGGCTGGTAACCAACAAGACCGGCACAGATCATACCGAAAAGATGCTCACCTGGGCCCATAAAAGGGTTGTCGAGCTGGAAAAAGAGAATCTCTGCGGCTTCATTTTTAAAAACCGATCACCCTCGTCGGGCATGATGCGCGTGAAAGTTTACGATAAGAACAATGTTCCCCAGGCGGTCGGAGTCGGGCTTTTCGCGCGAGCCTTCATGGACCATTTTCCCCTGCTGCCCACCGAGGAGGAAGGACGCCTCCATGACCCGCTGCTCAGAGAAAATTTCATTGAGCAGATTTTCGTTTACCGGCGTTGGAGGGAGGTCGCTGATTCGCCGACTGCTGCGAAACTCGTCGCTTTTCATACCGCCCACAAGCTTCTGCTGCTTTCCCACAGTGAGAAACACACCAGGGAAATGGGCCGGCTCATGGCCCAGGCGGGAAGCCTGGATCTCGAAGTTTTCATCGAGCGCTACCAGGAATTGTTGATGGCTGCCATGCGTCTAAAACCAACGTTGAAAAAGCATGTCAACGTTTTACAGCACATCATGGGCTATTTTAAAAAACAGATTAGCACGGACGAGAAGCAGGAGATGCTGACCGTTATCGATCAGTTCGGAAACGGCATCGTGCCGCTTATAGTTCCAATGACCCTGCTCAATCATTACATCAGGAAATATCAGCAGCCTTATCTAATGCAGCAGCATTACATGAATCCGCACCCCATAGAGCTCAAACTTCGCAATCATGCCTGAGCTGTAGAAATCACTTACCCTAGGAATTCATTGGAAAAGACTGGCTAAGTGATTGGAAGTGTTTGCCCCCGGCCGTTACCTGGCAATCCCCTGATGTTTGTTTATCGTCTTCGTATAGCCCGACTATTTTCTCTTTATCATTTTTTTTGATAGTATCAACTACCATTACCCAATCTTTTTGCCCCTGTTGTTTCCGTGAGAATGTGGCTTATTATTTAATAATTAAATCAATTAGTGTTTTTCAATATGAATAGAGGTTTGCGATGAGATTATTTTTGGGAATTTTCCTATTAATAGTGATGGCCGGTTGCTCTAAAGTTGAGATTTCACAATATGCGGAAAATAAGCCCGAGCTAGACATTTTTTCCTATTTTGCAGGTAAGACAACCGGATGGGGTGTGGTTCAGAACCGTGGTGGTAAATTGCTGCGTCAGTTCAAAGTTACGATTTATGGTTCATTTCCTGATGAGAACACCATGGTGCTCGACGAAGACTTTGTCTGGAGCGATGGAGAGGAAAGTAAAAGAATTTGGACAATCAGGAAAACCGATGAGGGAACTTATGAAGGTACTGCTGATGATGTGGTCGGAATTGCACAGGGAATATCTTCCGGCAATGCCCTTCACTGGCAGTATCATTTAAATCTTGAAACTGAAGGATCCACCTGGAAAATCTACTTTGACGACTGGATGTTTCTACAGCCGGATCAGATTATCATAAACAGAGCCTCGATGAGCAAATTCGGCATTCATCTGGGCGATATAACCATTGCTTTTTCAAAGGATTGATCATGCAACGCTATAAACTTTTTCTCGCTGTAATTACCATTGCACTGTTCGTTTTACCGGCGGCTGCAATTGGTCTGGTCGACTCCATGACGCTTGTTGCCAAGGGGAATGCCCGCTATATGGGATTTATCAAAGTGTATGACGCGCATCTCTACGTACCTGAAAAGGTAGACCATGACCGCATTCTGAGCACCGAGGTGTCAAAGTGCCTCAAGCTGGACTACGATGTGGGGCTCAAACCAAAAGATCTCATTAAGGGTGCGAATATCGTTCTCGAGCGACAGCATACCGAGGAACACCTTGAGAGCTTAAAACCCTATGTGGAAGAGCTTCATAATGCCTACAGGGCGGTTGACAAAGGTGATTCTTACACTTTATGCTACGATGCGGAGAGCGAGCTGACCACGCTGAGTTTGAACGCAGAGCAACTGGTTGCCATCCAATCGGACGAATTCAGCTCCGCCTATTTCGGCATCTGGCTCTCACCTGATAAGCCTTTGAGCAGTGCCTTGCAAAAGCAATTGGTGACGCCGGCCAACAAATAGAGCCGCCAAGGAGAATCTCGATGAAAGATTTTCTGGAGGTATTCAACGCGCTGTCGAGCGATAATCTGCACCGGCTGGAAGAGATTTACACCAGCGACATTCATTTTGTCGACCCCGCCCATGAAATTAATGGTATCGATAACTTGCGCGACTATTTTGCAAAACTCTACGCCAATGTCACTTCGGTGAAATTCGACTTTCATGAGGAAGCGAGTATCGGGCATTGCGGCTATGTTCAGTGGGATATGCATTTTGCCCATCCCCGCTTGAAGGGCGGCCAGCCCATCACGGTAGAGGGGGCCTCTTTTTTACGCTTCTCGAGTACGGGCAAAGTTTCGTACCATCGAGATTTTTTCGATCTGGGCTCCATGCTCTATCAGCATCTGCCGATTCTTGGCAGGGTCGTCAGATCCATCAACAGGAGATTGGGATCATGAGAGTTCTAGTCACCGGGGCAACATCAGGAATCGGACGCCAGCTTGCTCTCGACTATCATCGTGATGGGCACGAGGTCTGGGCGCTGGGCCGGAATCAGGCTGTACTTGACGAACTCAGCACAGAGGGGATGCAGGCGGTCAGACTCGATCTCGAGGATCGCCAGGCCACTCTCGAATGGTTTGCGGCAATGACCCCCATTGAACTGGCCATCCTCAACGCTGGATCGTGCGAGTATGTGAACCTGCCACATTTTGACAGCGAGTTGGTAAGCCGGGTGATGCGCTCCAACGTGGAATCCATGGCCGTGTGCATCGAAGGTGTGCTGCCTCTGCTCAGACAGGGTGAGAAACCGCATCTCGTTGGGGTGGGATCTTCTGCGGCCTACGTGCCGCTTTCCAGGGCTGAAGCATACGGTGCCTCAAAGGCTGCCATCGAATACATGATAAAAACATTACGCATAGATCTTTACCAGGAGCAGATAGATGTGAGTCTGGTGTGTCCCGGATTCGTCAAAACGCCGCTGACCGATAAAAACGATTTTTCCATGCCTTTTCGCCTCAGCGTTGGGGATGCTTCCAAAAGGATTCGGCGTGGCATAGAAAAGCGTCAGCTGGAAATTCATTTCCCAAAACGATTCACCTATATCTTAAAAGCCCTTTCTCTTATCCCGGAACCACTGTGGATCAGGATATCGCAGCGGATGGTGAGAAATATTGGATAAGCGCATCGCTATTATAGGGTCCGGTATCTCCGGCTTGACCTGCGGCTACCATCTTACAAAAATGGGCGCGGAGATCACCCTGTTTGAATCTGAAGATTACATAGGCGGTCACACTCATACGGTTGAAACCAATTTTGAGGGCGAGCACGCCGCCATCGATACCGGCTTCATCGTTTTCAATGACCGCACCTATCCAAACTTCATCAAACTGATGGAGGGAATCGGTGTCGACTACCAGCCCACCGAAATGAGTTTCTCGGTGCGTAACGATAACCTTGACCTGGAATACAATGGCAGTTCGTTAAACGGATTGTTTACCCAGCGAACCAATTTACTGCGACCGCAATTTTATCGGATGCTGTTCGACATAACCCGCTTCAACAAGCAAGTGCGGACTATCGCCCAATCAGATGGAGAGACCACCATCGGAGAATATCTGCAGCGTTCAAACTATTCACCGCTGTTCAAAGATACCTATCTACTGCCAATGATAGCCGCCATCTGGTCGATGGGCACGGACGATTGTCTCGATTTTCCACTACACTTTTTTGTCCGCTTTTTCGAGAATCACGGTCTTCTGGATCTCGCCAACCGGCCCCAGTGGTACACCATAAAGGGCGGCTCCAGTTCCTACGTCGAGCCTTTGACCAGTGGTTTTAAACAGCACATCAGGCTAAACAGCAAGGTCACAGGAGTGGTCCGCACGGAGGCAGGTATCGTGGTCAGGGTCGGAAATGAGAACCATCAATTCGACGAGGTGGTGTTCGCCTGCCACGGCGATCAGGCACTTTCGCTGCTGGAGCAGCCAAGCGAAGATGAACGGAATGTACTGTCTCATTTTGTGTTCTCCGACAACCGCGTGGTGTTGCACACCGACGTGACCCATCTACCCCGGCGCGAGGGGGCCTGGGCCAGCTGGAATTATCGGATCACCGAGCGTGGAGCCACCGAGAGCACGTTGACCTACAACATGAATATTCTGCAGCGTCTGCAGAAAAAACACACGTACATGGTAACCCTTAACCAGGATGTCGATCCCCATCAGACCATCGCCGAATTCCGTTATAGGCATCCGCTCTACACCGTTTCGATGATCGAGGCCCAGAAACAGTGGCGGAAGATCTCCGGCGTAAACCGGATGCACTACTGCGGGGCATACTGGCACAATGGATTCCATGAAGACGGGGTGCGCAGCGGATTGCGCGTCTGCTCAATGATGGAGGGCAAGTAATGGAATCGGCTCTTTACTCCGGCTTTGTGATGCACAAACGCTTTCTGCCCAAAGCACATGGATTCAGGTACCCGTTTTTCATGTGGTATCTCGATCTTGACTCGATCGACACACAGCCCGGATTGGGACGCTGGTTTTCCATAGATGAATGGGCCTTGAGCCGTTTCAGGCGTACCGACTACATGGGCAATCCGGATCGCCCCCTGGCTGACTGCGTCAAAGACGAGATGAACAGACTAACAGGCAGGAAGGTGACGGGAAAAGTATTCGGCCTGCTCAACCTCAGAACGCTGGGCCTTTATTTCAGCCCGGTCAACTTTTATTTCGGGTTCACCGATCGTAACGAGCCCTCCCACATGCTTGCCGAAGTCTCCAACATTCCCTGGAACGAGCGTCACCACTATGCCCATCTGCTTAGTGGCGGCGACACAGAATTGGTCAATGAAAAGAATTTCAAGGTCTCTCCATTCAATCCAAGCCGTGACCAGACCTATCGCTGGCAGATAGAGCCGCCCGGGGACCAAATCAGCATTACGCTAGGCGTGCATGACGAGCGAGGTCATGTGTTCGAAGCGGGCCTTACTCTGCAACGCTTACCGTTTGCCATCAACTCCGCCCGCCGACTTCTGCTGCGCACCCCGGTAATGACGGCTTACATGGTCGCAGCCATTTACTGGCAGGCGTTAAAATTATTCGTTAAAGGCATTCCCTACCAGCCCTATGTGAAGGAGAAAATATGAATAGTTTGACCACGACCGCTGAAAAAACCGGCGAGAACAGTGGATCAATCATTGATCGCTGGGCCAAAAACCTGTTCGTGCGATTCATGAATCATATAGAGCACGGTCAATTGAAGGTTTCCGATGGTGACGAGGAGATGATATTCGGCACCGAAGGGGACCTGTCCGCTCACGTCACCGTCCTTGACCCGCGTTTCTACTCGAAAATGATCCTGGGCGGTTCCGTTGGCGCGGGAGAGGCTTACGTTGCCCATTATTGGGATACCAACGACCTGGTTGCAGTGGTGCGCGTCTTTGCCCGCAACCTAAACATGCTCAACCGGTTGGAAAAAAGCTGTGGCTGGCTGTTGCAGCCCTATCGGCTGGTACAGCATCGCCGCAACCGTAATAACAGATCAGGCGCCAAGCGCAACATAATTTCCCACTACGACCTGGGCAACGATCTCTATGCAACTTTTCTTGACAGCAGGATGATGTACTCCTCGGCCATCTACTCGGACGACTCGAGCGATCTCGAAGAGGCCACCGGTCATAAACTCGATATAATATGCCAAAAACTCGAGCTCAAACCAGGCGACTCGGTTATTGAAATCGGCTCGGGCTGGGGAGGATTCGCAATCCATGCCGCGGCACACTATGGCTGCAAGGTGACTACCACAACGATATCTGAGGCCCAATATGAAGAGGCCAAAAAAAGAATCGAAGCAGCGGAACTCGAGGACAGAATAACCCTGCTGAAAAAAGACTATCGCGATCTTGACGGCTCCTTCGACAAGCTGGTCAGCATCGAGATGATCGAGGCCGTCGGCCATGAGTACCTGGAGGACTATTTTGCCAAATGCAGCAGTCTCCTGAAAAGCAGCGGCAGAATGCTTCTCCAAGCAATTACCATCTGTGACCAGGCCTACGACCAGTACCTCAAGGGAGTAGATTTCATCCAGCGCCATGTTTTTCCTGGCGGCTGCCTGGTAGCCAACAAGGTGATGTTCGACCTGATCGCCCGCAAAACAGACATGGTGGTGAGGGCACTTGAGGACTATGGCCTGGATTATGCGAGAACCCTGAAAGACTGGCGCATCGCCTTTGGACGATCCACCGATGAGCTTGAACTCAAAGGTTACGACGACCGCTTCAGGCGGCTTTGGAATTACTACCTGGCCTATTGCGAGGGCGGCTTCAGGGAACGCTGGATCAGCGTCGTCCACCTGGTGGCAACCAAACCTGACTACAGGTAGGAGATACCCATTATGTCCGGCACAGAAGCAAAACCCCTTGTCTTGATCACCGGGGCAACCGGCTATATCGGCAGGAGGCTCACCCACCATCTGCTCCCCGACGACCGTTACAAGTTGCGGTTGTTTGTCAGAAATCAGAGAAAGATTCAGGCTGCGGTAGCCGAGTCTGTGGAGGTGTATGAAGGATCGACTTTCGAACCCGAGACCCTGGCGCCTGCACTGCAAGATGTCGACACCGCCTTCTACCTCATTCACTCGATGGGCTCCGATGAAGACTATCAGAAGCTGGACATACAGAGTGCTGATAATTTTCGCCAGGCTTGTATCGCCGCCGGTGTCAGAAGAATCGTCTACCTCGGCGGACTGGGAAACCGTGAGAGTGCCAGCAAGCATCTCTTGAGCAGAATTGAAACAGGGGAGACCCTGAGTGCCGAACCCGGCAAAATATCGACAATATGGTTCAGGGCCGGTGTAATAGTCGGCTCCGGCAGTGCGAGCTTTGAAATAGTCAGAAATCTCTGTCACAAACTGCCATTCATGCTTACCCCCCGTTGGGTGCGCACCAAAACCGAAGCAGTCGGCATTGAGGATGTGCTGGCCTACCTCGAACAGGCCATCGAGCTACCCACTGAGCAGAGCCTCATCGTCGATATCGGTTCCGGAGAGATCACCTTTCACGAGATGATCACCAAGGCAGCCAAGGTAATGGGACTGCGCCGCTTTCTCGTACCCGTACCTGTCCTCTCCCCAAAAATTTCCTCCTACTGGCTGATTCTTTTCACCTCAGTGCCTATTCGGGTTGCCTCATCGCTGGTTGAAGGACTCAAAAGTGAAACCGTCAGGGAAAATGACAACGCCCGAATCCATTTTCCGACAATTGAACCAATATCCTACACCGACAGTGTCGCCCATGCCGAACATGAACTGGAACAGAATCAGATCATCAGCCGTTGGTGCGACAGCAGCAGTCAAGAAGCATGTGATATAAAAGACTTCGATAATCCTGCCGGGGCTGTGCTGCGAGACATCCGTGTCGTCGACTACAAGAACCAGGCATCCCAGGATTCTGTCTTTCAATCGGTTTGCGCACTGGGCGGCCCCAATGGCTGGTTCAGATATAATTTTCTTTGGCGGCTCCGGGGGATCATGGATAAATTGTCGGGTGGCTACGGACTCTCCCGGGGACGCAGGGACAAAGTTGAACTAAGGGTAGGCGATGCTCTGGATTTCTGGAAGGTTGTCGACATCAAGCCCGGTAAACGACTGCTCCTTTACGCTCAGATGAAGGTACCGGGCGAAGCCTGGCTGGAGTTCGATGTACAGACCGACCAGCTTATCCAGACCGCCCACTTCATCCCCCATGGACTGCTGGGCCGACTCTACTGGTACAGCGTCTTGCCGATCCACCATCTGGTGTTCTCAAACCTGGCGCGCACCGTGGTCAAGGCCTCGGACAACTTCACTTCTTCCTGATCGCATCATATTGCTGGTTTTTACTCACTCGCCACTCCGGAATCAATAACGAACCGATTGGAATCGCTTGAAAATCACAGAGGAATTGCTATCCTCTACGAACCGTTGCTAACGACGGAGCGGTTCTCCATATTAAAAATTGCATAACACCAGAGATAACTTGATTCATCCGAAACTCAAACGGTTCCTCAATCCCGGGCCCTGGCTCCTACCGCTTCTGACCCTCGGCTGCGTGGGCATGCCCGCCGGGGTGACACCTGTTAAAGAATTCGAGGTCGATCGGTACCTAGGGCGCTGGTATGAAATCGCCAGGCTTGATCATTCATTTGAACGTGGACTGGAACAGGTATCAGCCGATTACATTCTGGAGCAGGACGGCTCCATCACGGTCATCAATCGCGGGTACTCGCCGGAGCAGGACAAATGGAAAGAGGCCACGGGAAAGGCGCTTTTTGTCAAAACGGCCGATGAAGCCCACCTGAAGGTCTCTTTTTTCGGACCGTTCTACAGTTCTTACGTCGTCTTCGAACTCGATAAAAAAGATTACCAATACGCCTTCGTGTCCGGAGCAAACACCAACTATCTCTGGCTCCTGGCGCGGACCCCTGAAATTGATGAATCGCTGATGAAACGATTTGCCGACAGAGCCGAAGAACTTGGTTTTGCCGCTGATACGCTTATCTGGGTGGCCCATTCACTCTGAGTCCCCAGTCGTGTTGCACTAGTTGACCAGAGATTTCTATTCAACCTCAATATCATCACACAGGATTCAACATGACCCCGAAAACAAGCTTCATGGCCGTAGTCATCACCCTTATGGCCTGTTCATTACCGATCACTGCCGCTGGCCAGTCCAAACCCGAATCCCCCCCACCAATGCAAGGCCCGGCAGGCTGGTCCTATTTCACCCGGGGCGGCGCCGTCTATCAGTTTGATGCCGATATAGAGGACGATGCCACCTTTAATGTCACCAGGTTCAACCTCGAGGTCGGGGCAGGCTATCGCTGGAACCGGCAGGACAGCGTGGGGCTGGCCTTGGGCTACACCTACAACGGCTATAGTTTTTCATCTGGCAAGGAGCCAGGACCTTTTGCCGATAAGCCCTGGGATGATATCCACTCTCTTTCAATCGGGGTACCAATGCGCTTTGGCCTCAACAGCGACTGGTCGACCTTCTTTATTCCTTCCGTGAGATTTACCGGAGATGGTGATGCGGATGTCGGCGACACTATGACCGGCGGTCTCCTCGGCGGTTTTGCCTACCGGTTCGGCGACAGGCTTACTATTGGTCCCGGCATCGGCGTCTTTTCGCAACTCGAGGAGAGTGCGACGGTCATCCCCATTCTGATTGTCGATTGGAAGATCACCGACAAGCTCAGCCTGGAAACAGGCCGCGGCCAGGCTGCGACCCTCGGGCCTGGATTGACCCTCAATTACCGGGCCAATGAGCGCTGGAGCGTGGCCGTCGGCGGCCGCTACGAGAAGCTTCGCTTTCGACTCGACAGCAACGGCGGCAATCCCGACGGCATTGGCGAAGATTCGTCCATTCCTCTGTTTGCCAGCGTGACCCATCGTTTCAACCCAAAGAGCTCCCTCAGCCTGGTTGGCGGCGTGGAACTCGGGGGTGAACTGCGTCAGGAAGATGAGGATGGCAACCGGATCGCCAGCGAAAATTATGATGCGGCGCCATTTTTGGGACTCACCTTCGGCGTGAGTTTCTGATTCGGCTTTAATCGATATTGATATAATTTGGATTCAGACGTCCCGCCATATCACATAGCCTGACGTTCACGAGTTGATATTATCTGTTGTTTTTGCTTTTCTGCTGTTTTTCCATGAAATATTCAGGTTAGTGGTGACGATACTCAAGTGAGCTTTTATGACTGAACGACGGGTAATTCTGGTGAGCGCCTGCCTGGCCGGGTTGCGGACCAGGTACGACAGCAAGATCGTGAACCATCATCGGTGCAGAAAAGCGCTCGAGGGTTGTACATGGATACCGGTCTGTCCTGAGCAGCTTGGCGGCCTGCCCACGCCCCGCTGTCCGGCCGACATTTTCGGCGGCGACGGAAGCGATGTACTGGAAGGCCGGGCCCGGGTAGTCGGCGGTGACGGCAGGGACCTGACCGAGCACTTCATGCGCGGCGCCGAAATGGTGCTGGAAATTGCCGGCAGACTGCAAATCGAGAAGGTTTATCTAAAAGCCCGCAGCCCCTCCTGCGGGGTCACCAAGACGGGAGTCACCGCAGCATTGCTGCAGAAACATGGTTTTGAACTTGAGGAGTTTGAGTGATTCCGACCCTCAGGGAATTCGCATGACCCGCAGAATCACTATTCCCGCCTCATAGAGTAGGTAGAGCGGTCCCCCCATGAGCAACATGTTGACCACGTCCGGTGTGGGGGTCAGCAGCGCTGCGACGATGGCAATCAGCAGCATCGCATACTTACGGTGTCTGGCAAAGAAGCTGCGCGTCACCACACCGATCTTGGCGGCAAAAACCATCAGAATCGGCAGTTGAAAAATGATGCCGAAGGCAAGAATGAAAACGGTGACAAAATTGACGAAGCGGCCCACCGATATAACCGGTTTGAGCTCTTCCGAGCCGAAACCGAGCAGAAAGTTGATACCAAACGGCAGCGTTACGAAGAAGCAGAATACGGTCCCGACATAGAACAGCAGACAAGTGAAGAAACTAAACAGCACGAGCTGCTTTCTGGTAACCTGAAACGGTTTGCCCACTGCCCTCAGGAGCACCGTCACTATCCAAGGCATCAGACCATAGAGGGCACCGAACAACGCCAGTTTGACATGGGCCAGAAAAGGACCGGCGACGGAGAAGAAGTAGAGTTTCTCGGCCAGGTGAGCCTGTACCAGTTCGAGCAGTTGCGGCGTGAGAAAAAAGACGACGCCGGTGACCACGACGATAGCGATGAACAGGGCCCGTATGGACCGCCTCATCTCGTTGATAAAAACGACCAGGCCCGGTCTGGATTCGATCATCGGCTGGCAGATCAGAATTTCTTTATCTTTTAATTCCTCGATTACCTGCCAACCCACTGCCGGCAGGTCCCGAGAAAATATCAGATGCACCGGCGAAAAGCAATTTGATAGATCTTGCGTTCCCCCGATAGCCATGATAAACAGTGAAATTCAGGTAACATACCATGCAACTTTCAACCCACAGGAAACCATGCTGGAATTACGATTCATACGTGAAAATATCGAACTGGTAAAAGCAAAAACCGCCAAACGGGGTATGGATACCGCCATGCTCGATCGCTTCATGGAATTGGATAAGCGGAGGCTGGCAATTCTCGGCGAAGTCGAATCACTCAAGAACAGACGCAATACCGTCTCCAAAGAAATCGCCGTGTTCAAGCAAAACAAGGACGAATCGGGCGCTGCACCGCTGATCGATGAAATGAAGCAGGTCGGTATACGGATCAAGGAACTGGATGAAAAATTGAACACCGTCCACCATGAATTAGATGATATCGTCATGTCGGTGCCTAACCTTTGTGATGACTCGGTACCGGAAGGCAACGACGACGAGGATAACATCGAAATCAAGCGCTGGGGAGAACAGCCGGAATTCTCGTTTAACCCGAAACCCCACTGGGAAATTGGGGTGGAACAAGGATTTTTAGATTTCGAGCGGGCAGCGCGGATTTCCGGGGCCAGATTTGCCCTGTTGTCCGGATTCGGTGCCAGACTTGAACGGGCTCTGATAAATTTCATGCTTGACGTGCAGACCACCCACCACGGTTATCAGGAGGTCCTGCCGCCTTTTCTGGTCAACACCCCGACCATGACCGCGACCGGCCAGCTGCCCAAATTCGAGGAAGACCTTTTCAAGATAAAGGATTGGGATCTCTACCTTATACCGACCGCCGAAGTACCGGTCACCAACATCCACCGGGAAGAAATCATCGACGTACAGGAGCTGCCCATCAAGTACACGGCCTTCACCCCCTGTTTTCGCTCAGAAGCCGGTTCATACGGCAGGGACACTCGCGGCCTGATTCGGCAACACCAGTTCAACAAAGTGGAACTGGTCAAATTCACTACGCCGGAGACTTCTTTTGACGAGCTCGAGTCACTGCTCGCGGATGCCGAGAAAATTCTGCAGATGCTTGGTCTTCATTACCGTGTCGTGACGCTTTGCTCCGGCGACCTGGGGTTCTCAGCCACCAAGACCTATGATATCGAGGTCTGGCTGCCGGGCCAGCAGGCTTATCGGGAAATATCTTCCTGCTCCAACTTCCTGGATTTCCAGGCTCGCCGTGGATCGATCCGCTACCGGCCAACCGGGGAAAAGAAGAGCCGGCTGGTCCACACCCTCAACGGCTCCGGACTTGCCGTCGGCCGGACGCTGCTGGCCATCGTCGAAAACTTTCAGAAGGAAGACGGCTCCATCGGGGTCCCTGAAGTGCTTGTGCCCTATCTGGAAAGCCGGATTTAATGAGCATGACAGTCCCTTGGCCAGTGCGGAGAATTTCATGAGATCATCGACACCATCGCTACCCGGGTTTTTGCTCCTGGCGCTCCTGACCGCAGGACTTCTGCTCTGCTTCGCCGGGCCGTTCTGCTCAGCCGCAAAGGCCACGGAAGGAGAATCTGAAGCAACAGTCGACAAGATGATGGCCGAACTCAGCGATGAACAGGTTCGTCAGTTGCTCATCGATGAACTGAAAAAAGATATCGAGGAAGAAGAGGTTGACCCCCAGAAAATGAAAGGGCCGGCACATTTCCTGGCCAGGCTGCTGGGAATTATGACCAGAGGGCATGACGACAATACCGATGAAGTCAGAGCCCTGTTCAGCGCTTCTACCACCATGGGGCCCGATCTTTATCGGGTGTTCGTCAAGCTCTGACCGTTCGGCACATCGCGGGGCGCGGTGGCCAATACCTTCTGGATCATTTTTTTCATCGGCTCCGGCTATCTCCTCGAACTGCTGTTTCGCAAAATTTTCCTGGCCAAGTATTTTGTCAATCTTCCCCCTCTGCAAATGGTCAGCCGGGGCAACTGGGAGAGATTCTCCGGTTCCGTCGCCCAGGTTCTGCCCGACTTTATCGGCCTGATCTTCTTTTTCGCCGGTGCTTATTTTACCTTCACCCTGTTTTTCTGGGTTGACTCTCCCTGGGTCGAGCTGGTGTTCATGGCGGTTCTGATCGCAATTTCCTGTATCCGTCTCATCCAGATCATCTCCACCCTTGTTTTTTCTCCTGCCAGCGAAGACTTCAGAGTGGTTCCGATGCAGGACCGAAATGCCCTCATCAGCCACCGTCTCCTGGTCTGGACCAGTGGCTACATCATTGCCGCCTTGATGTTTGCTGTCGTCTCCAGTCGCCTCGGCGCAGAGGTGGAGACCGTCCGATTATCTCAGCTGTTCGTCGCCACCCTGCTGCTCGTGGTAGCCGGTGTCGGTGTGCTGAGATATCGAGAACAGTTGCAGGACAACATCATTGCAGCTGGTGCCGTTGACGATCAGGAACCGTCTTGGGGGAGAATGCAGTTTGCCAAGGTCTGGCATATCCTGGCTGTCCTCTATCTGGCAATTCTCTGGCTGCTGCTGCTCAGTGACCTGGCCGACCCGGACGTCAGGGAAGGCGGTGCCTTTATCCTGAGCTTCTTCGTGGTGCCCATCTGGATGGTGGCCGATCAGCTCGTCCAGTGGGTGGTCGGATACGCCATGAGCACGCTGCGCCTCCACCAGGACGAGTATGACGATCCGGTCGAGCCAAGCGAAGAAGAATTGGCGCAGCGCGAGAAAGGCCGAGCCCTCTACCTGAAGGTCAGAGGGTTTGCCCGCATTGTTGTGGTCGGTGCCTTTATCGTCTGGGTGGCCAACCTGTGGAAAATCAGGATTCCGTTTTTCTCCGAACTGGCGGCCTTCATGCTCGACTCGATCATTATCCTGACCGTGGCCCTGATATTCTGGCAGTTCATCAATTCCTGGATCGAGCGAAAGATCCAGGAATCGATCCCCGAAAGCGAGGAGGACGGCGACGAAGTCGACGATGAGTGGGGCGGAGCAGCCTCACGCGGCAGGGCCTACACATTGCTGCCAATGCTCAGGAAGTTCATCGGCTCGGTGCTGCTGGTAATGGTCACCATGATCCTGCTCTCCTCCCTCGGTGTTGATATTGGCCCGCTGCTGGCCGGTGCCGGTGTAATCGGCCTGGCCATCGGCTTCGGGGCCCAGAAACTGGTGGCCGATGTGTTCTCCGGATTTTTCTATCTGCTCGACGACGCTTTCAGGGTCGGCGAGTATCTGAACGCAGGCTCGGTTTCCGGCACGGTCGAAACGATTACCCTGCGCAACGTCATGCTCAGACATCACCGGGGCATGCTGCAGATCATTCCGCACAGCGAGCTTGGAGCGATCACCAATTTCATGCGCGGCGGTATCGTGGTCAAATTCAACCTCGACTTCCCCTACGACGCACCGATCGACAAAATCCGCAAGGTGATCAAGAAAGTCGGCCAGAAAATGCTGGAAAATGAGGAATACGGCAAGGATTTCATCCGCCCGGTCAAATCACAGGGGGTCAGGGAGATCTCCAACTCGGTGATGACCATCAGGGTCAAATTCACCGCCCAGCCAGGCACGCATTTCGTCATCCGCCGTGAAGCTTACCGTCTGATCACCGAAGCCCTCGACGCTCAGGGCATCCACTACGCCCACCGCAAGGTGATCGTCGATGTCGCCGACCTGGGTGAAAGCGAGGCTGCCCAAAACAATCCGGAACAGGTAAAGCAGCTTGCCGGGGCGGCGGCGATGCGGACCATCGAAGAAGAGGAGCAGGCGGCGGCTGGGGAGGGCCAGCCGGGCTCCAATGATGATCCGATGGGTTGAGAAATTGAGTCTCAGCTGAAACGACGGATTTTGTTCTCGACCGAGGCGTGCGAAAATTTTACCACATCCATATAGTCGATATTCAATGGGTAAAAGTTTTCCGTGCAACGCAGAGATTGGCTGAAAAGACCATTTTTAAGGTGGTCTAAAGTTTGATTCTGAGCTCGATCTCTTCCAGTTCCTCGCTGATCTTCAAGCTCTCGACATAACCGGCGACCACGCAGGATGCCAGAGTATTTTTCGTGCTGTCCGGCCAGCCAATGAATGAAACAATTGCCGTCATCCTTGTCTTCCTTCAGCCAGGAACCTATCGATTAATGGGCAGTTCGGTCTCTTACAAAAACCTGAGCGGCCGGCGTTGCAGCCTGAACCCTGCCCGGTTGACAGAATTGAGTGGAAGAAATATCTAAACCTGATAGATTGTGCCTGCGCGGAATCGCGGTTGATGCGAATATAAGCCCGATAATCCGGCGCATTCCCATAACCATCGACTACCATGGCAGACACTACGTCCCTCGTTTACGACACTACCATCGTCACACCAAAAGGAAAAACCAGAGAGCAGGAGAGTGTGGCTCTGGAAACGCCCTACACCATCATGCTCAACGAGGTGGAAATCGGTGCGTCGATGGTACTGCCGATGGGGCTGGAAGAATTCGGTGTCGGCTTCCTGTTCGGCCAGGGATACATTGAACGTCGCGAGGAGATCAAAGAGGTGCTGGTCTGCCCGGAGGGAAAAATCTCGGTTTATGCAGATGTGGAAAATACCGAGCCCAAGGATGTGATTATCACTTCCGGCTGCGGCGGCACCGGAAAGATTCCCCGCGAGATGCTCGAGGGTGTAATCGCAGAACCGCTGGACTACTCGCTTCCTTTTACCGAACTCAAACCCCTCATAACCCAGGTTTACCAGGCCTCACCCCTGGGACCCCTGACCCACTGCGTACATGGCTGCGGTTTCTGGTCTGAAGGAGA
>JABDQA010000022.1 GCA_013042475.1 Desulfofustis sp.
GGCATCCAGGCCGCCGGGTGTATTCATCCGGATAATTACTAAACCAGTGTTTTGCTCGGCTGCCAGCAGAAGCCCTTTTTTGATGTAATCGGAGACAGCTGGATTGATCGTGCCGTCGATGCTGAGAACCAGCGCTTCATTTTTGGGTTCGACCTGGGGAAGAAGGGGGAACGGCAGAAGGACCGATAAGACCATAAAAAGCACAGAAAAAGACAAAGCCCAGGACAAACGGCATTTGACAGGAGAAAGGAGCATAGTTCCTCCGAGTCGAGCAAAATCGGATATGCAGGAGAGAAAAACTCCCCATTGACACTGCTATACTATAATCATACCCGGAACACCTGTCAGTCAGCGGCCATACGTCCGTTCTTGATATGCAATATGAAAGAGATGCTATCAGATACGAAGTGCGCCTTAAGTATCAGAAATTCTCTCAGGGAACGATTTTTAATACTAGAAATTGGGTTCGCTGTTTCTTGTTGAAATTACCATCAGAAACCAGCACCAGTGTGTGGGACCCATCACCAAGCAAAGGCCCGAAACTAACGCCCTCGAGATTATCGAGCGAGCGATGATTATCGCTGAGCAGGGGTACAATTGAATCGAAATCGAACACCAGCTCTTTTTTCGCAAAGTTCACTTCCGAAGCTGATCGGAGCAGAGAATCAAGGCTGGATACATCCCGGGCGGTGCTCAGATCAACACGATAAAGGCGGATGACATTTCTCCGTAGTTCTGGCAGGTAGCTCCGCTCAAGTGCCAGAAGCTGCCATTCGTTCAGGGCAATGAGCTCAACCAGACCATTATCACCTTTCAAGCTCTTCCTCCCGGTGGGATTGGGCAGGGAATCGACCATGTAGAAATAGTGGGCGAGAGCCTGCCCGTGGCGGTTAAATTTGACAATTCTCACCGGGGATCCGTTAATGATGGTTGCCACGGGGCCGTCCTGCTTGAGCGCCTGCTCGTTGGCGGTAAAGATGAATTCCTTGTCAGGGGTTATTGTAAGAGATTCGAGCCCCAGATTGTTTCTTATCCCGTGGTGTTCATATGTGCCGACATCAAATATGGAAGGCAGGAGCCACTCTCTGATAAACGTCCCATCTCTTGTGAACTCAAACAGTGACGAATTGATTCCGCGCGACTCAGCACCTTCACTGCTGATGAGCAGGTTGTTGTTGGGCAAGAGGATGATACCTTCAAAGTCAACTGTATGAGAGGCAAAGGGTTGATTGTTCTGGTCCTTTAGAAACAGTACTTTTCGGGGGGAAACCTGCACCGTCTCACCAATATCGATTTCGGTCAGATAAAGTCTGGCATGATCATACTCGGCCCGATCATCTGAAATTATGTAATAGAGGTCCTGATCTTCGTCATAGGCAATGCCTGACAGTCCATTAAATCTCGTTTCGTCAATAATTATTCCGGCTTCGAAATTGATATCACCTAATAATTGAAGGGTGGCGGCTGCTGCCGGATTTGGTGTCAGGCAGATAACAAGAGTGGTCAGAGAAAGAGTTAGTAGAACCTTCATTACCTAAATCACAGCCATCTTTTTAAATCATGGGATTCACAGGCAGTTCTGCCTATCCATAAAATTGATATTTACCCTGTGGCGGGTACATTGGTCATGGCAACTTCATCCCACCTGGCCTTCTACCCATGTCTTTACAAAATCTGGAGGTGGACCCCATTCTTAGACCACCAGGTGTTGTTTTGTAGTTATGTCCATAGCCCTCTGGGGTTTTGATATGCATGGCTCCCCCTGCAGGGGGAGCCATGCGCGTGCTTCACACGGCAATTTTCATTTTCCCGCTGTATATCTCCTCTGGTGTCGCTTCATTGAGAGATTGGTGAGGACGATGCTGATTGTAACGGATTATATACGATTTTATTCCTCCGGACAGATCCTTGGCTGTTTCATACGATTTTAGATAGATATCCTCATATTTGATACTGCGCCAGAACCGCTCTATCGCTACATTATCAAGCCAACGGCCCTTGCCGTCCATACTGATGATGATCTTTTTATCCTTGAGAAAGGATATCCATTGACCAGAAGTAAACTGACAGCCCTGATCGGTATTCATAATCTCAGGAATACCCGAATGTGTTATCGCTCGCTTCAGACAATCCAGACAGAAGGATAGGTCCAGCGTATTGGACAGCTCCCAATCAATTATTTTGCGTGAATGCCAATCCATTATAGCAAACAGATACATGTAGCCCCGGCGCATCGGTATGAACGTGATGTCGGCACACCAGACCTGATTCGGACGTGCTATATGCAATCCCTTCAGTCGATATGGATATATACCGGAAGGACCGCCGGGGATGGTCGTCCGTTTGCGTGGATAAATCGCTTCTATTCCCATCACCCGCATCAAACGTCTTACTCGCTTCCTGTTCGCGGCCGTGTCGGTTTGGCGTCTTAGATATGAACTCATGCGACGCGATCCGGCGCTTGGGTCTTCGAGGTAGAGATGATCCAGCTTCTTCATCAGCTCCAGATTTTCATCCGTCTCCTCAGCCAGATCATAATAGATCATCGAACGATGAATATGCAGCAGACGGCATTGTCTGCGAATACTCAGGTGAGAATCTTTTTCTATCAGCTCCGATCTTTGACGGGGATTCCCAACTGCCTGCACTTTTTTTCCAGAAACTCGACATCCATCGTCAGTTCACCGACTTTGCGCTGCAATTGTTCTTTTTCTTTGGCGATGTCTTTCTCGGTTTTGGGTCGTTTTTCTTTGTCAAAAACATCGGGCAGATGATCGAGCATCTCTTTCTTCCAGTTGCTGACCATGACCGGATGGATTTCGTATTCCTGGGCAATCTGGCTAACAGTCTTAACTCCTTTGATTGCTTCGATGGCAACTCTGGCCTTAAACTCAGGCGAATGCTTTCTTCTCGGCTTCTTCATAATTCCTCCTGGATATGTGAGAAACTATGAACACAATACTATAACTTAAGCCCTGGTCCTAATAGTGGGGACCACTTCTGAGGATGAACTGGTAAAACTGGAGCTAGCAATAAAAGTTAGCTAGCGGGATAGCAAGGAGACAGGAGTTGATTCTGCCCCCCCCCTCAGCCATTTTATTATGTCAGCTACCTAGAGGGCCAGTCGACAAGCAGACGTCCCGTCGACTCGCGAACCCGAGCACCAACCGAGATTAGCAAATGAAACAGGGGAC
>JABDQA010000029.1 GCA_013042475.1 Desulfofustis sp.
GCAGATCATGCGGGAGAAGGAAAAAAGCAGGAAGTAGTATGATTCAAGGCAGAAAACCGGGCACAAATATGGTTCCGTGGGTGAGTTGTCTCAGGCTGCATCGCGGAGGTCCGCCATATCAGTAAAAACGATTGTTGGCAGCCCATAGGCCGAAGGCCGTCATTCGGCCAACTTTTCACTGATATGGCGAAATGACCTTAGAGCAGCAGTCTGAGGCAACTCACCCACGCTTTTTTCCCAGGAGCCTGATTGTTTACCGACAACGACTGGATTTTTATTTAACACACCACTCAAAAGCATTACAGAACATCTTCAACCACGGGCTGGCTTCCAGCTCTTTCATCTCCTCTGGCAGCCAATGTGCCTGCCAGGGCAGAAAGACCCTTTCGGGGTGGGGCATCATGGCCAGATGTCTGCCGTCGGGTGAACAGAGGCCGGCGATGCCGAGAGGAGAACCGTTGGGATTGAACGGGTATATTTCAGTAGCCTCGCTTTGATCGTCCACATAGACCAACGGAGTCAGAGACTGATCGAGGATCTGCCGCTTTATTTCACTGCTGGGGAAATGGAGCCGCCCTTCACCGTGATCCACATGAATACCGAACACCAGATCAGCCATTCCACCAAGCATAATGGCCGGACTGTTATTCACCTTAACGGTCACCCAGCGGGATTCGAAGCGTCCCGAATTGTTGCGGATAAAGCGCGGTTGCTGCTGCGGTTCAAGACCGGCCCAGGGTACCCAGCCGATCAGGCCGAAGAGCTGACAGCCGTTGCAGACTCCGAGTGAAAAAGTGTCCGGACGTTGATAGAACTTCTCAAACTGCTGCCTGAGCCGCTCATTGAAGCGTATCGTTGCTGCCCAGCCTTTCGCGGACTCGGGCACATCGGCATATGAAAACCCGCCAACCGCTGCCAGACCACGGAACTCATCGAGCGTGGCCCGCTCTTCGAGCAGGTCGGACATGCTGATATCCCAGACCTCGAAACCTGCAAGGTAAAAAGCCGAGCTCATCTCCCTGTCTGAGTTGGATCCCTCGTCGCGTAGTATGGCTACCTTGGGTTTGTCCATTCTAGTCCGGCGATCCCCAGCTGGTTTCTCGGGCTTGAAACTGAGGTGGTAGCTCGGTCCCGACCGGCGGTAGATCTGCTCTTTTTCCTGATCTGCACAGGCTGGATCAGCCTGCAGCCGCTCGAGCTGATAGCTGGTCTCCTCCCAGAGCCGGCGCAGATCTACCATGGGTTCGTCAAGCACCCGTTGGCCGTTGAAAAGGATGCTGATCTGTGGATCAGCTGTCGTGGTGCCTATTTTCACTGCCCTTATTCCCACATCAGCGAGTAAGCCAACAATTCGATCAACTTCGGTTTCTCGGCATTCGACCACGTAACCGAGCTCTTCTGAAAAGAGTTTCTTGAAGACCGAACTCTCTCCTTCCAAGTCAAGGGATAGACCGCAATTCCCGGCAAAGGCCATCTCCAGGACGGTGGTGATCAGACCCCCATCTGAACGGTCGTGTCCGGCCGTGATCTGTTTATCAGACACTAACTGCTGTATTGCCTCGAACCCTCTTCTGACCAGCTGCGCATCCTCCATATCCGGAGAGATCTCGCCGATCTGACCGCACACTTGAGCCAGAGCAGAGCCGCCAAGACGCTCTCTGCCGCTCGACAGTTCAATGAAAATCAGGGCCGATCCCGGTTGCTTGATGTCCGGCGTTATTTTTTTACGAATATCGGGTACTGCCGCGTAAAGCGAGATCACCAGCTGGCGCGGAGACTTTACCACTTCATCAGCAACCATGGTGGCCATGGACAGGCTGTCTTTGCCGCCGTCGACCCCGATACCTATTTCAATCATCGAGTCACGCATGGCTTTTACTGCATCTCTGATAGCGACTCCCTCACCGGGCAGTTTTGGAGCCCACATCCAGTTTGCCGAGCATTTGATCTGCTCGATGTCCTCAACCACCACCGAGGCAAGGTTGGTGAGTGACTCGCCAACTGCCATCCGGGCACCGGCAGCGGGGTCCACGAGCATTTTGATCGATTGCTCCCCAATGGCGGTGCCCACGCCGGTAAGACCAAAATGAGTCTGGGCGATCACCGCCGAGTCGGCCACGGTGAGCTGAAGAGGGCCACAACACTGCTGTTGGGCAATAAGGCCAGTCACAGCCCGATCGACCTTGTTGGTCAGAAAGCGCTTGGAACCAACCGAGACAAGCTTGAAAACCAGTTCAAGCGCCTTCTTTACACTGATGTCCCTGGGCAGGAGCACTGGCTTGGTCCGCCCGTTGCTGTGGCCGTCTGAGAACGTCTTCTGGGGTATCGAGCCGAGCAGCGCATCGAGGTCAATGTCAACCGGGGTACTGCCGTCCTGACTATCATGAACGACAAAGCGAAGATCGCCCGTTACCTCTCCCAGTATTTCACAGTTGACTTTCTCACGCCTGCACATCTCCTTGAACTGGTTTATATTTTCGGGGCGTATCAGCAGACCGGCACGTTCCTGGTACTCGGCCACATAAATCTCGAGTACCGACATGGTCGGGTCGCCGACGTTAATTTTTCTGATATCGATCTTGCCGCCGGACTCCTCTACCAGCTCTTTCAGAACATTAGCCGGGCCTCCGGCGCCCTGGTCATGAATTACATCGATGATCGATGTTCCACCCATCTCATTGCAGGCCCGGATGACCCGGTTCATCTTCTGCTCCATCTCGGCATCGCCGCGCTGCACCGCATCGAAATCGAGATCGGAGACGTTTTCCCCCTGCAACATGCTCGATGCAGCCCCCCCACCGAATCCAACCCGGTAGGCGGGACCACCGATCTGAACAATGAGCATGCCTTTTTTCTGGGCCTTTTTTTGGGTGAGACGAGCGTCGATTTGCCCAATTCCCCCGGTGAACATAATCGGCTTTAGAAAGGCCCACCGTTCGCCATCTTCCAGCCGCATGTCAAATGATCGGGTAAATCCTTGAATCACCGGTTCACCAAATTTATTGCCGTAGTCCGAAGCGCCGTTGCTCGCCTCTATTTCTATCTCCAGCGGGGTTGCGAGGTTGTCGGGCTGTTTGCTCTCTTTTTCCCAATCGAGTCGATAGCCTGGGATGTTCAGGTTGCCGACACAGTACCCTGCCGTGCCGGCCACCACATAGGCGCCGCGACCGGTTCCCTGGACGTCGCGAATCCTGCCGCCGGTGCCCGTCTCAGCTCCAGGAAAAGGAGCTACGCCGGTGGGAAAGTTGTGGGTTTCTGCGGTAAGCAGCGGGTGATAAGTGGCACTCACCGTTCCAAAAGGTGACGGTTCTCCCGGTTGTTCCGGAGTTATCGTCGTGATCTCATAGCCCGCGATGACACTGGAATTATCCTTGAAAGCTATGATCGAACCTTTAGGATGTGCTTTGAGGGTGTCGCCGACCATGTCCATCAGCGTAGATTTCTTCTCGATCCCGTCGATAACTTGACAGCCCTTGAAGAAACCATGTCGTGAATGCTCGGAATTGGCGTTGTTGAGATCCATAATCTCAACAATGGTGGGGTTTCTACCCTGCTGGTTGACGAAATAATCGTAGTAGAGATCGCGGTCGAACTCATCCATCGAAATTCCAGGAATATCCAGCAGTCCATTCGGTCCTTTTGATTTTAGATCGACCTCGTAGACCGGTTCGGGCACCACACCGGTTTCAAAGGTGGTCAGCGGTTCGAAGTACTGGCACTCGGTCATTCGGTCATGGGAACGCTCCACAAAAATGTCCAGGTCATCACCAACCGGTACCATAAAGCGCCGTGAACGCTCCACCCGCTCCACCTTCTTCAAACCGGTTGCCTGACAGATGGACACCAGATTTGACGACCAGGCAGTGGCGAAATTGAGACGGGGACCGACCTCGACCACCCGCTCCCCGGTCAACGATGGCTGGTCGCTCACTGTCTCAATTAAAAACCCGTCCGCCAGTATCAGACGCAGACAATCGCGTTCTCCCGGGCTGAGCGGCTCCGTTATCGCTATGTTGAAACAGTACTCTTTGTCTTCATCGACTCGGCGATACAAATGTGTTATGGATTCACCCATAATCCCCTCTTAATTCATATAGTTATGAAGTGTGGCGTGAAAGCTTGATGAAGGTATGGCAGACACTGTCTGACCGTCTGTGCATACCATTTTTTCGGAATCCAAGACTATCACTAAACGGTGAAAATGTCGTCAGGAAAGTAGGACCAAATTGGCATGGGTGGGAAAAATGCATGGCATCTTGGCATCACACGATTCGATCGATAACTCTTGATCAAGTGAGGACTATCAAGCAGGAGGTTCTGCAAGGGGGCTGGATCAGTCTGGCATCGTATTGCCCGAAGCGGCCGAGGCTTATCTCGGCACCTATAATAAATTCATCAATTACCAGAACCGTATCGAAGAGGCCTGGAGTTCCATCGATGTGGCGCTGAAGCCGCGATTTAACCTGATCCCCAACCTGGTGTCGGCGATTAAGGGATACAGTGAGCACGAGAGCGAGATATTCGAAAACAAGACCAACCAGATGAAACCTGCCAATTCAATGGATGGCAGGATTGAGAGCGAGAGTCAGGTCACCCACTCGCTGAGCAGCCTGCTTACCGTGGCAGAGGCCTACCCTGACTTGAAGGCCAGGGTCAATTTTCTAGAGCAACAAAAGAGCCTGGCCGAGATAGAAACAGAGTTATTTTTCCCTCGATCTGGCCACCCAGCGGGAGCTTCCCGAGGTGGGATTCAGCGATAAGGGCTCTTCCGCCTAAACCTAAGCGTTTAGAGTCAGTAGGGAAGAGACCCACTCTATGGCTTCTGGGTAATGCACGGTATCAAGCACGAACTCCTGCCCACGGGGTACCGCCCTCAGCAGTGTGGTGGCTCCGCTGCGCTGCCAGCGCTCCATCTTCCCATGGTAGCTTAAGGGATACACACCCTTTTTTGGGTAACACCAGCCAGGCAGTTCCCAGGAGCTCGCACCGCTCCCCCATCGCGCACTGCTCAGCAACAGGGCAGGGTTGATGTGGCTGAACACGCCGCTGCCCGGTCTTGCTTCACTACCTGGAGCCTTTAGGATTTGCTTCGATAGATAGATGACGTTGTTCCTATCGTCTGCATGTTCGAAATGCGGATGATAGGACATCCAGCCATATTTTACGGCAAGATCGGGGGTGACCTCAAAGATTTCATCAACCTGCAGCCAACCCCAGATAATGTGACGGGCAACCGCTGATTTTTTCCAACGATACTTTGATTCCTCCTTGTCGGTCTCCTTGAACAGACCGTAGAAAAGAAAGAGGTCGCCCGGGCCAACCCGTTGATTGCGCAGGTGCCCCTGGGCAGCCCCGCGCTGGCCGAAAATCGGCCGCCAGCCTCGTTTTCTCTTAAGACTCTCAGGAGTGATGTCAGGGTCCAGGTGAGCAGTGTCTGTACCACCCACCCGACCATCGGTCAGATCCTCCACCAGCTTACCCGCGTTGATCCCGGCCATGGATATGTCACCATAGCAAATCGACGACAGCGGATCGGGAATCGGCAGCACAGTTAATCTGCCGTCCGGCAAAATCGGGCTCGGACATCCGCCCGAAGCGCTGTCGAACCCTTTCCTGCTGAGGATAATTTTCATGGGTAAATGAAAGGGAGGAAGGGGAATTGAGCTGTGATATCAAGGGAACACTACATCAGCGAAGGAGCGCTGCACCGCTTTAACGCTTCTGGTCATGGCCTCAACCACCTGGGCGGAGCTTTTCTTATCCCCGGAAAGATGTGAAGCCAGGGCGCATCGCTCATGGCTCCGCCTCAAGCCGGATATTTTCCCTCGATGTAATCTTTCAGATAGCTGATTTGGACTTCATGTACGGTCAGCTGGGCCTTGACCGCGTCCCCAATGGACACGATGCCTGCTAGTCTCCCCTCATCGATTATCGGAATATGGCGAATCCTGTTCTCGGTCATTATCGCCATTAATGTCTCCATTGATTCGTCAGGCCCGGCAACAATCACATTCTCGCTCATCACCTCTCGAACCGTCATCGTCGAAATACTGATTGGATCTTTGTGTACCGCTTCCAGTACGTCGACCGGGGCGACTATTCCCATGATTTCGTCATGCTTGTTGACCACCACGAGGGAGCCGACACGGTTGACCAGGAAATGCGACATCACGTCAACCAACAGGTTATCTTTATGGATAGTGACGACTCTTGTGCCTTTGTCGGCAAGAATATCTTTGGCTTTCATCGTGCAATTCCTTCATCAATACTCATGTTAAAATTTGATCAGTGGGGCTCTTCACCTAAATAACTACTGGAATGAAACTGATAGCAAAGACTGATAACGCCAGTACGAAAGTACCCAGCGGAGCCAGCTGCAACTCAGACACACCAAAATCCTCCTCGGGTTCACGGAAGTACATGACGATGATCAGCCGCAGATAATACCACATGGACAAAATGGAGCTGATGATACCGAGCACACCGAGACTGATGTAGCCACTTTTGAAAGCACCGGCAATGATATAAAATTTGCCCATGAAACCGGCAGTAGGCGGAATGCCAGCCATGCTCAGCAGAAAGATGGCAATGCAAGCCGCTGAATATGGGCGGACTTTTGCCAACCCGTTGAAATCATCAAATGAGTGCCGTTTCTCCCCCTCTCCACCAAGGTAGGAGAGCGCTGCAAAAATGCCCAGTGTCGAGGCCGCGTAAGCAGCCAGATAAAAGAGGATGGTAGAGCCGTTGAACTGCTCGCTGTTGATCGCCACCAGGGCGATGATAAGATAGCCGGAATGGACAATACCCGAGGCAGCCAGCATGCGTTTGAGGCTGTTCTGACCAATGGCGATCAAGTTACCGACGAACATGGTCAACACAGAGATGTAGAAAAGATAGCTGACCCAGCCCTGCTGCAATTCACCATTGATCATGAGAAAATTGGCAAAGACGGCAAACACTGCAGTTTTTACTGCGGTAGCCATGAATCCGGTTACCGGCAGCGGAGCCCCGTCGTAGACGTCAACCACCCAGGCATGGAAGGGGAAGGCGGCGGCTTTAAACAGCAAGGCCACGAGAATCAGCAGGGAACCACCGACCAGGGCAGGATTGGTGAGGAACCCGCTTTCAGCGATCACCCGGCCGATATCGGCGAATCTGGTGCTCTTGGCCCCGGCGTAAATAAAGACACTGCCCATGACGAAAAAGGCTCCGGCAAAAGCGCCCAGCATCAGATACTTCAGGACTGCCTCGGAGCGCAGCACCGAACGACGATCGGAGGCAATAAGCACGTAAATGGCCAGCGACATGATTTCCAGGGCGATGAACAGGGTGATCAACTCAGCGGCCATGGTCAACAGCAGCATGCCGCAGGCGGCAAACAGCATCATGCAGTAATACTCGAGCACGAACCCCTCGTTCTGAGTGAAATAAGTCTGGGAGGCAATCGCCGAGAAGAAGCCGCAGGCGAGAATGATGAGACCGGCTACCTTGGTGAAGGTCGAAGTAACCAGCATGCCGTTGAATATCGTTCCATACGGAGTGATCGGCGCCCCATTCTCAACCGTGAGTTGAACGAAGAAGGCAAATGCAAAAAGGCCGATGCCGAGTATAGAAATCCCTTCCTTTTTGAAACTCTCGAAGGCCGCCGCCAACATCATCAGAATGGCGCCTGTGGCGGTCGCAACAAGCGGAAGAATCGCCATGATATCTTGCATTACAGGTCTCCCGTTTTCAATTCTTGGCCTGGATTTGTCACTTCGAGCCGATACTCGGCTACCTGCTGTACCCGTTCTATAAGGGCCAGCTGCCGTTCAGCCGATGGCTCAATCTTAGCGAGGAACGGTTGAGGATAGATGCCCATGACCACGATCAGGATTACGATCGGCAGAATGGTCAGAGTCTCGATTGCCGATAAATCGGCAAAGCCTGCCAATTTGGAGTTGGGTTTTTCGAAAAAGACCCTTTGAAAAAGCCACAGCATGTAGCACACCCCGATAATCAGGGTGGTGCCGGCAAACACGGCAATCAGCGGATTGAACTTGACGGCACCGAGAATAATAAGAAACTCGCCAATGAACCCGGAGGTACCGGGCAGACCGACAGAGGCCAGCATGGCCACTGCAAAGAACAGGGCAAAAATCGGTGCCCTGGAAGCTAAGCCGCCAAAATCGTCGATATTTCTAGTGTCGGTGCGCTCCTCGATGATGCCAAGCAGCAGAAAAAGCACCCCGGTACTGGTGGCGTGGGCAACGATCTGGAAAAGCGTGCCGGTCAGTGCCTGGATATTCATGCAGAAAATACCCAAAGCGATGATGCCCATATGCGAAGCTGAAGAAAATGCCAGCATCCGCTTGAAATCCTTTTGGGCCAGGGCGGCAATCCCGCAGTACATCATACCGATCACACCGGAGCAGGCGAGAATAAGGGCATAGCGGGCAAAACTCTCATCGAACACCGGTACCACAAAGCGGATCACGCCGTAGACTCCTATCTTGGCCATCACCGCGGAGAGCACGAAGGTCGTCGCCGTGGGTGCCTCGGTATAGGCATCGGGCAACCAGGTATGAAAGGGGAACAGGGGAATTTTAATGGCAAAAGCGACCATGAAGCCGACGAAGGCCAGAGTCGCCGTTGGTCCGGTGAGCGACATCTTGCTCAGATTTGCCATGGCAAAACTCCATTCCCCGCTCTGGGCATGGTAAGAAATCCCCAGATAGATGATTGATGCCAGCATCAGCAGAGATCCGGCAATTGTATAAATGGTAATCTTGATGGTTGCCGGCAGTCGGTTTGGCCCACCATACAGCCCGATCATAAAAAAGACCGGCAGCAGCATGACCTCCCAGAAGACGTAATAGAGCACCATGTCTGTGGCCGCAACCGCTCCAATCATGGCTCCCTGAACGATCAAAAGGTTGGCGTAGTAACCTTTTTCCTTGGTCTGAAAGAGCAGGTAGACCATCGGAAACAGGGTCGCTGCCGCGGCCAGCACCAGGATGGAAATGCCATCAACCCCAAGACTGTAAGCTATTCCGAGCGAATCATTGATCGGGACATACTCGACAAATTCAAAACCGCCGCTGGCGCCGCTGAAGGCCAGGAACACCTTGATACCCAGAAGCACCACAATCACTGAAACCGCCAGCCCGATTATCCTGGCAGCGTCCCTGCTGAGCGGCAGGACAAAAGCAGCGAGTCCGGCAACGATGGGGACAAAGATCATGATTGAAAGTAAATTTTCAAACATCACATCACCCTTAGAAGTTCAATGACCGTGAGAGCAGCAGACTCAATATCGATAGTCCAATGACCATATAAACCGCATAAATCCTGACGTAACCGACCTGAACGACCTTAAAGGCAAGACCGAACATGCGGTAGAGCCAGCCGCTTGCCTGCACGGGGGCATCGGTTACATAGGGCTCTATCACCTTGCTGATGGCCTTGCCAACAAACTGGTACGGTGCAACAAGGACCTTGTGATAAATCTCGTCGACATAGAATTTATGGTACGCAAACTTCTGCAGGCCTTGGTAATCGGGCTCGTCCACGGCAACGGTAAATTTGCGGTAAGCAATACTGATGCCGATCACAAAGGCCAGAATGGATGCCCCGATGGCCAGGATTTCCAAACCGACCGAAGCGTGGGGGTGGTGCTCGACCAGGCTCGGTGCCAGCCAATGCGTTACCCTCTGATGACCGCCAAAAATAGCTGGCACATTGGCGGATCCGGCAAAAAAGGAACCGACCGCCAGTACCACCAGAGGAATGGTCATTACCTTCGGTGCTTCTTGGGCATGATCGTAGGCCTCCTGATCGCGCGGATTGCCATGGAAGACCACGAAAATCATGCGAAATGTGTAATAAGCCGTCATGCCGGCGACCAGCACGCCGATCATCCAGATCATGACATGCCCTTTGGCAAGCGCCGAATAAAGAATCTCGTCCTTGGATATAAAGCCGGAAAACGGTGGGCAACCGGCGAGTGCGAGACCACCAATGAGCATGGTCCAGTAGGTGATCGGCATCTTGGCCCGCACCCCCCCCATTTTCCAGATGTCCTGCTGATGATGCAGGGCGATGATCACCGAGCCGGCTCCAAGAAAGAGCAGGGCCTTGAAAAAAGCGTGGGTGAAGACGTGGAAAATGCCTGCTGAATAAGCAGCCACCCCGACTCCGGCAAACATGTAGCCAAGCTGGGAGACGGTCGAATAGGCCAGGATTTTCTTGATGTCGCTCTGGAACATTGCGAATATCGCCGCCAGCAAAGCGGTCAGAATACCGATCCAGGCCACCACTTCTCCGGCAGCAGGCACCTGGGCGTAAATAAAGCTGAACCGGGCCACCATATAGACTCCGGCGGTTACCATGGTGGCAGCATGGATCAGGGCGGAAACCGGCGTCGGGCCAGCCATGGCATCCGGCAACCAGACATAGAGAGGAATCTGGGCTGATTTACCCGTGGCGCCGACAAAGAGGAGCAGGCAGACAATTACCCCAACCGGCGCGGTCAACTGATGGGCGTTTTCTTTAAGGGAGAGATAATCAAAGCCATCAGCCCCGATCCCCCAGAACAGAAACGCCATGCCAAGGACGAAACCGAGATCGCCGATCCTGTTGACGATAAACGCCTTGTTGCCGGCCACCACATTTTCGCGGTCCTCACTCCAGAAGCTGATCAGCAGATAAGAACAGAGGCCCACGCCCTCCCAGCCGACGAACATGACAACAGGTCCATCGCCGAGGACCAGGATAAGCATCGAACCGAGAAAGAGATTGAGATAGGAGAAAAATTTGCCAAATCTCTTATCACTGGCCATATACCCTATGGAGTAGATGTGGATAAGCGAGCCGACGAAGGTCACGAAGAGCAGCATCAGTGAGCTGAGCGGATCGGCCAGAAATCCCATTGATACATTGAGGTCGCCCACCGCAAACCAGGTGAAGAACTGGTGGGTTAAAAATCGTTCTTCTGCGGGCAGTGAAAGAAGAGCGAAGAACACTTTGACCGCCATTAAAAATGAGAGTACCGGGCCCACGCACCCCAGGATTCCGTATATCTTTTGGGAAATCTGCTTACCCTGGCAGGTGGCCAGGTACATCAGGCCGACAACCAGTGCTCCCGCGAGCGGCAACAGGGGAATAAAGCCAAGGTATGTGACAGTGTGTGTCATTCGATCACCCCTTCAGCAAACTGAAAATATTGGTGTCAAGGTTGCCCTTGTGCTTATGCAGAAGAATTATCACCGCCAGCGCCAGTGCCGCTTCAGCCGCAGCCACGGCCATCACCATCAGGGCCAGAACATGGCCATCCATGTTTACATGCAATCGACTCAGCGCGACAAAACCAAGGTTGGCAGCATTGAGCATCAGTTCGATGGACATGAAGACGATGAACACATTTCTTCTCGAAACGACGCCCAAAATCCCGAGACAGAAAAGCAGGATACTCAGTGAAAGATAGTGCGATACCATCAGTTCACCTCCCGTTTGCCGGCCAGAACCACCGCCCCGACCAGGGCCACCAGCAGCAGAATTGAGACAATTTCAAAGGGCAGCAGCCATTGGGAGAAGAGCAGTTGACCGACCTCCTTGACCCCGCCGAAGCCATCTTCAAAGACGGTTACCTCGGTGGCCGGCAAGGATTTGGATATTTTGATGAGCAGACCGGCGATCGGCGCCACCACAATAATTCCGCCGGCTAGATAGAACCAGCGGTTGGGATCCAATGGCAGATCTTTTTCCTGAATATTGAGGAACATGATGATAAACAGGATCAGCGACATGATCGCCCCGGCGTAGACAATGAGCTGGATGGCGAAGATCAGTTTGGCCGACAGCAGCGCGTAAAGCCCGGCCATAGAGATCAGCGTCATCACGAAGCTCATTGCTCCGTTCATCGGATGCTTAAAGATTATCAACCCGAGGGCGCCCAGCACGGCCAGCAGGGCGAAACCAAAGAACAAGTAGGTAGTAATCATCGATCAGCCACCTCCTTTTTTGTATTCTTCTTCATCAAACGCACCGGGCGTTTCCAGCAATTCTTCAAGGCCCAGGACCATCGAGTCCCGGGAGTAGCTGGTCACCGAATAGATGCCGGTGTCCATCCTGATGGCGTCCATTGGACAGGCCTCCACGCAATAGCCGCAATAGATGCACTCGAGCAGATCGATATCGAAGCGGGTGGGCATCTTCTCCGATCTGCCATCGTGACGCTCTCCTGCTTCGATCATGATGCAGTTGGAGGGACAATTGGTCTGACACATGAAACAGGCGACGCATTTGACGCTGCCGTCCTCGTGCCTGGTAAGGCGGTGCCGTCCCCGCCAGCGGGCGGTGATTTCCGGTTCCACTTCTGGGTAATGCCGAACATAAAGCCTTGAATTGTCCAGCAGGTTCCTGAAAAAGTGGCCCAGGGTCACCGTCATGCCCTTGATAACCTCCACCAGATACAGCTGTTCCAGGAAGGTGCGGCCTTTTCGTTCAACGGTTCGTACTTTGATGCTCATAGCGTTTCCCTCAACCAAACGAGACGATGATCGCGCTGGTGATGAAAATGTTCAACAGGGCCAGCGGCAGCAGTTTCTCCCAGCCGATCTTCTGGAGCTGATCGTAGCGGAATCTCGGCAGCGTCCAGCGCACCCAGACGTAGACGAAGCACATCAGAAAAGTCTTGAACAGGAAGGTGCCAATCTGTAGGAGGGCCACCAGAATCCGGTCTGCCACCCCGCCGTGGGCGAAAACCAGGTAGATAAGCAGGACGATCTCAAGTATCGCAACCAGCGACCAGAGCAAGGCAATATACACTGTGGTCTCTTTCTGTCGCGGGTCGTTTTCACGATAGTAGTGGCTGCGGTTGTTCCTCTTCATCCACTCCCCGAAAAAATAACCGATCACCGGCAGACCGAGCATGATAGCGATAACCACCGGTCGGGCATAGGTCACCAGAGTCTCGGTGTTGAACCAGGGGATCTGGTAGCTGCCGAAGTAGAGGGTGACGATCAGGGCCGAGGAGACGAACATGGCCACATATTCCCCCATGAAAAACAGGGCGAACTTCATCGAGCTGTACTCCACGTGGTAACCAGCGACGATCTCACTCTCACCCTCGGCCAGGTCAAACGGCGTCCGGTTGGTCTCGGCAAAGGCGGCAACGATGAAGATAATGACCCCCAGCGGCTGCAGAACAAATCCCCACATCGGGATAAAACCGAACAGCAGCCGCCCCTGAAACTGGGCCATTTCAGAGAGGTTCACCGTACCGTAAACAGCCAGCAGGCTGACCAGGGCCAAGCCCATGGGAATTTCGTAGCTGATTACCTGGGCGGCAGCTCGCAACCCGCCCAGCACGCCGTACTTGTTGTGGGAGGACCAGCCGGCAAGAATTATGCCGTAGACTCCGAAACCGACAACCGCCAGAAACCAGAGGATACCGATATCCATCGGGACGGCCTGCATGATGTAATGCTTATCCCCGAGAATCAGCACATCGGCAAATGGAATAACCGCAAAACAGAGAAGGGCGGTGATAAAGACCAGCATCGGGGCCAGAACGAAATAAAACTTGTGCTTGATGTGGCCCGGAATAACGTCTTCTTTGAAAGCCAACTTGATGCCGTCGGCAGCGTTCTGGATCAGTCCACCGGCTCTAAATCCAAGGACGTTGCAGCGGTTTGGACCCGCCCGGTCCTGGAAGAAGGCGGCCCCCCTCCGTTCCATCCACACCAGAATCGCCACAAAACTGAGCGGCACGAAAGCGCCGAAGGCGATCCGTAAAATGACGAGCAGAATATCAAGCGCCGACATTGGTATCCTCGCTGTTTTGCAGGTTTAGACCCTCGGCGGGTATCGTTTCCGGGTCGATATCGGCCAGATCGGCCACCGATTGCCTTATACCAGGCCAAGCATGGGGCGCATCGATGATGGCACCGCCGAGCAGCCTGGTAATCTCGAGTACATCCCTGGGATCTTCGTTTTTAAACAGTGCCTTGTCAAAGCGTTGCAGCACATAGTCCTCGTTGACGATGGTTCCGCCATACTCACTGTATGAGGCAGTGGGCAGCGCGATGGTGGCTGACTCAAAGACCGGCAACTGGTGGCTGCAGACCGCGATGGACTGGGTCTTGTCAAGCTGGGCCTTTAATTCTTCGTCTACACCGCTGTAGAACAGATCGTTATTGAAATTGACCAGCAGGTCGGTGTACTGCAAGGTGCTGATGAACTGCTCCTTGCTGGAATCGATATCGAGCAGTTCCAAGCCCTTACGGTTGGCCGCCTTATCGTCGTTGATGAGATAATCATCACCGTCGCCGTCGATCACATAGCTGTCGCTGTAACCAGACAGATCGGCACCATAGAGGGTGGCGATCCGTTTTACCGCCCACATCTGCTCGAGCGAGAGATCCGGCGAAACCAGCATCAGCGGTTTGCGGGCCCGGTCGAGCCGCTCCCGCACCAGCTCTATCGCTTCATCGAAACCAATGGCGCTGCCGTCGGCCGTGGCCGTGGTCTGTCGGTTTTCATTTTCGGCGGCGTAGCTCAACCGTCCGAAATCACATATGAAATAGCCGTTGACTTTGAGGTTGGTGCGAGCCCGAAAGCGGTAAATCACATCGTCTTTATATTTCTCCCGATGGTGATCGATGTAGATGCTGCACCCCTTACTGCAACCGTGGCAGATTCCCGGATCTTTCTGTAAAAACCAGACGCGCTGCTTGAAACGAAAATCGCTGGAAGTCATGGCGCCGACCGGACAGATATCGACAATGTTCAAGGCATAGCGGTTGTTCAGCGGCTTGCCGGGAAAGATCGAGACCCGGGCGGCATCGGTGCGGTTGACAATCCCCAGCTCGCCTGTGTGGGTGATCTGCCTGGTGAACCGAACGCAGCGGCCGCAGAGCACACAGCGCTCCTGGTCGTGCACCACCCCAGAGCCGAAATCTATCTTTTTACCCTTGGTCACCTGCTCGACCCGCATGCGGCTGTCGTCCAGGCTGTAACTCATGTAATAATCCTGCAAGGCACATTCGCCCGCCTGGTCGCAGACCGGGCAGTCGACGGGATGATTGATCAACTCGAATTCCAGGACGTCGCGCTGGATCTTCTTGATATGCTCGGCATCGAGCTGCACCTTCATCCCTTCCTGGGCCGGAGTCTTACAGGCCGGTACCAGCGGCGGTCTACCGTCTTCGATGCCCACCAGGCACATGCGGCAGTTGCCATCCGCCCCCAGAGCCGGATGATAGCAAAAGTGAGGAATTTCAATTCCCACCACCTTGAGGGCATCGATCAGATTCTTACCTGACTCGACCTCCACTTCCTGGCCGTTTACAAAGAGCTTCACCATTTCAGCCATGGATCGTCCTATTCACACTGATTTACGAGGCAGCGTCGGTGACGTAGGCCTCAAACTCATCTCTAAACTTATTCAAGTAGCTGCGCACCGGCATCGTACAGGCCGCCGACAGCACACAGACCGTTTTCATTTCGATATTGTCGCAAAGCTCGACGAGCAGGTCGATATCAGCCATGGTTCCCTCGCCGGCGATGATCTTTTTGACGATTTTCAGCATCCAGCCCAATCCTTCCCGGCATGGGGTGCACTGACCACACGACTCGTGGTGATAGAAATAGATCAAGTTTTCGACCAGCTTGACCATGTCCACGGTCTCATCGAGCACTACGATGCCGCCTGAACCGAACATGGTCTTGTGCTCTGCCATCGACTCATAATCAAGATTCACCGTCTTGGCCTCTTCTGCCGTAAGTACCGGAGTGGAACTGCCCCCCGGGATCACCCCCTTGAGCTGTCTGCCCTTCCAGACGCCACCTGCCACTTTTTCGAGTACTTCCATGAGCGGCAGCCCAAGCGGCAGTTCATACATGCCCGGCTTTTCCACATGGCCAGAGATGCCGAACAGATGGGTCCCGGTGCTCTTTTCGGTGCCGTGGGCCTTGTAGGCGTCGGCGCCTTCCTGGATGATGAAGGGCAGTGAGGCGATGGTCTGTACGTTGTTAATGATGGTGGGGCAATCGTAGAGCCCGACCACAGCCGGAAAGGGTGGTTTCGACCGGGGCTGGCCCTTCTTGCCCTCGATCGACTCAAGCAGGGCCGTCTCCTCGCCGCAGACATAGGCACCCGCGCCACGGTGCACGGTGACATCGAGGCGGAAGTCGTGGCCATTTACCGTCTCGCCGAGGTAGCCGGCCTCGTATGCCTCATCGATGGCTCTCTGCAGTCCTTTGACCTGGGAAGTGTATTCTCCCCTTATGTAGATGTAGGCATCGTGGCAGTCTATGGCATAGCAGCAGATGATGATACCCTCGATAAGCAAGTGCGGATCCTTAACCAGGATATAGCGATCCTTAAAGGTGGCCGGCTCCGATTCATCCGAGTTGACCGCCAGATAGGTTGGCTTGTCGAGATCCTTGGGCAGAAAACCCCATTTCACCCCGGCTGGGAAACCAGCCCCGCCGCGTCCCCTTAGTCCGCTGTCCTTAACCTCGTTGGTGACATCCTCGGGAGCCATCGAAAAGAGCTTTTCCAGTGTCTGATAGGCGCCGTGACTCTTGGCAACTTCAATCTGGTGAGCGTTGTCGATGTCGAATTTGGCGCTGAGAATTTTTACTTCCATCTTCGTCCACCCTCCCCTAATCGAGTGTCGCCAGCAGCGCTTTGAATTTTTCCAGATCCATCTCTTCGTGGAATTCGCCATTGACCTGGACCACCGGTGCGGTACCACAATGCCCCAGGCACTCGACTTCCTCCAGGCTGAAACGGCCGTCCTCGCTGACCTGGCCCGGGCGTACGCCGATCTCCTTGGCCAGGTAGTCGACGATCGCCTGTTTGTCGCGCAGCCAGCAGGACAGCGTCCGACAGACACAGATATGGTTCTGGCCCACCGGTTTGAGGTGGTACATGGTGTAGAAGGTCGCCAGTTCGAAAACCTTGGCCGGATAGGTGCCGATCCTCTCGGCGATATACTCGATTGCCTCAGCGCTAATCCAGCCCTGCTGTTCCTGAGCCATCCACAGGGCGGGCATGATCATCGATTCCCTGATCGGGTAGCGGACGATGAGCCGCTCGAATTCCGCATCCCTCTCGGCATCAAATGCAAATGGTTCTCCTGTGCTAATCAACTCTGAACGATCGCTCATCTGTCCAGCTCTCCGCCTATGATATTGATGCTGCCGAGGTTGATGACGGCATCGGCGATCATCTCCCCTTCAATCATCTCGTGGAACCCTCCCATGGCGTAAAAGCAGGGAGGGCGAACCTTCAGTTTGTAGGGGGTGCCTGACCCGTCGGAGACGAAATGAAAACCCAGCTCACCGTTGGCCGCCTCGTAGCTGTTGTACCACTCGCCGGCAGGCGTCTTCACCCCTTCAAAAATCAGCTTGAAGTGGTTGGCCAGCCCTTCAATCTTGTTGTAAACTTGATCCTTGGGCGGTAGGGCAACCCGATGATCATCAACAAACACAGGACCTTCGGGAATCATTTTCATGGCCTGGCGAACGATCTTGATTGATTCGAAAATCTCCTCGAACCGAACCATCATACGATCATAAATATCGCCTTGACTGCCGACCGGCACATAAAAGTCGAAGGCCTCGTAGTTGTAATAGGGGCTGTCCTTTCTGAGATCGAACGAGACCCCGGTGGAACGCAGGTTGGGGCCAGTGTAGCCATAAGAGAGTGCGGTTTCAGGGGTAAGCACGCAGGTGCCCTGGGTCCGGTCATGGACGATACGGTTCTGAAGCACCAGTTTGAGCGAGTCGTTGACCCCCTTCTCGATCGCCTTGAGCTGCTGCTCCATATCCTCTTGCCAGCCCTCGTAAAAATCGCGGTACATACCGCCGATTCGGGTAAAGGAACTGGTCAGACGGGCCCCCGTGAGTCGGGCGATCAGATCGTAGGAGGCTTCTTTTTCATTGTAGAGGTACCAGTAGTTGGTCAAGCCGCCCATATCGACCAGGTTGGCCGCCAGGCAAACCAGATGATCCTGGACTCGGAAAAACTCGGAAAGAATCACCCGCATGAACATGGCCCGCTCGGTTATCTCGAGGCCCAGCCATGACTCCACTGCCTTGACATAGCCGATATTGTTCATCAGCGCCGAACAGTAATTGAGCCGATCGGTCAGTGGAATGATCTGATTGTAGGTACGGTTTTCCGCCGTTTTCTCGAAGCCACGGTGCAGATAACCGATCTCGTTGACGTTGGCCATGATGGTCTCGCCATCCAGGGCGGTGAAAATTCGTATCGCTCCGTGGGTGGCGGGATGGGAGGGACCAAGATTGAGAAACATCATCTCGGTGTTGATGTCCTGCATGGTACTTTCATCGATTCCCTTGGACGCCAACCGGGCCCTGATCTCATCTTCGAGTCGGTCGGCCTCGTAGCAGATCTGTCCCTTGAAAATATCGTAGTCCTTGCGCAGCGGATGTCCCTCGAACTGCCAGTGGTTGAGGATCCGCCTGAGATCGGGGTGGTTTCTGAAATTTATGCCATACTGGTCATATACCTCGCGCTCTGCCCAATCGGCGGCCCCCCAGAGGTGGGCGACTGACTCTACTCCCCACTCGGGGTCCGGTATCGGCGTTCGCACCTGGAGCAGCCAGTTGCGCTCCCAGTTGCGCAGGGTATAGACGACACAGAATCTGGCCGCTGGCCGCTGCGGATAGGTGAGATAGTCAACAGCGGTAATATCGAGCAACATGGAGAAACCCAGATCGGGATAGGTCTTGAGCTGCTCCATTACCTGGGGCACCGACCCCGGATCAACATCGATTACCGTGCAGTCGAGCACCGTTCTCGGCTCGATATCAGGGAAAAGCACCTTCAGTTTGTCGGTCAGCGAATCGGTCATAATCAGTCGAGAATTCCTTTGAAATCTTTATGGCGGTCAACTAATACGCTTTCGGTCTGAATCTTTTCCTGGATTTTCATCAGGGCGTCGAGTACCGCTTCGGGCCGTGGCGGACACCCCGAAATGTAGACATCCACCGGTATCACGGTATGGATGCCCTGGACCGTGCAGTAGTTGTCATAGATTCCCCCTGAACTTGCACAGGCGCCCATGGAGACGACCCAGCGGGGATCGGGCATCTGGTCATAGATACGTTTGAGAATGGGAGCCTGTTTGTAGCTGATGGTACCGCACACCAGCATCAGATCCGCCTGCCGTGGTGAAAAACGGACGACTTCGGCGCCAAACCGGGAAATATCGTGTTGGGAGGCAGCGGCACTCATAAATTCGATGGCACAACAGGCCGTACCGAAGACCATGGGCCAGAGCGAGTACTGCCTGCCCCAGTTGATGATCTCATCCAGTCTTGTCGTCAATACCGACTCGCCGAGACCGGCTTCTAATCCTAGCGCCAATTGAGCACCCCCTTCCTTAAGATGTAAATCAATCCGGTGAGAAGCAGGAGAATGAATACGGTCATCTCGACAAAGCCAAACACACCCAGTTCACGCAGACTTACCGCCCACGGATACATAAAAACCGCCTCTATGTCAAAAATCAAAAATAGAATTGCCAGCAGGTAAAATTTGACGCTGAACTTCTGGTCAGCCATGCCGACCATCTGCTTGATTCCACTTTCGTAAGGGTCGTTTTTCGCCTCACCACCGGACCGGGGACCAAGAACAGAGGTCAGTACCATGATGGTGGGAATAAGAAGTGCAAGTCCGATGAAGATCGCACCAGAGAGAACCAATTCTGCAGACATCTGAGCACCTCACGCTGGGCTGCAACTGCATTAATCTGTTATACGAAGTAATCTCTCAAAACCAAACTCCGCTTGAATTACCAAGCGAAACTGTCCCCTGTCAAGCAAAGGTGGATTTAGTGTTTATACACACAATCACCATACCTCAAACTGCCATTGGCTGCCAAGGCTTTAATTGGGCCTGTTATGCATAAGTGTAGATTACCGAGGACTGATTAATGCCCATTTGTGAGGTTGAGGGCTAAAACACAAAACATTCAGGCTGGCACATGAACTTTAGGCATAATTCGCACACACCCATAAGCCCTGCGGCACCAATGCGCCTGACTGATCAGTAATATGCATCAAAACATCAACAAAAACTGATAAATAGGGATGTCACAGATTGCCCAGTTTGCCCCCTGGGGAGTCATGTACTGTAGGATTTGAACAATCCAATTACAGTATGGATATCCTCCCTGCTTATATCCAAGTGGGTCACCAGCCTGATTCTACTGCCGCCGAGTATGAGCACCTGGTTGGTGCGTAAATAGTCCTGCAGCCCCGCGGCTTTGTCGTACGGCGGTGAGACAAAGACCATGTTGGTCTGGGCCTGGTCATACTCGACCTTGTAGCCATCAATCTCAGCAAGCCCTTCAGCCAGCAGGCGGGCATGGTCATGGTCAACCTGTAGCCGCCCGGTGTTGTGTTCGAGGGCGAAAAGACCCGCTGCAGCGATGATACCTGCCTGGCGCATGCCCCCGCCCACCATCTTTCGCCAGCGACGAGCCCTGGCAACGGTCTGACGGTCACCGCACAGTACCGAGCCAACTGGAGCTCCAAGCCCCTTCGAGAGGCAGACTGATATGGAATCAAAGTAGTGCGCGATCTCCCTTACTTCAACGTTACATTTCACTGCCGCGTTGAAAATCCTGGCGCCATCGAGGTGCAACCTCAACCCATTGGTGGCGGCACAGTCGGCCACGCGGGGCAGATATTCCATCGGCAGTGCAAGGCCGTTGTGGGTGTTTTCCACACAGAGCAGCCTCGATCTGGCGAAATGATAATCATCGGGTTTTATCACCTGGGCAACCCGTTCCAGATCAAAGGTACCATCAGGGTTTAAATCAAGAGGTTGTGGTTGAATCGAGCCAAGCACAGCGGCCCCGCCAGCTTCGTATCTATAGGTGTGGGCTGTCTGGCCGACAATATATTCATCGCCGCGTTCGCAATGTGACAATAGGGAGATCAGATTGGTCTGGGTGCCGCTCGGGGCAAAAATCGCCGCCTCCTTGCCGAATATGGCCGCAGCGGTTGCCTCTAGTTTGTTGACCGTCGGGTCATCCCCAAAAACATCGTCACCCACCCGAGCCTCGGCCATGGCGGTGCGCATTTCCGGGGTGGGTTTGGTTACCGTATCGCTTCTCAGATCAATGTGTCGCATCATCTCTGTCCGTCAGGTTCCATGTGTATGGTTGCCTCAATTCCAAGCTGATCGCGCAGTTTATGTTCAATCAGATGGGCTTTCTCATGGGCCTCTTCCAGGGTCATACCGGCGTCCATGGTGAGGTGAAAGGTGAGCTCAATGTGATCGCCATACCGGTGCAGGTGAAAATGGTGGGGCTGCACGTCGAGCCCAATCTCGTCTATGATTACATCTATCTGTTTCATCAGGTCACGATCCGGAGTTTCGCCAATCAAGCGGCTGACTGAATCGTTCAATATTTCCCAAGATGCATAGAAGATCAGCAGCGTCACCGCGATTCCCAATGCCCCGTCAATCCAGGTGGCGAAGGAGCTGCAGAGAATACCGGCTAAAACAATAATCGAAGAAAGCGCATCTGTACGATGATGCCAGCCATCTGCCTTGAGAATAGGATTGTTGTTCTTGCGTGCCGCCCAGAAAGCAAACTGAGCCATCGACTCTTTGACCAGAATCGACATCACGATAACAACGATTGCAGCGGTTCCGTATTCAACACCGACTCCGCTTCTGATCTGTTCCACCGATTTGAAAAGGAATTTGAAGCCGATGAGCGCCAGCAGCACACCGATGAAAACCGAGCTGATCAGGTCGCTTCTGCCGTGGCCGAAAGGATGCTTGTCATCGGCTGGCTTTCGGCTCAGCCAGCCGCTGAAAATGACAATTGCTGAACTTAGCGAGTCGGTGAGTGTATGATAGGCGTCGGCCATCAACGCCACGGATCCGGTGATCAACCCCACCCAGAGCTTGAGGCAGAAGAGAACTATGTTGGCACTGATCGATACCCACCCCTCGATCAGGGTCCAGTTTTTATCTGCAGGGTTATTGAGCGCCACTGCTTACCTGGGTGAAGGGGAAAAGGGGATCAGTACTGACTCCAGACGGTATAGCCCTGCTCTTCATAAGCACGGATGCATTCTTCGTATTTCTCATAGGCCGCTTTGCTACGTGCCAAGCTGACCGTGCAATCCTTCATTTCTCCTGTTTTCCGGTCCATTAACAGGGTGCGTGAATGTTCCGCCTCAAAAGACGCACATCCGAAAAAGAAAAACGAAACTGCCAGAAGTATGAAGAGCCGCATCTGATCTCCTTTCGCCTAAAGCCTCAAAAAATTTCCAGGGTTAATCATGGGGGCCTTGAAAATTGGGTGTTCTCTCAAGATCAAGTCGTGCGGGAAAATTCTACCGCAGGCATTTAAAAGAGTCCAAGGATAAATTTAATAGCACAATGGAGCCATACTGCGGCACAACCTGCAGCTCGGAGAGCATCGCCTCCTGTGGGGAGGATTGAACTTATGTCGCTATGTATTGTTAGCGCCGTTCCACCGGGTTCCCCAGTACCCCTATTTTCTCAATCTCAACCTCGACCACATCGCCTGTTACAAGGGGACCGACCCCTTTGGGAGTTCCAGTGGCGATGAGATCTCCCTCAACCAGAGTGAATTGTTTCGAGATGAAGGCGATGGTCTCGCGGATGGGAAAGATCATCAGGCTGGTATTGGCGTCCTGTACGA
>JABDQA010000034.1 GCA_013042475.1 Desulfofustis sp.
TGTATACAATATTCAATATCTTTTGTTACTCTCTCCCATTCCGATCATGAAGAAAAAGCTCATCCAATCTGAGAACCTCGACCAGAAGGCCTATCTGATAATCAAAGCGATGATAGAGGACCGTCAACTGCTCCCTGGCCAGAAAATACCTCAGGAAAAGCTGGCGTCTGATCTGGGCATCAGCAGAACCCCGCTGATCAGCGCCCTCAAATTCCTCGAGCAGGAGAAGCTTGTAGTGTCAAAACCGCGCAGAGGTTTCTTCGTGCGACTGTTTTCCATGGAGGAGATGGTATCTATCTTTGAAATCCGTGAGGTTCTGGAGGGATTATCAGCAAGACGGGCGGCTCAATCGATTGCCAAGGGCCAGATAACTCAGCTCAACAAAATCTTCATGCCTTTTCAGGAGCTCGATGACATCGAGGATTATCATGCCTATTCACAGGCCGACAGAAAATTCCACAATTTTATAGCCGAGATAAGTGCAAGAGAATTTCTCAGCAGCATACTTCAGACCTTCAATGTCGTTTCACTTGCCTATTTGTATCCCACCAAAGAGGGGTTGATCAGATCACCCAACGAGACAATCAGGGAGCATGTCGCCATTGTCGAGGCGATATGCAGCCGTGACCCGAAAGCGGCGGAAGAACTCATGCGCTTACATCTTCAGACCACCGCTGTTCATTTAACCAAAGAGATAGAAGCCAGCAAATCATTAAAGAAGGAGGTGCCTAATCAGAAAAACGTCACTATGAGTACATCATTTTCAACATGATGGGACCAAATACCTGCCATTTAATGGCAAAACTATCATTTTGGGAGGTTGAAATGAGAAAAATTTTCCTTATCGCAATAGCAGTATTTCTGGCACTGACCTGCAGTGCTTATGCAGCTAAAAAGTTCCCGAGCAGAAACATTACCAACGTAGTGGTCTGGGGTGCAGGCGGCGGCACGGACACCTGTAACCGCATCATCTCGGCTGAAATGGCGCCGTTTCTTGGCGTCAACGTCAATGTCATCAACAAGACCGGGGGTGTAGCCGGTTCTGTTGGCATGACTTATGGATTTAGTCAACCACATGACGGCTATACGCTGACCGGTCTGTCCGAGTCCAATGTTACTGCCGGTGTTCAGGGCGGCTGGGACAAGAACTTCGACGTCTGGGATCCCTTCATCGTTGGTGGTTCTCCGGATCTCATTTCGGTTACCGCAGATGCTCCTTACAAGACACTAAAAGACCTTGTTGAGGCAGCTAAAAAAGAGCCGGGCTCCATCAAGGCTGCTGCAAGCGGCGCTGGCTCGATTCATCACCTCAATCTGCTCGCCCTAGAAAAGGGATCTGGCGCAAAATTCAACTTTATCCCCTACAAAGGCTCCGCGCCGAGCCAGAACGCAGCAATGGCCGGTGAGGTCACCGTAGTTGTCACTTCATTGGCGGAACAGCAGCAATTGCTGCGCGGCGGCAAGCTTCTTCCGCTCGCCATGCTGATCCCGGATGGTTTCGAGGTAGAAGGCCTCGGGCTGATCCCGTCTGGATTCGATGATTATCCTGGACTTTCCGATTATCTGCCGATCTCTCAAGCAATTGGTTTTGCCGTTCCCAATGATGTGCCCCAGGAAGCCAAGGATGTCCTGATTGATGCGTTCAACAAGGCAATAGCAACCGATAAGGTGAAGAATTGGGCGAAAGAAAACTATTATCTGCTCTCTGGGGCCACCGGTGAAGAGTCTCGCAAAATTTTTGCCGCCCTGCAGTCTAACTTTGCCTGGACCCTGCATGAGCTAGGCGCTGCTAAACTCAGCCCGGATACGCTTGGTATCCCCAAACCTTAATCCGAAAGAGTAATTTTAACCCAAGATATCAACGGATATCTATTATCAGGCCGGGCATTGCCAAACAGCGTGAGGCGCATGCTCGGCATGATTACTAGATGATCTACACCGACATGATTGAAATCGAAAAGCTGAGAAAAGCAGACATTTTTTCGGGCACGGCTATCTTTTGCCTTGGTGTATTTGCAGTTTATCAGGCCTTTCAGATGCCCATGAAGGATTCATACGCGGGTGTGCAAAACGTCTGGTACGTATCGCCTGCCCTGTTTCCTCTATTAATTGGCAGTACCCTCGCCCTGCTCGGCCTCATACTGATTCGAACTGCTCTGAAAGAAGTTGGCGTTCAAGGTGTGAAAGCAGTATTTGGCTATCTCAGCAGCACCGCATTTGCAGACTTTCTCAAACAGCCGGTCACCATACGGTTTTATGGCATTGTCCTGAATTTGTTTATATTCGTTTTCCTGCTTATCCCCAATATCGATTTTTTTCTTGCCGCTATTCTATTTCTTCTCCTTTTCTTTTTCATGTTCTACTGCGGTTTCGACGAGAGACTCGTAGGCCTCATCTCCAAGATCATTGGCGGTACATTCATACTTGCACTATATCTGATTTCTGATTTGGCCGATAAAGTTGACACGTTCGCCTATTTTTCAGCAGACATTCTGGTAATTGCTTACATTTTTCTGCTCATTTGGCACTATTACCAATTAGTAAAGGAATCCGAGTTGATACCAAAATTCAAACTCAGCCTGCTAATTGGCTTCTTGGCTCCTTTTACCATCGGAATCATTTTCAAATATTTCCTACTGGTGCCGATGCCGCACGAGGGTCTTGTGGTAAGCCTGCTAGATGCAATCTGGTACGCTGAAATCTGGTCGTAGAAGGAATTCTGCAATGGTGGTATTAGAGAGGATTGAGACTTTTTTTGAAATTGCCGCAGGTATGGTAACCGATCCGGTTTCCCTGGCAATACTTTTCGGCTCGGTCTTGCTCGGCATTATTTTCGGGGCAATGCCAGGGCTTACATCCACTCTTGGGGTAGCCCTGCTGACCGCCCTCACTTACTCGATGGATACCCCGATGGCCATGATCTGCCTGCTGGCCATCTATGTCGGCGGCACCTATGGCGGCTCATATGCATCTATTCTGATTAACATCCCCGGCACCGCAGCCGCCGCTGCCACTGCCATGGACGGATATCCGCTGGCCAAGAAAGGTGAAGGCGGACGAGCGATCGGGCTCACCACCACCGCCTCGGCCATCGGCACGACGGTGAGTATGCTTTTTGTGGTGAGCATCTCGCCGCTTATTTCAAATTTTGCGCTGGAGTTTACCTCGTTTGAATTTTTTCTCCTGGCCTTTTTCGGTATTTTAATCAGCGGCACCCTGACTGCTCCGGATCTGGTGATCAAAGGCTGGATTGCGGGATTTCTCGGGCTCTTCCTGGCCTGTATCGGTCGTGATCAACTTCAGTTCTTTCCACGGTTTACCTTCGGTATCACCGAGTTGGAGAGCGGCATTGAAGTCGTACCCGTTTTGATCGGTGCCTTTGGCATCCCCCAGATCATAGATGTGCTGAGATCCAGGACAACTATGCCCAGAGCGGAAAAACTGCAGCGCATCATTCCCGAAATAGGCACGGTACTCAAAAACATACCGGCCATCGTCCGCTCTGCGCTCATCGGTGTGGGCATTGGCGCCGTCCCAGGCATAGGTGAAGATATCGCCGGCTGGGTTTCATACGGCACCGCCAAGAATACCTCAAAGCATCCTGAAACGTTTGGAACCGGCGAACTAAAAGGCGTCATCGCCAGCGAAACCGCCAACAACGCCTGTGTCGGCGGGGCCATGATCCCGCTACTGAACCTCGGCATCCCGGGCAGCCCGCCGGCTGCCATGCTGCTGGGCGCTTTGATGCTTCACGGGGTCACGCCGGGACCGATGATTACCTTCGAGCATCCCACTTTTATCCTCGAAGTTGCAGCCATCCTGCTGCTGGCCTCGATGGCCATGTGGATCACCGGCATGATCTTGGCCAAGCAAGTGGTCAAGGTGCTGAACATTCCCACCCCACTTTTTATGCCAATCATTGGAGTCCTGTGCATCATCGGATCATACTCCCTCGGATTGAACATATTTAACCTCTACCTGATGCTGCCGGTGGGCGTTATCTGCTATTTCCTGACTAATATGGGGTATCCGATCGCACCTTTGGTAATCGGCGTTATCCTGGGACCCATGGCCGATGAAAACCTGCGGCGAGCACTAATGGTTTCCCAGGGGAGTTTCATGCCGGTGTTTCAACGACCGGTTTCATTGCTGCTGTTCATCATCATCGTCCTTACCATTTTGAGTCAATTGGGCTGGTACAAGCGGTTAATTGACAGGTTCAAGGCGAAAATTTTCAACAAGTCACCCTCAAGACAAGGCAAGTAACGACCAGGAGACCAACCATGCTCAAACTGGCAATTATCACCAGCTTTCTCTCACAAACCAAAGATAGATTTCACGAATACAACAAGCCCCTTAATCTAGATGAAAAATTCGCCCTTTTATCTGGCATAGAAGGATACAACGGTGTTGAAATTGTCTATCCGTATGAGGTGAACGACAGTGCGCAGACCAGAGCTGCACTGCAGAAGTTTGATCTCAATGTGGCTGCGGTTAATGTCAACGTCAAGGCCGAGCCCGAGTTTCGCAATGGTGGAGTGACAGCCCTGGAACAGGCGGTCAGGGAGAAGGCCGTTCAGTTCATCAAGAATGCCAAGGATTTTGCCGCCGACATCGGAGCCGACAAAGTGACTTGCTGCCCCCTCGGGGATGGCTATGAATTTGCATTTCAAAACGACTACGCACTGGCCTGGAAGCACTTGATCGAAACTTTTTCTGCCGCTGGCGATTATCGCAAGGAAATTCCCTTGTACATAGAATACAAACCGAGTGAAACCAGAGGCCGTTGCTTTGTCGATACCGCCGCTAAGGCGCTATGTCTGCTCAACGACATAAAAATAAACGGGATGGGGGTGACCCTGGATTTCGGTCACTCCATGTATGGCAACGAAAACCCGGCCGAAGCAGTGTCCCTGCTTGAATCCAGCCCCTACCGTTATTACATCCACATTAACGATAACGATGGCAAATGGGACTGGGACTATTTCTGCGGAACAAAGCATTTTCTCGATTACGTCGAGTTTCTCTACTACCTGAAGAAATACAAATATGAAGATTACTTCACGTCCGACACCTCGCCGACGCGCTGGGACATCAAAGGAACATTTGAGGCCAACAGCAGATTGACCACGAAGATTTGGCAGTTATTCGATAAGATTGACTTGACCAGACTGGAGTCATTGATGGCCGAAGGTGACTATCTTGAGACATGGAAATTTATCGAACAGAATATCTTCTCGATCAAATAAGCTGAGCACATGAGCGAAAAAATCCTCGATATCAGTTACCTCGATTCGCTGCCGCCTGAATGGCAGATTGATCTGCTGCCCACCATTCAGCAGGAGCTCGGTCGATCGTCATACAAAATCGTGGTCCTCGACGACGACCCCACGGGAACCCAGACCGTGAGGGATATCCCCGTCCTGACGACCTGGTCAATACCGGCTTTGGAGGCTGAATTGTCTGAAGAGTCACCGGTATTCTTCATTCTGACCAACAGCAGAAGCATGACCGAAGAGTCTGCCTGTGATCTGGCCCGTGAAATTGGTGGAAACCTGTTGCGAGCATCGGAAAAAACAGGGGTGCGGGTGGTGGTTATAAGTCGGAGCGACTCTACCCTGCGCGGCCATTTTCCCTCCGAAGTCGACGCCGCTGCCAGGGCCCTGCGCAAAGAGCAACTACCCTATCTTCTGATTCCCTTTTTCCTCGAGGGCGGCCGTTTCACTCTCAACGATATCCATTACGTACAAGAGCGCGACACCCTCGTACCCGCTGCCATGACACCGTTTGCTAAGGATGCGGCCTTTGGGTTCACACGTTCTAATTTGAAAGACTATGTAGAAGAAAAGACCCAGGGCTCCATACGCGCTGAAGAGGTGATTTCAGTGAGCCTCGATGACATTCGCATTGGTGGTCCGGATCGGGTCGCCGAAGTCTTCCGAAGCGTCCCCAAAGGAGCCGCCTGTTTTGTCAATAGCGCCAGCTACCGAGATATGGAAGTGGTCGTCGCCGCCCTTATACAAGTCGAGAAAGAAGGATATGAATTTCTCTACCGGACCTCTGCTTCTTTCGTCAGGTCACGGATCGGACTTGATGCCGGAGACGGCCTGCTGTCCGGTGACGATCTGGTGAACCCCAGTGATAATGGGGGATTGTTCGTGATCGGTTCCTACGTCCCAAAAACCACTGCCCAGACCACTGCGTTATTTGAACTCACCGATATCGTTCCCATCGAGGTGAAGGTTGATGAACTGCTCGATGACGACAAAAAACACTTGGAGATGAAAAGAGTAGTCACTCTCACCAATGAAACTTTAGGTTCCGGAAACGACGCCGCGATCTATACCAGCAGATCTCTGGTTACCGGTAAAGATGCCGCCTCAAGCTTGGAGATTGGCCGTATCGTCTCCGAGAGTCTGGTGGGAATCGTCAGCAGCATGACCCACCAGCCGCGCTATCTGGTAGCCAAAGGAGGAGTTACTTCAAGTGATATAGCCACCAAGGCTCTGGGAATAAAAAGGGCGGTGGTAATAGGCCAGGCCCTGCCAGGGGTACCGGCCTTGCGCTGCGGTGAGGAAACCCGTTATCCGGGCATGACCTATATCATTTTTCCGGGCAACGTGGGAGAGGATGACGCTCTTGCCCGAATTGTAAATAAAGTAAACTGATTCCATATAGAACCACATACAACTCAAACTTAAAAATCAAGGAGACACACCAGTGAAACATACGGTAAAAACCATTCAGGCAATGAGGGACAACAAGGAAACCATCACCATGCTCACTGCCTATGACTATCCCACTGCAAAAAAAGTAAACGATTCGGGCATAGATATGATTCTGGTCGGCGATAGTTGCGCCATGGTGGTGCACGGCCATCCCACAACCCTGACCGCTACCATGGACATGATGGTGCTGCACTGTGCCGCGGTAGCCAGAGCCTGTGACCGGACCATGGTCATTGCCGATATGCCGTTCGGATCCTTTCAATATTCCATCGAAGAGACAATGAGGAACGCGGCTCGATTCATTACCGACGCCAAAGTTGACGGCGTAAAGTTCGAAGCTACCCCGCAGCATATTGAAAAGACCAAGGCAATCGTCCAGATGGGTATTCCGGTGGTCGGGCACGTCGGGTTGCACCCCCAGGCGGTTGGTGCCCTTGGCGGTCTTAAAGTCCAGGGTAAGGATATGGATTCTGCCCGAAAGGTGGTTTCTGAAGCTTTGGCGCTGCAGGAAGCGGGAGCCTTCGCCATCATCTTTGAAGCCGTTCCGGCAAAACTTTCTGACTACGTTACCCGCAAGTTGGATGTACCGACTATCAGCATAGGCGGCGGCCCCTATTGTTCGGGCCAGCTGCTCGTCACTCCAGACGTACTCGGCATGTACGACAACTTCACCCCTTCATTCGCCAAGCAGTATCAGAAGTTCGGCGAGCTTATGATTGACACCTTCAAGCAGTATAAAGAAGAAGTTCTGAACGGTACTTTTCCCGGTGAAGAGCATAGCTATAAAATGTCGGACGAGGTATTGGGAGCTATAGAAAAAGAATTCGGCGCCGCCTGAAATTCACACTCAGCGCTCCTCCATATTCGTTGCAGTGATACAGGTCTTGTGTTGAGGATAGCTTGCACGTGTGTTCCGGCACAGCCAGATCAGGAACACAGGTACGTTTTCAAAATCGGTATTCTATCTCGAAAAGCAGACGGTCGTTATCGCCCGCGTTCTGAAACGACGGAAAATCGCCCGACTGATAGAGTACTACTCCCCCGGTCAGCTTGAGATTGTCCCGCAGGTCATATTCAAGTTGAAAGCGTTCGAAGCCGCCTTCACCGGCAAAGATACCATATGATGATGCAAGCAGGGTCAGGTGCAGGGTGTCGTTGAGAAAATCCTTGGTCAACCTGAAGGCGAACTGGGTCCAATCCTTCTTCTGTCCGTCAGGCGGCTGGGCCAGCCGTTCATCGAAATCGATAAGGTGTCGGTTGGCAAACTCGAGGGTTATGGTGGTTTCTGAAAAGCCCGAATAATCGAACCCCAGCAGAAAATCAAAGCGCTGTTTCTCCTCGTCTATATTGGAGAATCTCAGACCGTCAGTAAGTGCGGCTTCGCCTTTGAGCAACCAGTTGCCAACCGCGTAATTGGCGGCGAGACCGCCGAACAGCACCTTGTCATACTCTCGAACAGTACTTGGGAGGTCAGAGAAAAATGGCTGCCTGTCAAACACGTAGGCACCGTAAAAGGCGATATCCCAGCCGCTGAATATACCGTTGAGACTTAAGGCCGCCTGTTGATTACTCCAGCTTATCTCCGGTTCTTCTGAATCTGGCAAGGGTCGATCCAGAGGATAAAACTCTCCATTGAAGACTGGAAATTTGTTGAACCGCGGCTCATGGATCACCATCCCTTCGAGATTCCAATTGCCCTGATAATAGTCCAGCTTGGTCATGGTTACCGGCAACCTCAGAAACCTGATGTCAACCAGGCCCGGCAGCCTGAGGTCAAGGGGAGTGAGGATATCGGTAACCCTGATATTGTCAGATTTTCCCCAGACCACAATCTGGCGGCCCATTTTCAGATCAAGACTGGAACCCAGCCCACCCTGCAGATAGGCTTCGTCCACTCTCAATTCACTCTCGTACTGGTCAAGAAATTCATCGGTATAAAATTGACGCTGACCATTGAGCTGGTAAGCCGCATCATAAAACATTGAGATGCCAACCCGCGCCTTCCACCCCTGGTAGCTGAGATCGCTCAACAACTCTCCCGCCCCCCTGAACATCGAAAGTCCACGATAATCCGGTTGACCCGCCAGGGGCTCCGGCTGGGAGAAATTGACGGTAGACTGGAGCGCCAGACTGCCACTCAGCTTCAGCCACTCAGGCAGTGCAGGTTGATACGGAACGGCAGACACAGTGAGCGCTTCCTGTTGGTCGTCGAATCCTTCCAACAAATCATCAATATCGCCTTCACCATTATCCCCAATAGATGATGATGATTGGTTCTCAAAGCCGGACAACAAACTCTCAAGTTCATCAGCATGGCTCTTTGATCCAATGGTGAGAACCAGGACTACGGCAGTTAAAAGCGAGGTGAACCGTCTCATATTATCAGTTGACTACAGACCTTTCTCCAACTGCCTGACCGAGAAGAAAGATTCATCGAGATCCTGATTGTATTTGATATTATCCATGGTCAAGATTGTCCTGTGCAGCGTTCTTTTGTTCCTGGTTGTTTTCATCCAGGTCTCGAGCGCCACCCAGATCCCGTCTACCTTGTCAAGTTTCTTTACTTCCATGTATTTGACCTTGTTGCCGGATTTCAGAACATGGATGGCCCTGACGACCATATAGTTATCCTGTCTGACATACACTATCGACTTTTGGTAACCATAGCGGTCTTCAACCGTTTTAGAAATGGGTAATGCCTCAATGAGCCATACTTTTTGCCCATCGACTTCGTCCTCCTTAAGCAGCTTGTAGGTCCATTCGTCGAGTACCCTTCTGGTCATGTCGGCATAGGAAAAATCGGACCCCATGAACGAGGACGACTTGTCGGATGTGGCGATTCGTTTTGTCTTTCGCAGATCCGGCAGATAGAGCCATTGGTCGTCGTCTCGCTCACCCCCGTAGAAATCATAGGTAAGAAATCCCGTGTCTTTTACGTCTGCAGGAGAAAGGAAAAACTGTAACCGCAGGGTGTCCTTACCCTTATCTTTGGAAAACAATTTTATCGTCCGTTTGCGTTCGTTGTCCTTCTGATCAATCAGTATCATTTCCAGGTTAGCAGTCTGGTTGTCACCGTCGTCGCGCGCATCTACCCGCTCCATGATAGCTCTGGCATCCAACGCTGCTTGTGCTGGTATCGCAATCAGCAGTGAATAGGAAATCAAAACACAAATACAATAAGTAAAAAATTTCATATCATTCTCCTGCGCTTGGAATATTTACTGGGTGTCCACCGAGTTGGGTTCTGCCGACAACAAGAGCCATCAGTGCAGGCGCCAGAATAAGGTCGGCACCAAGTGCAAGCAGGATGGCGATACCGGTGAGCAGCCCGAAATAAAAAAGGTTGTTCATAGAGGCCAGGGTGAAGATAAAAAAGCCGATGGACAATACTACCGAGGTGGTCAGCATCGCTCTGCCGGCAGTCTGCAGGGTTTGATGCACCGCTTCCCGCACATCGCCGGTCTGTTCAAAGTACTTTTTAAAATTGTACATGAAATGGATGGTATCATCGACGGCCAGACCAACAGCGATCGGTGCGATAAGCATGGTAAACATGTCGAACTGTATCGAGGCCAATCCCATGAAACCAACAATACACAGAATCGGGGTTAAATTTGGAATCATGCTGATGAAACCAAGTTTCAAATTGCCAATCAGAACGATCATCAACAGGGTTATAATTACCAGCGCGATTATATAACTCTGAGCGGTGGAATAGATCGCTGCACTAATGATGCGTCCAAAAATTGCCATGATGCCGGTTACAGTCACCTGCATCGGTTCTCCGCCGGCAAGACTCTTATAACTAAATTCAGCCTCGAACCGCTCCAGGGTTTCATTGATAAAACCGCGGTAGAGCAGCGCATCCTGCCAGGGTACCTTCAGGGTTATCCTGGCGATCTGAAATCGTGAATCGACCACGTCCTGCAAGTCGTCGGATCCTGAATTTTCAAATAACAGAAATTCCTGGGGAATGAGCTTCTCGTTGTCCGGCACCTTGTAAAAATCAGGATTGTTGCCGTACAGTGCCTGGTGTATTTCTTTGAGGATGGTTGTCACTGCAATTGATTTCCCGACAAATACCTGCTCGCCGGCAAAATCACGCTCCATATCCTCGGTCAACCTGTCGATCGCCAAAAGTGTATCCCTATCGTATAGACCATTTTCAACCCCGGTATCCAATAAGACCTCAAGAACCACGCTGCCTTTTAGTTCTCGATCAATCACTTCGGTGGAAACCCTGACGCCCAGATCTTCAGGAAGCCAGTTAAGTACCTGGTGGGAAAATCTGACTTGCACGGCGCCGTAGATGGCAACCACCAGAAGTGCGGCCGATATAATCAGTACCTTTCGGTAATGGTCGATGGAGTAATCGGCGAGGAACTCGAGAAGCCTGTCCACCCGGTTTCTTCGTTGAGCCAACTCTGGATCTTTTTCTTTCAGCGGGATGCTCGCCAACAACGCCGGCAACATAGTAAGTGTATACCACAATGAAAACAGGACGCCGATGGACGCGAAAATTCCCAGATCGGCTATGGGTGCTACACCTGCGAAAGAAAATGAGGCAAGTCCTGCGGCGGTAGTCAAAGAGGTCATGACGATGGCCAGGCCGGAATGGGAAAAGGCGTAGCGAATTGCTTGATTTTTCTGGGTTCCACGGCGTAAAGCCTGGTAAGTTAGAGAGAGCACGTGAACGCTGGCACCTACACCGACGGCAAGCAGAAATGAGGGGAGAATCGTGGTCGGCAGTTTGAAGGATACCCCGAGCAGCGCCATGAGCCCTATTGTCGAAGCGACCGATACGGCAACAACCGCAAGAGGCAGAATAACTCCTGATAGCCTCCTGAACATCACGAACAAACATACCCCTATCACTAAAATGGCGATTCTCATGAACTTTTTCACGTCGCTTTGCATAAACAGCTTGATTGAGTGCATCACCGCCGGAGAACCGGCGATATATATCTGGAAATCATCGCTCCGGTAATTACGGACCACCTCGTAAACCGCCTCAACGAATTCGCTGTTCTCCTGATCGCTGATGAATTTTCCTGAAGACAGGCCGTTGTCCGAATTGCCCCCTATCTCTTCAGTATCCTCGTCAAAACCTGAGAGCAGGTCCACTTCGCCTGAGGCAGTGTAGACGCTGCTTTCGATTACAATGGTGGTATACAAGCCATCGGCTGAAATCAACTGGTTGAGGTACAGCGGGTTGCTCATGACCTGCGATTTGAGAGTCTGGAGTTGCTCCTCTGAATCAGGGAAATCGAGCAGCAGATCGTCAACCATCAACACGTCGCCCTCCCCTCTCGTTGAGCGGGCATTGACCATGGAGATCATGTCGTTGATGTTAGCTATTTCAGATTCAAGTGTGTCGTGCAGTTTTTTGAGACGAGTAAGAAATTCCAGCGAGAATATATCATCGGAATGGATGGCCAGAATGAGCATGTCGTCCCTGCCGAACTGCTCTCTGAAATCGTTGTAGGTAACAAGAATCGGGTCGCCTGCACGCAAAAATCCCTCATTCGACGTATCGAATTGCAAATTCCTTATATTTACGGCGAGCAACACCGCAAGAATCACTGAAAGAAGAAGTATCGCAAATCTGAATCTGATCACCAGGCCGGCGCCCCTGTCAAAGAATGTTTCCATCTTTTCTCTGAATTTTCTCATCGGGTCTCCTTGTTTTTCAGCTCTAGAAGTCCAAATATACCATTCAAGAATATCTCGGCTATTTGATCGGAGTAGTCATGATATGGATCAATATCTAATTCCGCTGGCTTGATTGTTTGAAATATGGGTTCCACCAGAAACCGCATGGCAATCATCCCGATCATTACCGGACCAATCACATACGGCGTTATCTGCTTATTTGTTCCGGATGATAGTGGTGTACAGATCTCATCCTGGACGAGATCGACTATTTTTCTGATCCAGGACGCTTTGTATTCAATGATATCAGGATCATCGTGGGGTAGTTCGGTCAGGGTCACAATAAAATAGTCCCGGTGGGCTTTGATGTAGGGAATTATACGTTTCAAAAAGCGCCTGACTTTGACTTCTATTTCCTCATCGGCAGTGAGCTCCTGTTTGGCGATTTCGTGGTAGCCGGCCAGAAAAGTGTCGAGAATAACTTTCAGCAAGCCTTTTTTACTGCCAAAAAAATAGTTAATCATCGCCAAGTTGACACCCGCCTGGTCAGCAAGTTCGCGCAATCCGGTGCTGCCGTAACCTTTACGGGCGAACATGGCTACCCCGGTTTCCAGTATGCGTTGTTTTGATGCAATCATGTCTGGTTTCTCCTGGCATTAAACGATCGTTTAACCGAACATACCGCAGAAGCAGTTTGGGTGCAACCCAAAAATTAAACGTTCGTTTAATCCAGATCTGCAGAACTCCAGATCGGAGCTAAATGTGGCGTCATTATTATGGGCAACGGAACCATCACCTGTTATGCTGTAAACTCAGTCAACCTACATATGACCATGCCCGATACCATGTTAAAATTATTCTCTTTCGCCCTCGCCGCCTTTATAATTGCTAGCTCTTACGCAGATGTTGACGGTAAGGAAATTACCATGCCCATCACCCTTGATTACGAATTACTTAACGGGCTGCTCATCCAGACTTCCTATACCGACCCCGGGCAAACTGCACAACTCCTCTATGAAGGCAACGGCTGCTTGGAACTCAAACTGACAGATCCGAAATTCTCAGGCGAGGCTGAAGTAATCACCCTGCTGACTGATGTTTACATCCATCTTGGCACCCCTCTTGGCGACAGTTGTCTGATGCCCTACCAATGGAACGGGTCGATGCAAGTATCTCAAATCCCCCGGTTGGACAGTCAAAGCTGGGATCTGACCTTTCAAACCGTGGACACTAAAATTTTTTCAGCAGACGGTGCAGCCATTGAAAGTTTCGACATGGTGTTCCAGCGTCTGCTCCCTCTGATCAATGACCACATGCAGGCTTTTTCTATCAAGCTTGCCAATCCTGTGGAAGATCTTCGTACCTTTATACTTCCGATGTTCACCCCGGATGCCCGGGTCCAGGCGAAACAGCTCTTAGACAGCATTAGACCCGGCGCAATCATTGCCAATCAGACAAGTCTTATCGTCAATATCCATGCCGATGCGACCGAACTCGATAGTGGTCCGGAGGCCGCTGCAGTCGAAACTCTCTCCGAGGAGGAAATGGAGGACTTTCTGGATCTGTGGGAAACCTGGGATTCTCTGCTCGTCTTTCTTGTTTCGGTGCTCTCCGAGACGCCTTTGAGCTCGACGAACAAGCAACAGCTCATCGATCTCCTGCTTGAAACACGCTATGAATTTGTCACTCGGATAAATGACACTTCCGTACAGAAGGATTTCGTCCGGGATCAATTTTTAGAGGGTTGGCAGCTGCTCTCGACTATTTTCAGAAATCAGCTGCTGGAAAATCCGGCCGAGAGCAGGATCGGCTATCTCAGCTTCCTGACCGCCGGAGACGCTCTGATGATACTTGACGAGCTTGGGCCTGCATTCGGTATCGAGATCAGCAGAAACGGCCTTATCCGGCTGGCCAAGATCCTCGGCGGAGAAGGGGTAGAACTTCATTATTCTCCAGATATCAACAAATCTTTGCAAATGCTTTTCCAGGCTTTTCCTGAAAACCAGCAGAACAATTCCGATGATGAACAGGAAACGCCACAACGGCAGGAGACCTCACGGCTTGACATCTTCCAATTCCTGGAGTCGCTGCTACCGTCATCCGCATTCGCGGCGAAGCGTCCAAGCTTCACCGAAATAAAGCGCTGGCAGGCCCCGAAAAACAATTTTGACGATTACCTGGAGCGCATATCAGATCTTCTCGAATTCGCCTACACAAGTCTTGTGATCCGGCGGCAGTTGCCAGATAATTTCAATGCTCTCTACCGAGCCATGATACCTGCCATCGCTTGGCAGGAGAGCTGCTTCAAGCAGTTTGTGGTAAAAGACTCCAAGCTCACTTACCTGCTTTCCTACAACAACAGCTCTGTCGGCCTCATGCAGGTAAACGAGCGGGTGTGGCGGGGCATTTACGATACCCAGCGGCTCAGATGGGATATTCGCTACAACGCCAGTGCCGGCTGTGAGATTGTCGACCTCTACCTGCAGAAGTACGCCCTGCGCAAGTACGGTCCAGAGATTCTCAAAAAAACCGACACCCTCGCCCAGCTTGTGTACGCCATGTATAACGGCGGACCAAGTCAGTTTGACAAGTTTCTGAAGAGAAGCCACACAAACAAGCTATATGACAGCGACCGCCTTTTTGCCCAGAAATACGAATGGGTGAAAAAAAGGGACTGGGAACAGGCGGAAAAGTGCTTCTAGCTGCTGTGAAAGGGTGTATAGCTTTTAGATAATTCGGTGGCCAGCATCGGTCATCACTCGCTTTGCCTCCGCAAGTTTTGATTCGCGTACCAGAATATAGTCGGTATCGAAAGTTGACAAAGCGAAAATAGAAATCTCTCGACCGGCAAGCAATTCTGATACCGCGGCCAGAACACCCGTCAAGGAAAAGTCCAGCGGACCCACAATTTTGAGTATACGCCAATCGGTTTCACTCTGAAGCGCATACAGATCGATTGTTGCCTCGCAGACGATGGAGAGTTCTTCATCGGTTCGGCTCACGCTGTAAAACCGGCTCTCCTGGATCGTATCGGGAACGATCGCGTCAGGGGCAAAACGATGGATCGAGTAGCTCCCTTTGAGTGTGGTAAGCGTCAACATCATTAGCGTGGGATCGTGAAACACTGTATGAGGCACACACTGATCCGTTACTTAGGCTCTTTTCGCCCCCTGTTTATTATCACCGTATAAGTGATATGACATTGCACTGCAAGTGGTGTGGGTCGTAAGCTGAACTATTAACCTTAAAACGCAGAGCCTACTCAGACAAAGGCTTACGCCTGTTCACCTTTATTTCACCCCGCTACATGCCCATGTTGTAGATTTGATATTCGGTTTCGGCGCCAAGAATGGCTGCAAAATTTTGTTCGTTAGCCTGCCGCTCCGGACTCGCCGCGTAGGCATCCCAATCCTCTTTTTTCTGCCACATCGAGACCACCACTATCTCGCATGGATCGTCATGACTGACAAGCGTTTCGGTGGATATATAGCCCTTGTGTGACATGGCGTTTTTGCGCGCCTGGATAAGCATGGCAGAAGCGTCTTTGAGTCCATCTGTGCTGAACGTTCTTTTTATAAAGATTTTAACAGCCATAGCTACCTCCTAGATTTGAAATTGGCGATATTGACCTGAATCATTTGGATAGATCCGCTCCCAATCGATAGGCTCAGGAGAACGGCGCAACTGTTGATTGTAAGCCAAGGAGTACATTTGAAAGGAAAGCGCTCTTACGATCTTTATAAAGGACCTCATCTTGTCCTCCCGGCCCGTGAGAACCCGGGCTCATCGCAGAGTAAGGGAAACGTTGTTTTATCACTTATATATTAACACAGAAAGCGGTGTCTAATCCAGTATCGCCATGCAGAGGCAATGAAACACCAGAGGGTTTCTACATTCAAGCATCATCTGAGAGAGGACGCCATCGCTCACCATCTCCTAGGGATAATTAAACGGTGAAGAGTGCCTTTTTTATATCTTCCTTCTGGTCTTCGTTATATTTTTCGAGTTTCTCCATCTGTTCATCATCGAGTGTTTCTTGGACCTTGTCGTAAAGATCCCTGGTCAGTTTTTCCAGCTCCTGCTTAAATTCGTTCCAGTCCTGGGCACCTTCCTGGGCCACTTCCTGCATCTTTTCTGCGACTTGATTTATACTGTCTTCGAGCACCGGTTTAAGCTTCTGTGCCTGCTCTTCGGTAAGGGCCAGCAGTTCGTTAAGCTTTGCGATCATTTTAACTTTCGCCTGGTCAATCGCCTCCTTATCTATTTTGGCAAGTTCCTGCCTGAGTCTCATCGCCTCTTCGCTGGATAAAACGTCCTTAACCTTCTGCTCAGTCTCTTTCGACATCGAATCGAATTTTTGGGTCAACTGGTCAAGCCCCGCATAGCCTTTTTCGACTGACTCCTTGATCCCTTCGGCCATCTCTTTCGATTTTTCTTCGATGACCGGTTTGAGCTGCTCCCATTTTTCCCTGGACAGATCGAGCTGTTTTTCCATCTCCGAAATGATCTTCTCTGAATTTAATTCCTCGATATCGGCAGCCATGAGGTCAGTCGTCAAAACAGTTGAAGCCAGCAAAAAAAACAGGGAAAGGATTAATGAAACGGGCAATAATTTCATGGTGAACGCCTCCTGTGCGTGAATCTATTGCATCATCTAGGTGATTAGGATAGGTTGAAATCCCGTTGTCAGAGTACGTTTAGATATAGTTCTGAACCTCCAGGAAAGCAACAGCGTTCACTGTGGTTACCTGGAAAACATCGAGAAATCCCAAGCCTGAATAAAGAACCGTCGCATAGCCATGTCGCTGACCCTGTTGACCATCTTCAGCTCATCCTTCGTCATTGCCCTGTCAGGCGCCCTGATGCCAGGCCCAGTACTCACGGTGACGGTCAGTGAAAGTGCCCGCCAGGGTGCTAAAGCGGGACCGCTGATGATTTTTGGTCATGGAATGCTGGAACTTGCTTTGGTGCTGGCGCTACTGGGGGGATTGGCTCCCTTGTTTTCCAGGGACGAGGTCTTCATCTTCGTCTCTTTATTGGGAGGGGCGATACTGCTGTGGATGGCCTGCATGATGTTCAGAGAACTTCCTGGCTTGAAGCTGAAAATTGAGCATCATGACCAGAAGCCCAGGAGTCTGATTCTGTCCGGTATTCTGCTGAGTCTGGCCAATCCTTATTGGTTTATCTGGTGGGCGACCATCGGCATCGGCTACATCATGTATTCGGTTAAATTCGGCCTCCCCGGAATAGTTGCCTTTTTTACCGGTCACATTCTCGCCGACCTGGCCTGGTACAGTCTTATCTCTTTTGGAGTCGCCAAGGGGAGAAATTTTTTTACCGACACTTTTTACCGCAGGCTGATCGGCGCCTGCGCTTCATTTCTCTTGATCTTCTCCTGCTATTTTTTTTACAGCGGCCTGCAGAGAATAATCTGATCAATCACAACCACCTCCGGTTCCGGTGCACACTGTTCCTCCACCTTTATATATCCCAGATCTTAAAAGTCCTGGCTTCCCCAAGGTGCTGGTTGATCAGCACCCCTTGCCCGCTGGCGACGCCGATGGAGGGGCGCTGATCAGGAGGAGATCCTGGTATGGTTGCACCAGCACTGAACGACATAGGGTGAAGCGTCATGGGCCTACTGGATCTCCTTTACCCTGCCGTCTCCGGTATTATAAGCAATGACTTCGACACCGATTCTTTTGAAGTAATCGCGGATCATCGAAATCTCGCTCGCCAAACTTGTCAGCCAGAACTTTACCCAGTCAACAGCCTGTACATATCGATCATTCTGACCGGCAGTTTTTCGATTTCATCGATGAATATGTAATTTCCCTGACCGAACATCTGCGGTAGATAGTCGTGTGCCTCCCTGTCAACGGTAATGCAGAATGTATTGATCCCGGCTCCACGAGTTGCCATCAATGCCTTTCGGGTATCCTCGATGGCATATTCACCTTTGTAGTCGTCGTAATCTTCTGGTTTGCCATCGGTGATGGTGACCAACAGCCTGGTTCGCGCTTCGTACTGCTTGAGCGTATCCGCGGCGTAACGCAAGGCCGGCCCCATTCTGGTGTATTCACGCGGAAGAATCGAATTTATGCGCTGATGAATGAGCCGGTTGTAGGGTTCCTCGATGTCTTTGATCCTGTAAAGATCGCACCGCGAGCGACGCATACCGGAGAACCCGAGAATACCGTAAGGATCGCCGGCCACATCCATAACTTCACAGAGCAGCACCAGCGCCTCTTTAATGACGTTACCCACCCAGCCTTCGGTAGAGTTGGACATATCGACAAGAAAAATGGTGGCTATGTCCCGCTCGTTGCGCTGTAGTCTTACAAACAGTTTACTCGATGGGCTGATGCCGGCTCTCATATCGCCTCTCGCCTCGACGATGGCATCCAGATCGAGATCATCCCCCTCACGCTGCCTCCTGACGAAATGTTCATTGGTCTTCATGAACTCGAATTGACGCCGCAATTTAATGAGCAAGCCTCTGTGTTTATCCAGTGTAGTGTCGACAAATGTAGAGTGCAGAAGACTGATTTCCCGCTCGTAGATGCGGCACCAGTTCTTACGATAACCGTTTCTCCTGTAATCCCACTCGTCGAGAAGAATTCCTCCCTGGCTGTCGAGTCCTTCGCCTCCGGCTGAAGAAGGTACATCCCGTCGTTCAAAACCGTCCCCGGGAACACCCGAAGCAGCTGAAAAATAGCTCGGTGGGATGTGCCCCAAATCGTCTTTGATCTGGTTGATAAGATCCACCAGTTCTTCAGGCAGATCTATCTCGGGGTTATCGAGTATCTGCTGAAATTGCGGCACTACTCCGTCGGTTTCAGTGTCGGAGATTATCGCCAACGCCTGATCTGCGTCATCATGCGCTAGGGGGGTGGAAGCGTGTTGAGATGAATGTTCGTGCTTGGTTTTCAAGGCCTGGAGATGAAGGACAAAGGTCTCCTTCATGATGGTGCGCTTCCTTTCGATCTCAGCAGTCGCCTTGGCGAAATCATGTTTACCAAGAAGCGTCAGTAACGGTGGCCTTTCATACGGTTCATCCGCATTTTCGAGTACGTCATACAATAGCTTGACCGTCGCTCTCGACTGCTCGGCACTGGATGGTAGATCGGTCAATGAGGATAGTTTTGCGGACAGCCAGTAGGGAATTTTTCCTTCGAATAAGATTGAGAAGCCTACCGAGGTAAGGTTCCCTCCAAGGTGGTCATGGGCAGGTCCAGAAAGAGTCTCACGCAGATCGTCCTGCAGCCTATTGAATTCGAACGCCAGTCCGGGAAGGTCTTTTTTCAGCCAGTGCATTACCCTGCCGGTTTCAAGCAAAAAGAAAAGATCTGCCGCAAGTTCTGGTTTGTTGAACTCAGCTAGATACTTCCCCATCGAGCCTCTTGTATCTGTGCCCCTGTTGTCAGTTTCTGATTCTGATGCGGGCTCTGACACCAACGCTGTATCTGTTTTGAATGTTCCGAGAAGATCAAACCCCCAGTGCAGCGTCAATAAATATTTGTAGAGGAGTTGATTTTTCTGGTAAGTGTCCAGCAGCGTGATCACCGTCGGCACATACAAAGTTGTGGTGTTCGTAAAGCTGAACTCGTTCAGGGCGATGTCTATATCCTCACCCGATACTCCCCGGATATACCAGAGCATTCGTTTGCGTACATCGTCGAAACGAACCAGGTTGTGCTTCTTGAGAGGTGATAAAAATAAATGGTCAGCATTGACGATCAGCTCCCTGGCGCTGGCCAGTCCCTTCTGTTCATAGCGGCGAAGAATAGCCCTCACCCATTTGGGAATCAATTCGACCGGGATAGTTTCGATGACGTGGCTGCCGTCCTCGATAAACGATAAACACAAGCTGTTGCTGACTGGCCAGATCACCGGTATCTGCGAGAAGAGCAATTGCCTTGCCGTGTCGGGCAAGTCCACAACTTCATCAATGATGACTTCAACTTCCCATTCATTTGGTAAGGAAGGCGAGACAAGTTCATAGAATCTCTTGATCAGAGCTTCCTTATCCTCCGGCTGATTCCGGGTGAGCGGTGATTCTCCCATTGCCGCTGATTCAGGTTGCTCGCCAGGTCGTAAGGGAGAGAGAAAATCTGTGCCTTTCATTAGATGATACAATTTGAGCTGTTGCTAGAACACGGCATCGACCATCTCCACAAGGGATCCCAGTAGATCTGGATCATCGGTGAGACTCTCAACCACTCCGTTCAGGCAAGCGACGCGGGCTCCAATGCCGGAGCGGATCAATAAACCCGCATTAATCAGCAGACGTGTCGAAGCACCTTCAGGCAGGCCTGATTCGCGCAAGCCCCTGCTCATGCCGCCAAGACGCACCAATCTTCTGGCCAAATCCGTTTCGATTCCCGCCTCTTCCGCAACAATTTCTGTTTCTAGAGCTTCTTCAGGATAGGAAAAAGAGAGCGACACAAAGCGCTGCCGGGTGGAAGTTTTAAGATCTTTCAAAACACTTTGGTAGCCAGGATTATAGGAGACACCGAGCATAAATTGTTCGGGAGCAGTGAGCAACTGACCAAGCTTGTCGATCGGCAACTCTCTGCGGTCATCAGCAAGGGGGTGAATTACTACTGTCGTGTCCTTTCTGGCCTCGACGATCTCATCGAGGTAGCAAATTCCCCCGGCTCGCACTGCTCGGGTCAGAGGTCCGTCAACCCAGATGGTTTCATCGCCTTTAACCAAATACCTGCCGACCAGATCAGAGGTGGAAAGATCATCATGGCAGGAGACGGTGATCAATGGACGGGCTAATTTCCAGGCCAGATACTGCATGAATCGAGTTTTACCGCAGCCCGTGGGCCCTTTCAGGAGCAATGGCAGTTTTCTCTCATAGGTTGCGACACCTATCTCAATTTCGTCGCCAACTGGGAGATAAAAAGGCTCATCTTTTATCAGGTGTTCCTCGAGAGAGGATTGAGTGAAGTTCATTGACTATTCTTATCCTGTCTAATTAAGGTTGTCGTTAACCATAAGGGCGCCGCTGGTGGGACGCAAGATTCCCCCCTCTGCAATGCTCATGTTTAAGTAGACGACACGCAGACGATTGACCGAAATGGTGATACGATGTGACGTCAAGAGTAGGACTGAGCCATCATCACCTTCACCGACTGGAAAAAAAACGGAGAGTCTGAGAGCGCAGCTGCGATTTCCATACTCAGGTTGCCACTGCATATCATTGCTTCTCTTTTTTGAGAATCAGTCTTTTTCGCCCCCTCCCCCATCGGTATCCGCTGATTTTCTTATCTTTGGTCAGAATCCTGTGACATGGTATCAGTACCGCAATTTTGTTAGCTGCACAGGCACCGGCTACAGCACGAACCGCGGCTGGTTTGCCAATCTTTTCGGCAATGACGCTGTAGGTTGAGGTATTGCCGGGTTTGATGGTGCAAAGTGCCTTCCAGACCTTTTGCTGAAACGAGGTCCCCTGAATGTCCAGCGGCAAATCAAATTTCTGCGAGGGGTTGTCAATATGGTCTACAACGGCTTTAATCAGCTGCTCGAAATCTGGATCTCCCGGTTTAATCTCAGCTTTTGGAAATTGGTTGTGGAGGTGTGAATAAACCTGTTCTTCACTGTCACCAAGTTCCACTGCACAGATGCCCCTGTCGGTGGCGGCTACCAGCACGATGCCAAGATAGCAGGAGGAAAATCCATACCAGATTTGTTCATCATCGCCTCCCTGCTGAAACTTTTTAGGCGTCATCGCCAGCCTGTCCTCATTTTGGTTGTAGGCGCCGCTCAATGATGAAAATCCCGCGGAATAAATTGCCGTGCCCACATCATCTCCATCAACCAGTTTTCTGCGCAACCGATCGGTACGTTGTTTGAGATAGTATTGACGAGGCGTGATGCCGACGATTTTCTTGAACAACCGATGAAAATATGTGGGGCTAAGGCCCGCTTCCCTGGCGAGTGTCTCCAACATGGGGTAGGCCTCATCTTGTTCCAAACGCCGACAGGCTTTGACAATAATTTTCTCATGTACTTCTGAACCGCGTTTTAGTTCCGGTCGGCATTTTCGGCATGGCCGGTAGCCCTGCTGTTCAGCATGCTGCGGTGTATCAAAAAACAACACGTTTTCCCGGTTTGGCGTCCTGGAACCGCATCCCGGGCGGCAATACACACCGGTGGTGACTACTGCATAGAAAAATGCATCCCCCCCGGCAACTTCACGGCTCCTGATCGCCTCATACCTTTTTTCATTGAAGGCCGCTGAGCTATCGAATTTCATTTTTCCCCTTCGTTTTCGCTTAATTATTGGTAGTAAGCCTGATCATAAAGCACACGTCATTTTCTTTTTATCCTCAATTCGTACCGACAGTATAGGAGCATTGAGCAGAACAAACACTCCGATTCTTGCTTTTCAATTCAAGAAAAGAGTAAAAATGTCTTTTCTTTCGCAATTCTCTTCAGTGCGAGAAACGATAGGTAGCATATTCCTGGAGTGAATCTAAAAATTCCATTGATCACATATATCTACGATGTCACCGAGATGGCTGTGCTAGGCTCTGGCAAGACCGTCCATGGTATGGTTTTCTGAGAAATCGAAGCATCACTTCAGCGCGACGACTGGGTGCAGGTCGAGCAGCCCGAGAATATGGGCTCACCCAGCGTCAGATCGGCTACCGGATTAAGAAATATGGTCTGAGCCGATACAACCCCTTAAGAGCAGCGCAATAGCAAAGGTGGGATTGTGGTATTAACCCGCACCATCCTTACCCTTATAAACATATATTACAATTATGTAATTTACTATTCACAAATATTACATTTTAGTTGTTTTTATGCCTCTGCAATACATTCTCACAAAACTTGTAAACACATCTATGGCATCGTTTTTATATACTTTTATTCAGGTCTTATAAAAATGGCACAGTTTTTGATAATGACCTGCGTTGTAATGGTAACCATTCGTTTTCAAGCAGAGCTCGAGACGATCAACACAAGGAGGAAAAATCGTGAAACTAAACATGAAGATGAAACCAAGAACCTATTGGGGTGGTGCTGCATTTCTTGCCGTCCTGGCTGTTGCCTTGCCGGCACTGGCCGAAGAAACTAGTTTAGGCGATTCTGTCATTCACCTGGCCTACGCCCTTGATACATTCTATTTTCTGATGTCCGGCGCCCTTGTCATGTGGATGGCAGCTGGTTTTGCCATGCTCGAAGCTGGGCTGGTGCGCGGCAAGAATACCGTTGAGATTCTTACCAAGAACGTGGCGCTCTACTCCATCGCCTGTATCATGTACATGGTCGTGGGCTATAACATCATGTACGGTGGCGGCCCCAACGGAGTTATCCCCGGGCTCAGCTTCTTCCTGGGAGCCGACAACGCAGTAGACGATGTGCTCAAGAGTGGTGGCGATATCTACTACTCTGGCATGTCAGACTTCTTCTTCCAGGTTGTCTTTGTGGCCACTGCCATGTCCATCGTTTCCGGTGCCGTGGCTGAGCGCATGAAGCTCTGGTCGTTTCTGATCTTCGCAGTTGTCATGACTGGTCTCATTTACCCGGTACAGGGCTACTGGAAATGGGGCGGTGGCTTCCTCGATGCACTTGGCTTCCTGGATTTCGCAGGATCTGGTGTTGTTCATCTGTGTGGTGCCTCTGCGGCCATTGCCGGCGTATTGCTGCTCGGCGCCCGTAAGGGTAAATATACTGATGGCCGAGTAAACGCTATTCCCGGTGCCAATCTGCCGCTGGCAACCTTGGGTACCTTCATCCTCTGGCTAGGCTGGTTCGGATTCAACGGTGGCTCAGAACTGATGGTCTCCAATATTGAAGAGGCCAACGCGGTTTCTCTTATATTCGTCAACACCAACACTGCCGCTGCCGGTGGTCTGGTCGCTGCCCTGCTCTTCTCCAGAGCCTGGTTCGGTAAAGCTGATCTCACCATGGCACTGAACGGCGCCCTGGCCGGCCTGGTTGCTATCACCGCTGAACCGCTTACCCCGAGCCCTCTGCTTGCTACCATTGTCGGCGCCATCGGTGGTCTGATCGTAGTTGGTTCCATCGTCTTACTCGACAAAGCTAAAATCGACGATCCGGTCGGTGCCATCTCCGTCCATGGCGTTGTCGGCGTCTGGGGCCTGCTGGCCGTATCTTTCACCAACCCTGACGGTTCACTGGTTGCCCAGGTTATCGGCGCCGCGGTGATCTTCGGCTGGGTATTCGGTACCAGCTTTGTCACCTGGCTGGGTATCAAAGCAATCATGGGTATACGAGTCAGCGAAGAAGAGGAAATGGAAGGCTGCGACATCTCCGAATGCGGTCTTGATGCCTACCCTGAATTCACCAAAGACTGATATAGGAGGAGTTAGAAATGAAAAAAGTTGAAGCGATTATCAAGCCATTTAAGCTCGAAGAGGTGAAAGAATCACTCACAGAGCTTGGCATTACCGGTATGACCATCTCTGAGATAAAAGGATACGGTCGCCAAAAAGGGCATACCGAAGTCTACCGGGGTGCTGAGTACAAGGTGGAATTCAATCCCAAAACCAAAGTCGAACTGATCATCGATTCCGATCTGGTCGACAAGGTGGTCACCGCCATTCGCGATGCCGCCAACACTGGAAAAATCGGAGATGGCAAAATCTTCGTCCTCCCGGTTGAAGATGTGATGAGAATCAGAACCGGGGAACAGGGCAAGGAAGCCATATAGCAATAGTTCTCCTGCAACCTCCTCCACAAGCAGAACCCTTGATTGCCGCGAAGGCGGTCGGGGGTTCTGCTTTTTAGAGTAACCAACCTCAAGTTGTTCAGTCAAGATTGAGCCGGAAATTTCTTAGGTTCATAAAGGCCAGAATAGTCCTGCCGGCAAAACTTCGCTCCTCCATTGATTCACTCTGGTAAATGTATAAGGTGCTGATTTGAATATAAACATCATATCACAAATTCTACCTGCTGAACTTCAATGGACGCACCATATAAACAACTCGAAGATCATTTCCAGCGCCTTTCTCATGTGGCACACGCCCTGACCTTCCTGCAATGGGATCAATTGGTGATGATGCCTCCCCGAGGCAACGAAGCCCGCTCGGAAGCGATTGCTGAACTGAGTTCTATTTACCACGACACCTTGACCGATCCGGCTTTAGGGGATCTGCTGGAAAAAGCTCGAAGTCATCCAGAGACTGCAGAGCAATCAGCCAGCGTCAGTGAGATGGATCGTGAGTATCGGTGGGCGACCTGCATTCCCACCGACCTGGTCAAGGCCAAATCACTGGCCGGATCCAAATGTGAGCATCAGTGGCGCAGCCAGCGGCAGAACAACGACTGGGCAGGGTTCCTTGTTAACTTCAAGGAGGTCGTCAACCTCTCCAGAGAAGAGGCCCAGGCACGGCAGAGCTGCAGGCCGGATCAGTTTTTTACCCCCTACGACGCACTTCTCGATCTCTATTGCACTGGTGATTCAAGTGATATGATTTCGGGGATTTTCACCACACTCAAAAAAAACCTGCCACCGCTAGTCTCAGAAGTTGTCAGTAAACAGGCAGGCAGGACTCGTCTATTTAAAGGACAATTTATCATAGAGTCACAGCGCCAACTCAACAGAAAACTTGCTACCCTGCTTGGATTCGATTTTGAAGCCGGCAGAATCGATGAAAGCTCTCACCCGTTTAGTACCGGCGATGTTGGTGACCACCGCATTACCTCCAGATACCGAGAGAGCGACTTTATCGACGCCCTCAAGGCAACCGCACACGAAACCGGCCATGCCGCCTATGAAGGTGGACTACCGCAGAAATGGAAGCATAAGCCGCTGGGTCAGGCCCGAAATATGTCGATTCACGAAAGTCAGAGTCTTCTATTCGAAAAACAGATTTTCTTAACCAAACCTTTTCTTAATTACTTCACTCCAACCATCCACGCCCACCTCGAAGCAAGCAGAGACTACAGCTGTGAGCAAATCTGGCTCAACAGCATCAAGGTGAGTCCTTCCCTCATCAGGGTCGAAGCCGATGAGGTGTGCTACCCGCTCCATGTAATCCTCAGGTACGAAATTGAGTCGGCGTTGATCAACGGCACCATGGAAGCAGCAGATCTCCCCGAAGTGTGGGACGACAAAATACAAAACTATCTAGGCTTGTCTACCGCAGGGAATTTCAGGGACGGGTGTCTGCAGGACATCCACTGGACAGACGGTTCATTTGGCTATTTTCCTGCCTATACCCTTGGAGCGCTGAATGCAGCCCAACTTTTCTCGGCGTTCCGTGATCAGCACGGCGATTGGCAGGAGATGCTGAGCAAAGGCGATATTTCTCCAATCCTCAACTGGCTTGAGGAACATATTTGGTCCAAAGGAAGGCTGCTCGACTCCCAGGAACTCATTGTGAAGGCCACCGGCGAACCGACCAATCCCGGATATTTCATCGATTATGTAAAGACCAGATACCTGCAGGAGAGCTATTAGCTCATCTGCTCTCCCGAGGCACCATCGCCGCTGTCAACATACTCAGCAGCACCCCGTAGGCAGGTAGAAATAGCATTATGCTTACCGCGATCTTGAAGCAGTAATCAAGCAGCGCTATCTCCGGCCAGTTCTGAGCCATGAACGCATCGGAACTAGCCCAGAAGGCAATCGAATAGAACAACAGCGTATCAACCAGATTCCCGACTATGGTCGAGGCAGAAGGTGCCACCCACCAGCTTCGATGATCCCGCAGTCGTGAAAAGACCTTGATATCCAATAGCTGTCCCGCCAGGTAAGCAATAAAACTGGCAAAGGCAATTCTGAACACGAACAGATTGAATTCTGCCAGCCCACCCACACCTTGGAATCTGCCCTCAAAGAACAGGACCGACACCAGATAGGAGATGAGCAGTGCCGGAATTAGCGTCCAGAATATTATTTTCCTGGCCTGCGTCTGGCCGAAAATCCTGACCGTGAGATCGGTAACCAGGTAGACCAGGGGAAAGGTGAAGGTTCCCCAGGTAGTCAACAGGCCGAAGATCTGAATCGGAATCTGCACCAGATAGTTGCTGGCGGCAATGACAATTATGTGAAAGAACACGAGAACTGCGAGAGCACGGGTAAGCTGCGTTTGGGTGAAGGACCGCATGAACTATTCCTTTTTGTTGTTCGGGGTGAGGGAACCCGAGTGAATCGAGACCACTGCATAGAGTTGAGCGGAGCATCTATACAACAAATTCGATACTGAGTCGAGAAAAATTTCCAATCGTTACCACGAAGTAACACCAACCTATCCATTTGTTACCAAACAGTACAGAAACAAGTAAATAAGTAGACTGTGCAAAGCAAATTCGATCAGATCAGGCGCACCTGTTTCAATAGTTTTGGTAGCGCCTTTGATGGTCCTCGAGGGTATCGCAGATATTGTCTGCGGTGATTTTCAGCCCTCTTGCACCGAATCCCATCCCAAGCGTACAAAATATATACCAATTTTAGACATTAAATGAGGATTCAAGATAGCCTGCCACATTACAACTCAAACCATCGAGATAAATTTCCGATCCAGTCTATCCTCAGCTATAGTATCCATTTTCTGGCACTATTATGGTTCACATCGATGTCAATTCTGACACTTATTGTCACTACTGTTGTAGTTGATCTGGTAGTGGAATTGACAGTGGCAGGACATTCCCATAAGGTAGTCTTCATCAATTTAAATGTATCAACTCATGAAAAAATTACAGCTCAGACATCTACGATGGCTCAAGGTTGTGCACTTGACCTGCGTGAGCT
>JABDQA010000035.1 GCA_013042475.1 Desulfofustis sp.
GACATGTTCACGGCAAACACTATTGACGCCGCTGCGGTGTAAGAGAGGTCATAGGCCGCTATGAAGAAGGGAAGCATGGCGGGAAGCGCGCCCTGATTTATATCTGTTGCCATATGGCCTGCAGATAGAATGGTTATATGCCTTTTTTTCATCGATCACTTCTCCGAACTAAAATACACATTTAAGATTGGTTGATTCTAACCCGAAAACCATATATCCTTCTTGCTCTATTCTGACAAACAATATCTAGATCAGGACACATTATGATCATCGATCACTCTTCAAATTACATCCACATTCCCCGTCCCATCGTCGCAGTTGCCAAGGAGTTTCCTCCCGGCCATGTGACCCCACTGCACCAGCACAGTCGATCACAATTCCTCTATGCATCTTCAGGGGTCATGACCGTGAGAACAGATAAAGGCATCTGGGTGGTTCCTCCATTACGGGCTGTCTGGATACCAGCCAAGACGCCCCATGAAATAGAGGTTTCACGTCATTTATCCATGCGGACACTGTACATCGATCCGAAGACGTTTTCTGGCCCATCCACCGAGTGCTGTGTCATCGCGGTGAGCCCTCTGCTCAGGGAACTTGTTCTCTACGCAGTAAACTTGCCGCATCCTTACTCCCTCGGAGGTGCTGAAGAAAGGTTGCTTACTGTGTTGCTTGACCAAATTGCCAGCGTGGATGTAGATTCACTCGAGTTGCCAATACCCGAGGACCCTAGGCTCAAGAAAATTTACGATCATCTGTCAGCAACCCCCAGTGACACGAGAACACTTGATGAGTGGGGGCACATATTAGGTGCAACAGGCCGGACACTGGCTCGCCGATTTCGTCTTGAAACGGGCATGAGCTTTGGCCAATGGCGTCAGCAGGTGAGAATACTGGAAGCGCTCAGGCGGCTGGGGATGAATGAGCCGGTGACCACGGTGGCCATAGAGTTAGGCTATGACAGTCCGAGCGCCTTCATTTCGATGTTCAAGAGGACCCTTGGAGAAACTCCGGGACGTTACTTTAAATGAGATGGTCCTCCCCACTCATTTACTTCTAGATATTATTGGTAAGGAAAATGATGATGTCACGCTACAATACACATCCCTCATTTATGAATCTTACACCAGCCCATCGTAGCAGAGTTTGATCCCGGATAAAAACAGAGCGATATAGAGATATCTGTAAAGCATTTCCTGGTTTATTTTGTCGAGAAAAAATCTTCCAAGTCTTATTCCAACCGGGACCAAGTCCACCTTTTCCCATACCGAAAAGCAGCACCACAGGCACTACAACCAGATAAAACAATGGATCTGTTATTATCGTCATCGTGATTAGAAAAAATTGTGAAGAAAGAGAAAACCGAGCAACCAGAGGTTCAATACCTCCGAATCCCATAAAAGTCATCTCTCAGTTGCAGGCTGCTGAAAGTGTCTTGTGTAATTCCTTTTTGATCCAGGCGAGATCTTTGGAATTGTTAATCAAGTTCGCTCCTATGAGTACATCATCGTCGTAGGTTGTCAGCCTAGATGGTCCGTTTAACGGGGCGGGCGCTATCTGGTTTAATTGGATAGGCTAAGAATCTCCCTCGCTTCATCCGGCGTGGCGATCTCTTTATCGATTTCCGCCGCTATCCGTTTTGTACGCTCAACAAAATCGACATTCGATTTTGCTAAAACACCCTTGGAATAATAAATGTTATCTTCCATCCCCACTCGTACATGCCCACCCAAGGCCAGGGTAGTATACATAATTGGCAGGTGGCCTCGACCAATCCCAAGAGCCCCCCAGGTCGAATCGGCTGGAATAAGTGTTTTGAGAAACATCAGATTTTCGACTGTTGCAGTCATGCCGCCGGGGGCACCCAGAACAAATTGAAAATGGAGGGGTGCCTTGAGAATTCCTTTTTTAAGGTAATAAAGGGCGTTATAGACCATCCCCGCATCGAATATCTCGATCTCGGGCTTGATATTGTTGTCCTGCATTGCCATGCCGAGTTTCTCCAGAAACCGGGGGCTGTTTTCAAACACCGTGGAATGGGCCCAGTTCATCGAACCGCAGTCATACGATGCCAGCTCAGGCTTGAGGGCAATGATGTGCTTCATCCGGTCTTCGTCCTTCAAGCCAAGCTGTCCAGAAGTCGTGAGGTTGAGAACAATGTCACAATCCGTTGCCCTGATGAGTTCCACGGTTTCTGTAAACTTATCGAAATCCATCGACGATTTGTCATCATCATCGCGTACATGAATATGGGCAATCGAGGCGCCCGCCTGCCAGCAGTCATATATCTCCTCGGCAATTTCTTCGGGTTGAAGCGGAATATGCGGAGTATCGCCCTTTGATGGCCAGGCGCCAGTTGGTGCTACGGTCAAAATCACTTTGTTATCTAAATCATTCATTGAAGGCACTCCTATTCTCATTGTTTAGTGAAATTTCGCCCGATACCAGTATAAAAACCTGTTATCACTTACAATAATCGTTCAAATCTGACGGCTTTCAAACAGATAATTAGAAAGCAAGTTTTTTACCTGCTTCATAGGCTCGGATTTTCAATTGAGCGTTTCTCTCCGCACTTTCCGGATCGTTGCCGTTTGTGGAAACGATATTGTCTATCAGATTAAATCCGAGGGCTGGAAACATGGCAGCGGTATATTCAAAGTAAGATTCAAACATATGCGGATCATCATACCCTTGGGAATATACTGTCAGCGTCTTTTTAGTGCCAAACCTCGGATTATAATCGCTATCTGTCAGGGCAAATATCCTGTCATACATGTTTTTGACAGGGCCGGTCATCTGCATCATATAAACTGGCGAACCGACAACAACCCCATGAGCCGCTTTAATGCTCTGCAGCAGCTCGTGAAGCCCATCCCTGATGATGCAGTCATCATTTATTCGGCAGTGAAAGCAGCCTTGGCAGGCCATGTACTTCATCTTGAAAAGCGTGTAGAACTGTACCGCAGCACCACCATCTTCCACGCCTCTGGCCACCGCATTCAGCAGTGTCGAAGTGTTACCGTCCCTTCTTGGACTGCCGTTGATTATTACAATTTCTTTCATCGGAGGTAGCCAGAATTACAGCCTAATAAATCCAAGATTCAAAGACTTATTGTCTATCTTCACTGTTTCAGATACCGTTATCCCCCCCGCATCTATTTCAATCACATATTCACCGTTGTCGAGACCGTCGAATTTGAAGTCTCCAAAACAATTGGTCGCTTCCATTGCGCATACTGTCCCATGGCTCTTAAGGGTAACTGTCGCACCTTCGAAGCAGTCTTCATCAATCAGCACGCCCGCTGAAATGAAGTTCTTTTCGCACAAGTGAAGATTTTTATAAAAGACATGAGGCTTTGTCCTAAGCTCCGGCCTCAATACGGTAAGGCTTTCCGCCTCAACTATTTTATTCATCTCAGCCTGCTCAACATTTACCATCTTCAATGAGCCAGTGGGGCAATTATGGACACAGCGGGGAACCCCCGGCAACCAATTTTCGCTGTCGAGAAGGTGAGCACACATGGTGCATTTCTGTGCAATTTTTTTCTCGCTATTCCAGAAGATTGCTCCGTAGGGACAGGAAGTCAGAAGGTCTTGATTCCCCCTTGCCCTCTCAGGGTCGATCATCACTATACCGTCTTTACGGCGTCTCACCGCCCCATCTCCAGCTTTTATACAGGGTGCATCTTCACAATGCTGACAAGGAGTTGGGCGAAAACTGACATCAATTCGTGGGTACTGACCACGTTCATGCCGGTGCACATCAATCCAATAGTGACCACGCCTGGGTTGAGCTTCAGTATAATCCGGCCATTCGTTATCTACGTGTTCGTCCTTACAGGCCATCAGGCAGCTGTTGCAGTCCTGACAAGTTGCGACATCTATCACCATATACCATTGTTTCATCGTTCCAGGTCTCCTTGCTCGATTAACCAGACTTAATCGATTCCACCCTGCTAATAAATCTCATAGGTGCCGCCATCCCACTTCTCGACCTCCAGCTGAGCGGTGTTCGGCGCCATACCACACCCATATTTGGACATATATCGGTCCGGGGTTAAGATGTTTACACACCCACCGCGGTCGGCTGACTTACCCGGTGCGCCAAGAGGATCATAGACGGCACAGGACTCGTAAGAGTGAACAGTTCCTGGCTGTAAACGCTCAGTAAGTTGAGCACAGAGTATGACAGAACCCCTATCGTTATAGGCCCGAATGAGATCACCATCCTCAATCTCTCTGGCCTCGGCATCAACAGGATTCATCCTCATAATCCAATAATAGTAGCCGTCCACCAACACACGGTGATCTTTGATGTCGTTCATGAAGCTGTCTTTGCCATCTCCCATGGTGTGGAAGGTGAAACGGGGATGCGGAGAAAGCATGCCGAGCGGATATTTCTTTGCCAACTCGCAGTGATGGCTCTCCCAGGCCGGAACATAGGTGTGCATTGCCGGGCGATACTCATCCTCATATCCCTGCTCTTCGAAGTTTTTGATGCTGGTGGCAATAAATTCGACCTTCCCGGTAGTGGTCTGCAGCCCTTTGCCGTCAATCTGGTTATTGAGCCGCGGTCCCCAGTCGGGAGTATCCTTCTTTCGCCCCTCAGCAAACCAGCGTAAGGCAACGGTCTTTTCCTGCTCTTTATTAACCGGAACAACAAAGTATCCCTTCAGTTTAAACTCCTCGAAGCTCATATACTTTGGCATATCGGTGGCGTTGTAGTATTGCTCCATCCAGCCAAGCTCATCCTTGCCTTCAGTATACATCGGGCCAAAACCGAACTTATCGGCAAACATCGCATAGATATCATAATCGGATTTGCTCTCGCCCAACGGTTCGATACATTTTGACTGAAATGAAACAACGCGGTGATTGCATTGAATATATGTGTCGGGAATATAGCCAGAGCAGTTGGCAAATTCTGAGATGTCCCAACGCTCAAAGTTGGTACAAGCTGGAAGAATTATATCGGCAAACGGTACTTCACCCTCGAACCAGATGGACTGACTGACCACGAATTCAAGGTCATCGGTGTGGTACATCTTGGCATAGCGATTCGATGCCGGCATCGTACCCATGTGCGGGCCGCCATATTTCCAGTACATTTTAATTTTCGAATACCCCGGAGCCGGGTATTCATACTGGTGCATCTGATGGGCGATATCCTGACCGCAAAACCCTTTCCCAGACCACTGAAACTTGCCGTCCATAATACAGTCCGGTATTTTCAGCCGGGGTATATGCTGGCCGCTCGCGGTGTTTAAGTTGGATGGAGATGGAAACGTGGTTTTGCAGTCAAACATTCTCCAGGCAAATTTAAATCCGGCGGCAGTATTTTCACAATCTCCGGAAATACCGCCCTCGGCATAGCCCGGAAAATAAAAATCCGTGTCAACAGGCACGCCTTGGGTGGTGGACCACATATTTGATCCCGGTTTCCCCATGCCCTGCATTGTCGCCAGCGCGATCATGCCCCGACTCCATTCAATTCCGTGAGATCCACGACATGCGCCACCCCAGCCGCCTAACCCGCCGGCGGCGAGATAGGTGTTCTTTTTCGCCCATTCACGGGCTAGGGCCCGAATATCACAAGCAGGACAACCCGTTTCTTTCTCGGCCCACTCACAGGACTTGGGAATACCGTCGGTTTTTCCCAGAACATACTCAGCCCACTCGCCAAAACCATGAGTGTTTTTTTCAACATATTCTTTGTCGTACGTACCTTCAGTCAGCCAGGTGTAAGCAATTGCAAAAGAAAGGGCATGATCGGTTCCGATTTTCGGGCTAAACCATTTATCACCGATGAGCCCTGCAGTGTGGTTATAAAACGGATCGATAAAGACCATTTTCACGCCGAGTTCTTTGAGCCAGAAGCGGCGAATGGTTGATTCATGGGCGGAGTAAATACCGCCGGTCGTTTCCGGATCGCTTGACCAGAAGACGATCATTTCAGCATGCTTCAGTGCGTCCTCGAGGAGGTGATACTGCTCAGGATTGCCGAGGCGCCAGCTGAACCCCCACATATGCATGCCGCCCCAGAACCAGCCTTCCCAACTGTCTGGATTATGATCTGCGTAAGAAAAACCAAGCATGTTCATAAATCGAAAATAGGCGCTGTGCCGATATCCTATATTGCCCCACAAATGGTGTGAGCTTGGCGTCGACAGAACAGCACTCGGCCCATGCTCACTACGAATCCTGTTGACTTCGCTGACCACGATGTCACTGGCTTCTTCCCAACTGATTCGTTCGTAATCAGCCAGGGGATCACCTTTGCTCAATCCCTTACCGCGGTTCTTAATGTTTCTCTCACCATCCTGGTTGAAATCTTTCCGTTTCATCGGATAAAGGATCCGTTTGTCCGAATAGATCATCGACTTGAACCCGGCGGAGTACATTTTCAGAGTTGTCTTACGAGGAGGCTTGAAAGTTCTCCCCCTCGCCTTGATTTCCCAGGACGGCGCATCCGTGTTGTCAAAATCCATGGGAGTTATTCTGACAATTTTCCCGTCTTTTACATAAACAAAAACGGGACCGCCGGTAGTCGAGTTTGTCAGGCGTACTTCTTCACCCATCGTTTTTCTCCACTAGCCATGAAGGTTTGACAAAAGAGCGTGTGCAATTGAACGACTGTCAGGCCATCAGCCAGCATTTGAAGTGCTGGGCTCATATTCGATACCCTTGAATAACATGGGTTGCCGTAGAGCGCCCATCACACCCTGATGACACACGGCAACCCATGCCGGAGGAGATCTACATCAAGTCAGGTTCACATTGAAAAAGTCTCTCCAGTCTTCGGAATGTTCGGGTATGGGTCGTTGTAGGTAATCTTGATTTCCCACGGCCATTTTTCACCTTTATTCCACTGACCACCGACCAGAGGTGTACGGCTGTAGTTCTGGTCATTAAACTTTATCTTGCCGACAATCGTTTCCAACTCGGTTTGGGCAATAGCCTCCCGGATTTCTTCCTTATCGAGGCTCGCGGCCCTTGTTAATACATCGAAGGCCAGTTCATAACCGGCATATTTGAACCCGAGGGGCTGGGTCCAGACTTTACCCGTATCCTGCGTCCAGCGATCACAGAACTGTTGCGCCGTTACTCCGGACATGGAGCTTTTAAAGGGATGATGCGGGCTCCACCAAACCTCGGTAGACAAGCCCTTGGCAAGATCGCCACCAAGTGCCTCAGCGACTGATGGAAAAAGAATGGCTTTACCGACAGTGGCGACTTTGGGTTTAAAACCAAGCCGCTGGCATTGTCGCCAGGCGGTGATAAAGTCGGGTGGAATCAGGTTTGCCAGCAGAATCTCCACATTGTTTTCCTTCCAATCGTTAATGAAGGGACTGAAATCCTGCAGGCCATAGGGAAAGCGACCTTTATCAAACAGTTCGTAACCTTTTTCGGCTCCAACTTCTTTAAAGACCTCAGACCAGGCGACACCATCGGGGTCGTTCGCCATCAAGATGCCGACCTTCTTGTTGGTCTCGATCTGGTCCCAGATACCGGTATACACCGGAACAATGTCCTTTTCCACCGACCAGAACGCGTGAAACGCCCATTTGTAGGGACCACCTTCCAGCCAGGGCTCCAGTGGGGAGTCGAGTGAAATAGCCGGAACCTTGAATCGCTCACAGATGCTTGAAATCGGGTTTACCGTGTCAGGCGTATGATAAAAAAGCATCAAGTCAACCTTATCCTTCAAAATCAGCTGAGAAGCCACCTCCGCAGCTTTGGTCGGGTTACTCTGGGTGTCGACTGTCTTGATTTTGATCGGCAGCTTCTTTCCCAGTTTTTTAATCATAATACCGCCAGCTTTGTTGATCTCATTGACTGCAATCTCATCGGCCCACGGCGTTCCCTCACCAAAGGCTGCAAGCGGACCCGTTGACGGATTTGGACGACCAATTAATATGTGGTCTCTATCTGCAGCCTGGGCTGATCCTATAAAGCTCGGAAGGGTGCTGGCGGCATACACAGAACCAGCAGTAATTGCGGTTTTCTTAACAAACTCCCGCCTGTTCATCGTACCCACATTTTTTTTGACTTTTTTCTTGTCCATTTCTTCTCCTCCTATAGAGATTTTCAGTTTAGGAAATAGACTTCATCCGGGCTCTTCAGAAAACAGCCGACGGGGAGACAAAAGCTCGAAACCGGTTTTTTCCTGAAGGGTGCCCATTATTCCCTTTGGGGCTACCAAAATGATGATAATTGCGATGATACCAAGCAGTAAAAGACTGATATGGCCGTATTCTGAGAGATATTGAGACAATAATACAAAGATCAGGGAACCGACTATCGGCCCCTCAATGGTGCCAATCCCGCCGATGATGACGATAAATACGAGACTCACTGTCCAGTCTATTGCGAATGCCTTGTATGGCTGGATAAATATCTGGAATACATATAAAACCCCTGCAGTGGTGCCGGTAATGAAGGCAGCCACCAGAAAGCAGAACAGTTTAGAGCGAAAAATCTCAACTCCCATTGAGGATGAAACCGCTTCGTTGTCCCTCATGGCCATCAATCCCAGCCCGATCTTGGATCTGAGGATCAAGTACACGGTAGCAAGCGCAGCTACCCCCATAGTCAATGCGGCGTAATATATCATTGTCATCGAGGGAGGATTGGGCGGTTTGACAAAAAGACCTGTCCCATACTTGACATATTCCCAGTTGCTGAACCAGAGCATCAGGATTTCAGCAAAAATCCAGGTGCCAATGGCGAAGAAAATGCCGCTCATCCTGAAAATGAAAAGAGACATGAAAAGAGCGAGCAACACGGAAGTCACCCCACCGGCCAGTATACTGAGCCATATGTTGATATTGTAATAGCTCGTGGTAACCGCCATCGTATAGCCGCCAAAACCTATGAACGCCTGTTGTCCGAGTGACAGTAAACCGGAATAACCGGTCAGAAGGTTCCACATTTGTGACAAAGCGGCATATAGACAAAACAAGAGACCCAGCAGCAGCATATAATCCGACCCCCAGACAGGGAGTGTTGCCAGAAGAATGAATAAGGCTCCCAGTACCAGCCAACGATATTTAAAAGGTTCACGGATCATATGTATGCCTCGGAACTCCGATACTTAGTGAGCCTGTCCAAAAAGCCCCTGCGGCCTTATTGCCAGAATAATCAATAACACTGCGTAGCCAATAAGAAGCTGGTACCCGGGGCCGGTGAAATGAGCCCCTAAGAGCTGCGCCTCGGCTAGAATTATGCCGCCAACAAATGCGCCCCTCATACTTCCAAGCCCGCCGATGATGATGACCCCAAAGGAGATGATTAAATATTGCGGCCCCGTATGGGGATAGAAAGTAAAGGTCATACCCACCAGAACGCCGGCAATGGCAGCCGTAATCATGGCGATTCCCATTGCTATTGCGAAGATATTGCTGGTGTCAATTCCCATCAGCCTTGCAGCACCAACATCATCCGACGCTGCCCTGATCGCCCTGCCCAAAAACGATTTGTTATAGAACAGTCTGAGAAAAAAGATTACCAAGCAGCCAATGACGAAATCAGCCAGGTATAAAACGGGGAGATGGATATTGCCCAGTTGAATCGTTTTTACCGATATCACAGTCATGATTCCTTTGGCATCCGGGGTAAAAACCAGCAGCAAAAGATTCTGCAATATTATGGAGACACCAAACGCAACCAGCAGGGGAGGCTCCATCTCCTTTCCCAGGACCCGGTTCAGCAGGTATTTTTGCAGTGCAAAGCCGACAACAAACATTATCGGCACGACGAAAATCAGAGATACAAAAGGATTGATACCCAGGTAGGTAACAAGAGCAAGGGAGAGATAACTGGAGAGGATCATCAGATCGCCATGGGCGAGATTTACCAATTTGACAATCCCAAACATGGTGGTAAGCCCAAGGGCGATGACTGCGTAAAGCCCGCCCAGGAGAATGCCGTTTATCACGGGTTGCATCAAGGCTTCCATTTACACTCCTGATACCACGAAATTTTGTTGCCTGTTACATACCAAAATATGCTTTCTTGACCTGATCCTCACCAAGCTCAACAGCCTTGCCCTGCAGAGCTATTTTGCCCTCGAGCATTACATAGGCGTAGTCGGCAAACCGCAGACTGCGTTTCACATCCTGTTCCACCAGGACTATCGTAAGGCCCTCCTGGCTGATCACCTCTAATTGCTTGTAGATACTCTTAATTACTACCGGAGCCAAACCGAGTGATATCTCATCGCACAATAGCAACTCCGGCTCAGACATCAGGGCCCGACCAATGGCAAGCATCTGCTGTTCACCACCACTCAGGGTTATCGATCTCTGGTTCCCTCTTTCTGCAAGAATCGGAAAGAGATCATGTATTTTCTTGATATTTTCATCTATATTTGCGCGTGCCCTGGGGGTATAGGCACCAATAATCAGGTTGTCATATACGGTGAGACGAGGGAAAACCCTTCTTCCCTCAGGCACAAGCGCGATGCCCTTCCCTACGGAAAGATGCGGCCCCATACCATCTATCCGATCGCCCATGAATTCGATGGTCCCGTTTGCAGGGACATGTTGCCCCGCAATCGTATACATCAAGGTGGACTTGCCAGCGCCATTGGCGCCGATGATTGAGACAATATCCCCTTTGCTGATGGTGAGTGAGACATCCCACAAAGCGTGAAAATCCCCGTAGAACACGTCAATTTGATCAATTTTCAAAATCGGCGCAGAAGACATCAGTCGCCCTCTCCCAAATAGCTTTCCATAACCAGATCAGAATTCATCACTTCTTCCGGAGAGCCGCTGGTTAAATAGCTTCCCTGGGTTATAACCAGCAACCGGTCAACCCCCTTGGCCATGGTCATCAGAATATGCTCGATCCAGATAATAGACACACCTCGCTCATTGATCTCTTTTACGATATCAAGGACTTTTTCTGTTTCAGCCTCGGTCAATCCACCCGCAACTTCATCCAATAGTATCAACTTGGGATCTGTTGCCATCGCCCTGCCAAGCTCGAGAGCCTTGCGATTCAATAGAGGCAGCCCACCGGACAACTGATTTCTCTGTTCGAAAAGACCGACGACATCGAGAATCTCTCTGATGCGCTTCCTCGCTTTGCTCTCGCTGATCCGTCCTCCATGAACTGCACTGACCAGGAGATTTTCGTAGACGGTGAGTTTACCAAAGGGCTGGGGGATCTGATAGGTTCTGCCAATCCCTTTTTTACAGCGTTTCGAGGCGGATAATCTGGTAATATCTTCACCCCCGAATTCGATCTTTCCCCTGTCAGGTCTAAACACCCCTGAAAGCAGATTAAACACAGAGGTCTTGCCGGCACCATTTGGCCCCATCATGCCGAGGATCTCTCCCTGGGTCATTGAAAAAGACAGATCATCCACAGCTGTCACTTTGCCGAAAGACTTGGTGAGGCCGTTTACTTTTAATATATCAGTCATGAAGTCTATCTTTGTGAGAGTAATCCTGAAGAACCTATGCCGTCATCTCCATCACAAAATTATTGTGCCCAGATTGATACTCGAAGCTAAATCCGCATGAACTGACTGAGAACTGCTGCCCTCCGGCTGTAACTCGACCCTGTATTCTCCGCTGTTACGGGGAAGCCCGTCAAACCTGAAATCCCCGAAAGCGTCCGTCAGACATTCCCCGATCATCTCATCTGCTCGATACAGTTTTACCTGGACTCCCTGGGCACAGTCCACCACATCATCGTGTTTCACTGCAGCACTTCCACTGATAAACTCTTTGTCGAATCTATGAAGATTTTTATAATAGACATTGGGCTTCGTGCCCTTTTCTGGGTGCAACTGCTCCAGCCCCTCTGCTGCGATCATTCGCTGCAGCTCTTCTTCTTCCAATGATACTGCTTTTAAAGCCCCGGCAAAACAAGCCTGGGCGCAGCGAGGTTGTTCCCATCCATCGTCAAGCAGATGGGCACACATGGTGCATTTCTGGGGGACATTCTGCTCCTCGTTCCAGAAAATCACCCCATATGGACAGGAAGCAACGAGTTCCTTTTTACCCATGGATTTTTCCGGATCAATCAGAACGATGCCGTCTTCTCGACGGGAAATTGCTCCACCTGAGGCTTTGACACAGGGAGCATCTTTACAATGCATGCATGGAGTCGGCCGATAGGCTACATCGATCAGAGGGTACTGGCCCCGTTCTCTCCGGCGAACGTCGATCCAACGATGACCGTGTCTGGGCTGTGCCAGCGTGTATCCCGGCCAGTTATTTCCCTCATGCTCATCATGGCAGGCGATAAAGCAGTTATTGCAGTCCCAGCACCTGGCAACATCAATAATAAAGTACCGCTCCTTCATCAGACTCGTTCCTCCTTATTCCATTTACACACTTCAATCAGACAGGAATTCCCTGCCATGGCATGGGACTTTTCCACCATCATACGGCTGGGAGTCAGGATATTGATGCACCCACCTAGGTCTGTGGTTACGCCGGGTTTACCAACGGGCTCATAGACAGCACATGACTCATAGGAATGAATGGTTCCCGGCCGAACCCTTTCGGACACCTGGGCAGCACAAACCACTGAACCGCGATCGTTGTAGAGCTCAATCAGATCGTTTGCCTCTATCCCCCTCGCCTCGGCATCTACGGTGTTGATACGTGCAATCCAGTAATACCGGTCGCCAACCAGCACCCGATGGTCCTTGATATCGTTAATTACACTGTCTTTGCCATCCCCCATTGTATGAAACGTAAATTTGGGATGGGGGGAGATCATCTGGAGCGGGTATTTCTCGAAGAGTTCGGTGGTATTCGGCCCTTCCCAGGACTGTCGATATTTGAATACCGGCAAGCGCTCCGGATCATCCGGATCAAAGCGTTTCAAGCTGGATGATTCGAATTCAATTTTGCCGCTCTGGGTCTGCAGCCCTTTTCTGAAACCGTCTGTGTAGTCGCCCGGAAGCGGCGTAAGCTCGGGTGTGTCCTTTTGGCGACCTTCATAAAACCATCGATAGGATACCGGATCCCGGCGGTTTTCCGGAAGCGGCGGGATCACGTAATACCCTTTTTTAATGAATTTTTTCCAGGAAATAGCATTGGGTAGATCGGTGGCGTCAAAATAGCGTTTACACCACTCATATTCCGTATTGCCCTCGCTGAATAGATTAGCGATACCAAGGCGTTTGGATAGTTCAAGAAAGATCTGGAAATCCGACTTCGATTCACCCAGCGGTTCAATACACTTATGCTGCATCACCGCAATCCGGTGATTGCTCTGGGTGAATGAATGCTGGATGTAGCCGCCGCAATTGGCATGTTCGCCGATATCCCACCGTTCGAAATTGGTGCAGGCGGGCAGAATTATATCGGCGAATTTTGTTTCACCTTCAAACCAGATAGCCTGATTTACGACACATTCCAGACTCTGTGTTCTATACATATTGGCATAGCGGTTGGTGTCGCACATGGTCCCCATGTGCGAGCCGCCGTATTTGTAATACATGGTAATGGGTGAATGGCCCGGGGCAGGAAATCCGAATTTAAAGAATTGTCCTTCGATGGTCATCGGATTTGTGGGATAGCCCTCACATTTCCCATCCATTATAGCCTCGGGAATCTTCAGACGGGGTACCGCCTGTTGGGAGGTATTCCTGGTCATAAGATTGGGCATCCGCTGGTACATATTGACCGCAGCTGCCGTACCATCAAGATCACCTGAAAAACCACCCTCCGAGTAACCAGGAAAAAAGAACCTAGTATCAACCGGGGTGCCCTGCTGTAATCCGCCCATATTAACACCAGGTTTGCCGAGTCCCTGCATGCCCATCAGGTACACCATGCCGCGCGCCCAGTCTGTCCCTGTCGCCGTTCTGCACGCCCCTCCGAAACCGATAATGCCTCCTGAGTTCAGGTAGGTTTTCTTGGTTCCCCACTCGCGTGCGAGCGCACGAACATCCTTTGCCGGAACTCCGGTTTCCCCCTCCTGCCACTCCGGAGTCTTCGGAATACCGTCATCCTCACCAAGGACATGTTCTTTCCACTTCTCGAAACCCACCGTTCTGTTTGCCACATATTCCTTGTCGTACAGATCTTCAGTGATCCACACATAGGCGAGTGCCAGAATCATGGCGCTGTCGGTTCCTGGACGCGGCGCGAGCCATTTGCCGGGGAATAGTGCAGCGGTGTGGTTATAATAGGGATCGATATGGACGACCTTTATACCGAGTTCTTCCATCCACTGCCGTCGAATGGTGCCATCGCCGGCGCCGTAAACCCCGCTGGTCGCTTCCGGATCGCTTGACCAGAACACGATCAGCTCGCAGTGCTTCAGGCAGTCCTCTACGGTGTTGTAGGTCTCACCTCCGCCGTTTCTCGCCGTCTGTCCCCAATGGTGCGAAGCACCCCAGTACCAGCCTTCCCAGCTGTCGGGGTTGTGGACTACCGGCGTAAAACCGATGGTGTTGAAAAACCGGGGACGCGCGCTAAGCCAATACCCCAGCGCTCCCCAGGTGTGATGTGAACCGCTGCCATTGAGTATGGCACCAGGGCCATGTTTCTGTTTCGCCCGTTTTATCTCCTTTACCACAAGATCAAGAGCCTCTTCCCAGCTTATACGCTCATAACCCGATATTCCGCGGTTCTGGGGATTGCGCTCGCCGTCCGGGTCGAAATCGACCCGCTTCATCGGATAAAGCAGCCGATCCTTGGAATAGATCATCGATTTCCAGGCCAAGGCATAAGGGCTTGCAGTCGCTTTTTTCGGCGGACTGAATTTTTTACCGCGGGCACTGACTACCCACGGATCAGCATCTTCCTCTTCGAAATCCATCGGGGTGATACGGATGATTTTATCGTCTTTGACATAGACGAAAACGGGCCCGCCATTGGTGGTGTTGGTGTAGCGTCTGACTCCGTTGCCCACATCCACCCCATAATCGACGTTGAGGTGAAACAGCAAATTTATGATTCCGCTGACCCAGCAGACCTGCTCGTCACTTCCCAGCGTCTCAACCTGAAACGCCTTGGCGGCGCTGATAAAATCCAACATCGACCGGCCGGGCTTAAAGAGTCTTACTGCTGTAGCAGCTTCCTCGAACGAAATGACCACATCGGGATCGGCATGAATTCCTGATTTCGAGTTCAGCTTGCCATTGGCAAAGGTAAATACTCGCCCTTGAGAGTTGTCCCGGAGTTTGAATTGCAATACCACATTCATTTCACCGAGTTTTTCCCTGTAGGCCGGATATTTAGCGGCTGCCATCCGCATGGATTTATCCAGACCGAATAGAAGCATTGAAAACTGAGTCTTTTCTAACACTGGGGCCTCCAGTTCAATAATGACATTTCTAACTTCACCACTCCGAAATCTTTATATAAAAGCGTCTTTGAGCAACCTCAAAGCTGCTGTCTCAAACGACAAAACCCTTCATCCGCGGATTTGTGCTTCGCAGATGAAGGGTTTTTGCGCGCATAACAACTTACCTTTTTAAGTTGTTTTATCGATGATGGTAGTACGTATCATCAGGCAGTAACATGATCACCAATTTCAGGACAACCGAATACCCCCTACATCGCACCATAGGTATACTCGCGTGTGGGCACATCGTTCAGATCGTCCTCATCGATTTCGGCAGTACAACGAACCATGGAACCATCACCAAGGTGCCAGCGGATCGGAAAGGCAAAGAAACGGAAGCGCTTGTTCACCACCTTTTCCAAATCGCCACCGAGGTTTTCCACACCAACTATGTAGTTACCAAGCAGAAGCTTGTGACAGGGCTCCCAGGTTCCGTAACATCCGATCGCTTCAAGGGCGCCAAATTTCTCATCATACTTGGCCTGACCGTGGATTTTGATATAGAGTTCCTTGTCGAATTCGGCATAGGCCTCTTCACCGAACCTGTCGATGTACTCCTCGCAGATATTCTTTCCGGTGAAGCCTTCCAGCATCATCCGGGTGCCGTTGTTACCCATGGATGTGTGCAACGGATGATCAAGGGCCTGCTGATCCATGGCCACACATTTCACCTTGTGTTTTAAGAACCAGTTGCCTGCTTCAACACCGTTGCCGACAGAGTAGTGGTAGTAATCCTTGCTGTCGTCGAATTTGAGGTGCATACCGGTGCGGATACAGACCACCATACCTTCCAGTTCTTCAGGTTTCATGCCTGCCCGGGCAACCGCGTCATCGAGTTCTTCAGCGGTGGTCAGCTGCCACTCGGGGGTGCGTACATCAAGACAGACCGCGTCGCCGGCATACGCGTCGACGGGAAGCTCATGGGAGTAAAGGGCGCGGCGGCCGTCAAACATGCGCTCCATTACATGACGGGGCGCGTCTGCGTGGGTTCCGGTGTGCATGGTGCACTTGATCACCTGGGTGACAACACCGCCCTTGGCCATGCTGTGTATCGGAGCGATCTCCGGCTTTTCAAAGTAGGGCCACAGGGGCATATCACCGAAAAAGGGGTGGCTCAGGTCTACAAATACTTTCTTTCCCATTATAAATACCTCCAGATTTTAAATTAATTTCGGTGTTTGTGAGGACACCGTTTCTTTTGTTTTTTTGCCCTGTGGCAGGTTCAGCCCCAGAGCAAAACTTCTAACCTCTACCAATCACATACCGATATGGATCAACTTCATTTCTCAAGACGTCCAACTCCTGACTAGTAGGGGGAGCAGTTTCTTCGATATTTTCTGATTGTAAGAGCTCAAATCCGCAGTTTTGCTGAACGTCGTCGAAGCTGAAACCAGGGTTGACGGAAATTACCCGCATACGCTTGGACTCAGGTTCAAAATCCATTACTGCCATATCGGTTACAATCTTGTAGGGACCACTGTCCAGCGGAAGACCTGAATGTTTACGGGAATCCCCTCCCTCAAGCCAGCCAGGTGTGGTTATGTAATCTACTTTTTTTACAAAACGCCTCTTATCCTGATTTGTCATTACCATCATTCGCCAACATAGTGAGCCAAAGTCGTTGGCTCCTCCGCTGCCGGGAAGACGAACCTTGGGTTTCTGATGATCATCTCCGATTATGGTCGAATTCAGATTGCCGTACATATCAATCTGAGCTCCGCCCAAAAAAGTGTAATCGACAAATCCTCGGGCACAGGAATTCATGATGTCGGCCATGCTTCCGGCCATACAAGCCTCGTAAAATGAACGGGAATCTCCCACCGATATAGGCATCTCTGGAAGTTTTGGATCGACACCGCCGGCTTCAAACAGGATCAGCAGGCTGGGTGCATATATTTTCTGGGCAAGCATCGCCGCTGCACAGGGAGCTCCAGTTCCGACCGCTACGCTGGCGCCGTCCTCCAGTTCTCTTGAGGCTGCGGCAATCATGAGTTCCATAGCATTATAGTCGCTCATCACATCACCTCACGATCAAGCAGGAGTTCCTTCATACGAAGTTCGGCCATTTTAGTCTGGCCACCGTTGCGGTTTACATAATCCTCGTGGCTATTACACTCATAGATATTTTTGTTAACAAAAGCCTTGAAAGAATCAGG
>JABDQA010000038.1 GCA_013042475.1 Desulfofustis sp.
ACAGTCAGGTTCGGGGGTAAAGGCGATGGTGACAGAACCAGAAGGCCCGATATTTCGTCACTCCTGTTGGACGAGGCTCGCAGTCAGCTCGACCAATATTTTAAGGGGAGCCGCATCCGCTTCGACCTGCCCCTGCTGCCGGCCGGGACCGATTTCCAGAAGCGTGTCTGGCGGGCTCTCTCAGAGATTGGCTATGGCCAGGTTCTCAGCTACGGTGAACTTGCGGTCAGGCTCGGTAATGTGCATCTGGCCCGGGCGGTCGGTCAGGCCGCCAACAGGAATCCGTTGCCCATCTTTATTCCATGTCATCGGCTGGTCGGCACCGGCGGCTGGATTGGTGGATTTGCTCCGGGAGAAGAGCTCAAGAGAGTGCTACTGGCGCACGAAGGTGCGAGGGGCGCAAAATCACCTTGAGTTGTTATGGCACGGTATTTATCGATGAGCTGAATTCAGCTTCCACTATTTAGGGGGTCTGGGCGGATCACCTTAGGCGAGGTGGTGATGCATCCGCTGCGCCGCACCTTTGATATCGATGTTCTGACTGCAGGAGACGGTACAAATTTTACAGTCAGCACATAGCCTTATATTGGCAAACACATCTCTGCCGCTGGCCATTGCAAGGCGCTTGTCCCGGTAGCCTTCGAGATACATCATGGTTCTGGCCACATCCAGTCCACCGACTCCAAAACGGCATTGATCTATACAGCTAGAGCAGAACGAGCAAGACCGTCCGGCTAATTCTCTCTGGTAGTGTTCAAGTCTGAAGACGTCGGCAAGATCTGCGTTTCTGATCGTCGCCTCGATATTTTCAGCGATCATTTTCTTGCTGAGCATGCCGGGCACGGCCACATGAATGCCGGGCTTATGTAAGACATAGCGAAGCGCCGCCTGATGCGGGGTTAATTCTGGAATATCTTTGTCTGAGTAACCGCCATTCTGCGTTTTCATGGCGATAATTCCGACGCCAGCTTCGGCAGCTTGCCTGATGGTGTCGTAGAGTCTATCCGGTGAGCGAAAATTGACCGCAACCAGAACGGCATCGTAGAAGCCATCTTCCATTACCGCCTTGAGCACCTCGACCTGATTGCTGTGGGTGGTGACTGCGGTGAATCTAAATTTGCCCTCCTGTTGCATCTTCTTCATGGCGATCTGGACATCCTTGCGGACGACCTCATCCCTGGATCGAATGTTGTGGAGCTGCACCAGATCGATGCTTGGCACCCCGAGTGACTTAAGGCTTCGATCAACCGATTTCCTCATCCTCGATTCACTGGAGATGTGTACCTTGGTCGCAATAACCACACGGTCTCTGATGCCGGTCACCGCCTTGCCCACCACTTTTTCGTTCCGGCCGCCCATGTAACAGTCAGCGGTGTCGATGTAGTTGATGCCCCGCTCCAGTCCGTGCCGAATAATGGCAGGATCGGAAACCTGCATGGCGCCATACCCGAGCACCGCTACTTCCAAACCGGTTCGGCCTAGCACTCTCTTAGGCAGCTTATCAGGCTGATCTGCGGAAGAGCGTGCAGGTACAATCGAATAGAGCAGAGAGGCAATGGTTCCTTTCAGTAGATCGCGCCTTTTGAAGTGCATGGGGACTCCTGTTATCCTGTTGATTTCATTCTGAAACTGTCTTTTCGCCCGATCTCTTCGTTATGCTCAAAATTTAAACCTCGGGACGTACCTAAATGGCTGCGGCAAAATTTTTCGCATGGTTCCCTGTCGAACGAAAATCCGAATTTTCGGATAAAACTTGTTAACATCGACTACTGCGTAAATACTTTACTGCTCAACTATTTGCTCGATCGTCTGCTTCATGTAGTCGGTCGGTTCGCCTGTATCTGCTTTGTTCCAGATCACGCCATTTTTATAGAGTGTCAGGTTGGCAAGGCCTTTCTGTGTCAATGCATTTGACTGATGCGTCGCACTTTCTTCGGAATCAAGAATGATTGCCGCGTAAGATTCACCATCTGCGTCGACCCAGGAATAGCCTGGACCTGTTTCCAGGTCATAATCGATATGCTCGGGATGATAATTGACCTCGCACGGTTTACCGGCGCTTTGCTGCAAAATGGCAAGAGCCGGGGGCAGGCGAGAGGGTTCGGGAACCTGGCCGGTTAAATGGATGAGAAAATCTTCCACCAGGGTTCGGTCATCGGTGCTGTCACCGGTATCGAGATTGATCCTGAGGAAGTACCGGTCATAAAACCCATACTGCGTGTAATCATCTACGAGCACGGTCGCACCGCTAATCTGCAGCTCTTCACCGTCGCAGCCAGCATAAAGACGGTAAAGGCCATAGGCATTTATGGGCTCTCCCAGATCGAGAATATCCACTGAGACATAATCTCCCGCCTCGTTTTCGTAGGCGGAGAAACCAAGCCCGCGGGTCCCGTAGCGGATCAGCAGCTCCGCTTCTCCATTTACGTGTTCATACATGTTGTCCGGGGACCAGGTCCGCATCTCCTCTGTCCTTGTCAGGACAGGATCAGACCCGAGGGACTCCGGCACCAGATCAGGGGTGAATGAATAAGCGGTGAAAGGCACTGCCAGGAGTGCAAGGAGAAAGGATGCTGCAAGAAAATACATAAAAATCCACATTACTGAATCAACGGTTTACTGCCACACTGAAGTATAACGGGTGGGGAGATTTGACGCTAAGACTTTTTGCGGCTGTACTTAAGTACAATATTCAATCGCTTATAAAATAGGAACGAACCTATCCCCATTCCGACTCCGTATTCTCCGTGATGTGTATGAGAAAATTTAAGATCGGGGAAATATCATCTATCAGCAACTTTTAGATGGATGCATTCAATTAATGAGGAAGAGGATGCATTCAATTAATGAGGAAGAATTTCATTGCTGCCGGTTTCATTTAAAAAGGTGTAGATTACGCGAGAATCTAAATCAAAATATTTCATTCTCCCCAAGGGAGTGCCAAGGTACCCGTCCATTTTTAGATTGATTGCAGCCCTGATGTCCGCTGCAGAGAATTGCTCGTTGGCGTATCGAGGTTTATAAGCCCCATGGGTGTGCCAGATGGCGGTTGGTCTGGTTCCGATTGGAATATTAGCGTAAGGGGTAATTAGGACAGAATCATGGTTGCCTATGGACACAAATCTGTTTGGGGAAAATGTCTTATCTCTATTTCTGTAAACAGAGCTTCCATATTCTCGATTCTGGAGCACTGAAATTGGGTTGAAATTGGAGAGCACAAAATAAGCTGCTCTGTGTTGGCTCTTGAATCTTGGTGTTCGATCGAGGTCGGCACTGCCAGAACTTAATGCAACCCCGGAACCAACTGCCCCTATCCCTGCATTCCGAAGCTTGTGGAACGAGTTGGTCGAAGAAAAGCGATTCGACCCTAATCCCTTGGCGGATCCGGAACGATTGAGGCGTTTAGAGTCCCCGCCAAGTGGAATCGAGAACATCAATGCGACCCTGGTTTCCTCACCAGCTTCATGCAGATCGTTGTTACCTCGCCCAAAGCTCAGTCTCATTCTGCTGAGATTGTCAGTAGCCAAGAAATCTATTGTTGCCTCACGCCAAGTGGCGCCATAGCGGGAAATCAGCTCTTGATATGAAAAATCATAACGTTCCAGATCAAAACCATAGACAAGGCTATAGCCTACCGTTTCGTCACTGCGGTTTACGCTGCTAAAAGTTGTATAGAATTTCTTGAAAGAGAAGCCCGAAAAGTATACCGATCGGTCTTCCAATCCTGCAGATCTGATGAAATTTGAACCACCATGAATCATTAGCTCGTCGGTTAGCGATAAGCCCAGCATAGCGCCTGTGTATTGGTAATCATATGAAACTGCGCCGTGAAAAAAGTTAGGTGCTACACCATTTAATTCTTGTCTCGCAGAAATAATCCCATCACTGTTTCCGTAGAGCGACGCGAACTTAAACCGATCAAAAGAGAAACCCGCGATTCCGTGTATGTCGTCGTTTTTATTTGTCAGTGACAGATAATAGGAGGTAGCATTTCCTGCATGGATATAATCCAGATTGAAAGCCGGAATGTGTATCTCTTCGTCATCTGAACTCAACGGGTATGGGGATTCGAGCCTGGCAATTGATAGTCGGCTCGTATCGTCAGTAATTAGAAACTGAGATTTTATATTTGAGCCAAGTCCCATAACTGATTGTGGCCCTGTGCCCAGCTGTGCGCATAAGATTTGAGGAGCGAATATAGAAGCCAACAGCAATCCAAACAACCCTTTAAAAGTTCTCAAGATCTTCATCGTTTATTCAAGTTCCTTTGGATGCCCCTTTTTTTATCTTTCTTAGGGGATTTGTCTCCATTTCACTCCATTCTCTCTGAGCAATTATCCAGACCATATAACTGGAACCAAAAGGAGACATTAACCACTTATGATTATATTTCAGCTCTACCGAGGCAGCACCTCATCGGTGATTTAAGTTTAGCTGAGGGAAGAGGTGAGTACGTTACCCAAACCCCGGCAGCCATCTGATCTCGTTTTGCAGGGGGGTGTCATAGATTTAAACAAGTCTTTACACCGCTTTTTTATGAGGGCTTTCAAACTACCATTTGCCGGAATGAGCCAAGTTACTAAGCGAAATCCAATACCCTCCAGCTTTGATTCCACTTCGATGCTCCGTGTCTGGGCTTGGCTGTTCGCATTTTCGGGGTTCATTGTCTACTTCTTCTAAGGCATCTCACCCCACCTCTTTCTGGCGGCTCTGGGTTCGTTGTTCGCGACCGCAGCAATCAGAAAGAGATACGAATATGGGCGAAAACGTTGCTGGAGGAATTACGACTGGGAGAGAACGCCAGAAAATAGTAAAAATGTCCTGAAACGATACTGTTGCGGATAGTGAGGGAGAAATCTGTCAAAGAACTTGACCGTGTAAAGCCTATCTTAACCCAGGAGGGAGTCTATGGATCCCAAACCGTTACAAACCACGATCACCGGCAGCCTGCCTAAACCCGCATGGCTGGCTGAACCTGAGAAGCTGTGGTCGCCCTGGGAACTCGAAGGACAGACCTTGACCGAGGGCAAACGGGACGCGGTGAGACTGGTGCTTCGCGACCAGGAACAGGCAGGGATTGACATTGTCAGCGACGGTGAGCAGACCCGACAACATTTCGTTACGACCTTTATCGAACACCTGGACGGAGTCGATTTTCAGCGTCGAGAGACGATGCGCATACGCGACCGCTACGATGCCGAAGTTCCGGTCGTAGTCCGACAAGTGGGGCGTCCCAGGCCGGTTTATCTGGAAGATGCCCGCTTTTTGAAAGCCGAAACAAACCATCCGGTAAAATTCACCTTACCCGGTCCCATGACCATGGTCGATACGCTCTATGATGACTACTATCGCAGTCGGGAAAAACTGGCCTGGGAGTTCGCTAAAATTCTCAACGCTGAAGCTCACGAGCTCATGGCCGCCGGTATCGACGTGATTCAATTCGATGAACCGGCGTTCAACGTCTTTTTCGAAGACGTGCGCAATTGGGGAGTAAAAGCGCTGGAGCGTGCAGTCGAGGGGCTGACCTGTAAAACCGCGGTTCACATCTGCTATGGCTATGGCATCAAGGCCAATACTGATTGGAAAAAGACGCTCGGTTCGGAGTGGCGCCAGTATGAGGAAACCTTTCCTTTGCTGCGGGAATCGAAGATAGACCAGGTGTCCCTTGAGTGCCACAATTCCCGGGTGCCGATTGAATTGATTGGTTTGCTGGAAGGTAAAGACGTATTGGTGGGGGCGATCGATGTCACCACCGATGAGATTGAAACTCCTGAAGAGGTGGCCGTCACGCTGCGACAGGCGCTTAACTACGTGAGACCAGAGCTCCTGTATCCCTGCACCAATTGTGGAATGGTGCCGCTGGCACGCAACGTTGCACGGGGTAAACTAAAGGCTCTTGCTGAGGGAACGGCTCTAATAAGAGACGAATTGGGACTCTGACGAGGATAGTCCAGCATTTCTGCCCGGCAGGCGCCCGTGTACAGCCTGGATAACCACCTTAAAACAAATTTATGCCAGCGTTGTTTCATCGGTTTTCGTATCTCGTAGCGCAATGTGCTGTCTGCCACCTGTTCAGTCCTCGTCCGCTTTTGGGGTGAGACATACCTTGATACCATTACCTATAAGCTGTCTACTGCTCGCCATGCTCGACTATAAGATCGGATAACAATGGACAATGGTAGCACGTATAACGGACGAGCCATCTATCTGGCAGCCATAGGCCTCATAATCTTGTTGCCCCTGGGCGGTGTGTTGCTGGCGGGAAAGGAAATTGCAAAATATCTGCAATTTCCTCCGCTGACCCGGTATGTTGAACATGCCGGCTTTTCCTGGCTTGCTTTCGGTGCCATCGCCCTATTTGTTTTTGCCGCCGTGTCCCCATTAATTGGCAGAGCAGTTCGCGGCCAAACAATAGTCGGCCAGAGGCCAGCCCGCTCTTTTCCTCTCTGGGGCTGGGGATCGATCTTTCTGTGCGCGGTCGCCTGGGTTCTAGCGTGGTCCAGGTTTGAATGGTTTGTCGACTACCAGATATTTACCTTCAGTCCCCTGTGGTTCGGCTACATCGGTGTTGTCAATGCGCTTACCTATATGCGTTCGGGCAGATGCATGGTGCTGCACCGACCCAAATACCTGACCAGTCTGTTTATGGTGAGCGCCATCTTCTGGTGGTTTTTTGAATACCTCAACAGATTCGTTCAGAACTGGTACTACATAAATATCGAAGGCCTTTCTTCCGCTCAGTATGTACTATTTGCAACCCTGCCTTTCTCGACGGTGCTTCCAGCCGTGCTGGGGACCTATGAATTGCTCCGAACGTTTCCGCGCTTGAGTGGAGGATTGGCCACCTACAAAAAGCTTGATTTTGTTAATTCCAGACCGATGGCACTCACCTTGCTCGTAGTGGCATCGATCGGCTTGCTTTGCATAGGAATTTACCCTGATTATTTATTCCCGCTACTATGGCTTTCGCCGCTGTTGATCTTGACCAGTGTACAGCTCATCACCGGCAATCAAACCATCTTTGCCCCGCTAAGCCAGGGCAACTGGAGCCGCATTTTTCTGCTGGCCCTCTCAGCTCTTATCTGCGGACTGTTCTGGGAAATGTGGAATTATTTCAGCTACGCAAAATGGCTTTACTCGATTCCGTTTGTGCAGAGATTCCATATATTTGAAATGCCTGTTCTTGGGTATGCGGGGTACCTGCCTTTTGGTTTGGAATGCGCTGTGGTGGCCGAATGTTTTGCAAAATCCGATCAAACGGATTAAAACCCCCTGCGGCGATCAGGGGCTGCATCAATGGCTGCCTTGATCAGCTCTGAGAGCAGCAGCGCCTGCGGAACTGTTTGGCCATTATTACACACAGTGTGCAAATCCGAGTATAATGGAATCTAGAAAGCAAGATTCGTGCTTACGATACGTTTCTTTACAGCACCCGCTGGTAAAATTACAGAACATAGCTATCATAAGAGTGTTTTTCACCCTAACAGGACCCATTTGAAATGAATCCAATATGTATTGTTGACGACCAGCCGCACATCTGCTCTACCGTTTCAGGCATTCTCGCCGATGAGGGGTATGATTCGGTTGCCTTTCAGGATGCGGAAAGCTTCTGGCAGAGCCTTGACACCCAGGAGCCTTCGCTTGTGCTCCTGGACATATGGCTTCCAGGTGTTGACGGATTGGAACTGCTTAAGCGTTTGCACGAGCGTTTTCCCCGACTCCCCATCATAATGATGAGTGGACACGCCGGCATTGAGACGGCGGTGACCGCCATCAAAGCCGGCGCCTACGATTTCATGGAAAAACCGCTTCATCTCGAAGCCTTGCTCGAGAAAGTGGAGTCAGCCATTCATCACCGACCGCTGAAAATTGGCTCGTCCTCATCTTCTCCATCAACAAACGGAGCCTCCAACCTCGAATCGTCAATTCCCACCGGCACGGTTGATATCGTCGTTTCTTCTGAACCCCAGCGCACTCTTGGAGAGAATGTCGTGCTCAATGGTGTGGGGCTGCTGAGCGGAAGGAAAACGGGAATCATCTTGAGTCCTTTGGGAGTCAACGAAGGAATCGTCTTTCAAACCCTGGAAGGACAGACCATTCGCGGTCATATCACCAGCGTGGAAAACTATGCCAAAAGCGATCTGGCGAAAAAATTTTCCGCCAACTCGACTACCCTGGAAAACGGCATACAGCAAATCCGCACGGTGGAACACCTCATGGCTGCTTTTTCCGTGCATGGAGTTACCAATGTGCTCATCAAGGTGGATGACGAGATACCAAACGTTGACGGCTCTGCCAAGGATTTTAGTGAGCTCATAGCCAAAGTCGGCTTGGTGGAACAGCAGGCTCCCACCAAAATTGCCGTGATCAGGAAAAAGATCGGGGTCGGTAAAGAGAAAAACCAGGAAAAACATCTCTATGCCGAGCCGTTCGACGGTTTCGAGGTTGTCATGCGAGTGGAGTATCCCAAGCCCATTGGCGAGCAGATTTTCACTTTCAACCCTGAGAAAGAGTCTTTCTCCGAAGAAATTGCTCCTGCGCGGTCTTTCAACACATTTGAAAATATCGAGATGGCCCAGAGGCTCGGCAAGGTGGGCAGCGGTTACCTCAACTCCCACATCATCATGCACGAGGGAAAGGTCATCAATACGGAACTCCGCTATCCCGACGAATTCGTGCGCCACAAAATCCTGGACTTGATCGGCGATCTCTATTTGCTCGGCTTTCCGATCAGGGGGCGAATCGTCGCCAACATGACCTCTCACGATTACAATCAGGCCTTGGTCGAACGCTTGTATCAAGCGATCCTGCAGGATATCAACACAGCCTGAGCTATTTCTATCGAATTCTGTTCTCCCCAGTCCCCTGCAGCACAATGGGGGCTTGGCTATGAGGCGTAGAGGGGTTAGCCTGGGATTATCGCAGGGTGGAAATGTTGGTTTTCCATGAACGTCAGGCTAGTAGGGATTCATCTGCCAGATGCCGCAGGGACACGTGTCGGCACAGAATCCACAACCGATGCACTTGTCGTCGTCGGATATATACTCGAAGCTGGTTTCCGCGCTTAATCGCAGCTCGTCCCGGGTTATCGCCCCGGTCGGGCAGATCGTCTCGCAGAGGTGACAATCCCGGCAGGTCGCGCAGGATAGACAGCGGGCAGCCTGGTCTTCTTCGGTGTTGCCTTTGTCGCTTGGGTTATAGTGGGTGATGGTCAGGGTCTGCTGAGGGACCAGCTGTTTGTTGAACGGCTGCCACTCTTCTCCCCTGATTTCCGCCAGTATTGCCTCTGCTGCATTCTTTCCGGCACCCAGCGCGTCGGTGGCCAGTCCGGGCCGTTCGACGTCGCCGATGGCCAGAATCCTGCCATCCGAGGTCTTGTGGGCCTGGTCGGTCTGGATCCAATCGGCCCCTCCTACCTGCATGGTCTGCACCGAACCGGGAAGAAACGGCAGCGAAGGGACATCGCCAATGGAGATGAACACTGTCTGGGCCGGAATCAGTTCGCCGTCGGTAGTGACCAGCCCTTCGGGGGTAACCTCCTTGGTTACAACCGGCCATTTAAAGCCAGCGCCAAGAGCCTCGGCCGCTTCTTTCTCTTTCCCGAAGGCCAGCGGCTTCTGGATATCGACCAGGGTTACCTGTTCAGCGCCAAGCCGATAGGCTTCGCAGGCCACGTCGCAGCCGACGTTGCCGGCGCCGATGACGACGACCTCCTTACCCATTTTCATCGACTCCTTGCCCTTGGCCTCCTTGAGAAAGTCAAGCGCCGGAATGACCAGTTCATGGCCCGGGAAGGTCAGTCTTCTGGGCTCGTGGGTGCCGACCGCGATGATCACGTAGTCGAAGTCCTTCTGCAATCCTTCGAATTTTGTCGGCGTCATATCGGTGTCGAGATTGACATGGACGTTTGACAGCGAAGTAAAACGCTTGATCTCCTCGTCCCAGATGGCCTGGGGCAGTCGTTCCCAGGGAACGACCTGGGCAAGTTTGCCGCCGAGCTGTGAGTCGCGCTCGAAGATGTGCGCCTCGACACCGCCGATGGCAAGTTGCCAGGCAGCGTTGAGTCCGGCCGGCCCGCCGCCGATAATTGCCACTTTTTTGCCCAGTGATTCGGCTTCCTCGGGTGGATCGAAATTGGCCACGGCCCGCCCCAGTACCTGCATCTCTATGGAACCGTCAACGCCGGTCCGGGTGCAGTTTTCCATGCACAGATTCGGACAGACGGCGCCGCAGACCGAGGCCGGAAGCGGCGTGTAGCCGAGGATCAGTTCGTAGGCCTCTTCTATCTTACCCTCGCGAATCAGGCGCAACCGCTCGACGGTGGGAATATGGATCGGACAGTAGTAAGTACAGGGGGCAGCCTGTTCGTTGTTGGACCACCACGGAGCCCGGCGTCGCAGATCGCCGGTGGTTATGGCGCCGATAGTGGAACGGTCGAGCGCCGGGGCCAGGTCACGCAGCGGGTCGCCGCCGAAGGCTTTATTCCAAAATTCGTCCCGGTACTGGGCCATGGGCATCGGCCCGGACCACATCAGGGCGCGCTCCTGGGGGGTGACCGAGTTGAGCACCTGCCATTCCTCGCGAACGGTCAGGGATTCGAGCAGGTCCTGACGGCCAATCTTGTCGAGATAGCCGCTGATATTATCCAGCAGCCACTGCCACTGCTCGTCGGTCGGCACATCGAGCCGGGCGTTGGTTTTCGAATAGGAACCGTCCTGCTCGCCGCGGAAATAGATGAGTCCGCCGACCATTCCGACGCAGGGGCGGTAGCCCAGCACGTTGTCGGGATTTTTGGGGTCGATCCCGCAGATGACGGCGATGCCGCCGCAGTTGAATTCAGCGAATGAATCGCCGGTGGAGCCGAGCACCCACAACTCGGGTTTCTCGTGGTCCGGATTCCATTTGGTCATGGTCAGGCCGCGGGCCCCGATGGAGCCACCGACAAACACCTTGCCGGCTGCCATGGCGTTGCAGACGCCGTTGGTGGCATCACCGTGCAGGGTGATCTCGGCCCCGATATTGAGGTAGCCGACATCGTCGGACACCGAACCCTCGCAGGTAATGGTGGTACCCGGCATACCCATGGAACCGAGCCGCTGGCCGCAGGGGCCCTTGACCCGCAGGTGCAGGCCGTCTTCACGGTGGAGCCTGATGCCGATATTGTGCTGGCCGTATGATTCGAGAGTCAGCTTGGATTCTTCGGCAGCCGCCTGGCGGACGATATGCTCGAAATCCATCGAGTTGATGCGGTTGCCGTCATGGTCAAGACCTTTGATAACTCTAGTCACAGAGGAACTCCTTAGCAGAAAACGTTAGACTTAGCAGACGTATTTTATCTGCAGCCGGTCGGCGGCAGCCTTGTCGTTGATGCCGACGGCATCGGACATGCCGATGGGCAGACTCTGGGATCTGCCAAGCGGCGCCATGATCTTCTTTACGTCAGTCTGGATAGCCATAAAGGTCTCGGCCACCCGTTCAGCCACCTTGTCCGGGTCGAGTCGGCGGTAAAGCTTGTGATTCTGGCTGGTAATGCCTTTCGGGCAGATGCCGACATTGCAGACGTTGCACCGGTTCTGTTCGTTGCCGAGACAGCCGGCGGCAGACTGCATGATATATTTGCCGATGTGCACCGCAGAGGCACCGAGCATGATCAGGGCCATGCCGTTCTGGGCAGCGTTGCCGTTTTTACCGACGCCGCCGGCGGCATAGATAGGCACCTCGTTCTGCATACCCTGGGCGGCCAGGTCCAGATAGCACTCGCGGACGTTCGAGGCCACCGGGTGTCCGGTTGCATCCATCGACACGTTGTAGGCTGCACCGGTGCCGCCGTCGATGCCGTCGATCAGCAGACCGCCGGCATAGGGGTTACGGACCAGATTGTTGAGGACAGATTTTGCCGAGGTCGAGGCCGAAATTTTCGGATAGACGGGCACCTTGTGATCAAATGCCATGGACAGCGTCTGAATCATCTTCATGACGCTCTCTTCGATGGAGTAGAGCGTCTGGTGAACAGGCGGCGAGGGCAGGTCGACGCCCTCGGGTACCCCACGCAATCGGGCGATCAGTTTGGAGACTTTGTACCACATCAGCAGGCCGCCGTCGCCGGGCTTGGCTCCCTGGCCATACTTGATCTCGATCGCCGCCGGATCGCACTGCATGTCCGGAATGGCCCTGATGATTTCATCCCAGCCGAAATAACCGGAAGCGATCTGTAGGATGATGTATTTCAAATACTGGCTCTTGAGGACCCATGGCGGGCAGCCGCCTTCACCGGTGCACATGACCACCGGAATACCCAGGACTTCGTTGCAGTAGGCGACGCCCTGGAGAAGCCCGAGCCACATGTTCGGAGACAGGGCACCAAACGACATTGATCCGATGATGAACGGAAATACCTCACGGGTCGGCGGGATCCAGCCGCCCTGAGCTGTACGGGTCAGGTAGTCTTCCGGCGATAGGATGCGGCCCAGGGTGGTGGACACGGTGAACTCGTGCCGACCTGCGTCCAGGGCTGGATCGGTGAGCATCGAGATGCGGTCGAACATGATCCGATCGAGCAGGGTCGGCCCGGAGGTGTTTCTGCGGCCGCCCCGTTTGTAAGCCTCGCCCTTCTGATTGGCGAGAAACAGGGTGCGATTTTCCACCGTGTTGAGCACCGGGGTAATGGCCTCGTTGGGACAGACCATCGCACACATGCCGCAGCCGATACAGGCGTGGGCCATGTCGGTCTTCTGCCTGATACCCACGAAGGTGCGGTATTCGCTGCCCCGTTTGTTGCTCATCACCTCGAGGTTGGGCATCCGCTGGCGCCGGTAGGTCAGGTGCAGACACTCCTTCGGGCAGACACTGGTACAGTGGCCGCAGAGGGTGCAGCGATCTTCACGATGCTGGATGATCCAGGGCAGATCGTGATAGGTTAAGCCGCCAGGCTCAATGGGAACTGATCGAATTGGGACCATATTTCTAATTCCTTTCTATCTGGGGGAATGATGACGGTATGTTCTCTCATGGGCTGAAAATCGAGGCTCGGATCGCGATCGGGAACCATGGCGTCGACGCCGCACATTTCCGAGGCGATTGCCCAGACGCCCTCTCTGCCTCCGACGGTGGCCGGACGTAGCTTCTTGTGATCCATGACCAGCAGACAGGTTTCGTCCGGCAGGGTACCGATTACCGCGTTGGGACCGTCGATGATGAGCCGTCTGCAGGCATTGCGCAACCCGATGAGGAAATCACCCTGGGGATGACCGTCCAGTTCCTTGAGGCTCAGCGGGGTGATGATGTGCTTGTAGGCCTGCAAGGGCAGCCTCAACTCTTTCAAGGTGTAATGGAGAATATGGGTGAAAACCTCGGAGTCGCTCTGGTAGCCCATGTAGCCCTTGAACGGCCTGCCCAGCAGCCAGTCGCGGATGGGCACAAAAGCGGTATTCTCGCCGTTGGTCATGGTCGAGATGCCCTGCACGAAGAAAGGATGGCAGGCGTAAAGATTGATACCGTAGTTGGTGTTCTGACGGCCTTGGGCCATGCAGACCCGAGACTGGATCTGACTGTCATGAAGACTCAGCAGGTTGCCGACTTGCAGCGGCCAGCCCACCTCCTTGATCATCGCCACGTCGGGCCAGAACGAAAAGACCGACAGGTCGCCGCCGTGCGCTTCTCCATCTTTACGCAGAGCCAGCCGGGTTTCCAGAAGTTCGCCTTCCCTGTCTTCCATCTCTTTTCCCTGGAATTCCTCCGGCATACGGTAGGCCCTGAGGAAATAGCGATAACGGTCCATGTCGCCCATATGGCTGCGGTCCATGTGGAACTTGTGATCGTATTTGAGTTCGTAACCGCGCTTTTCCATAAACTGGTCAAGTCGCTTCCAGGCCTTTTTGTTCTCGGCAATACCAGAGAGGATTGGAAATCTCGGATTATACTTGAAATCTTCAAACTCAAGGCCCCTGAGCAGAAGCCCGAGGCCGGAGCCGTCGTACCCTTCCTTCATGGCTTCCATTGCCTTGAGCACCTCGTAAGGCGAGAAGGGTTCATTAGCTGTTTTCAGGGCTAATCGACACATCTAATTCTCCTGGGTAAAGAGTGAGCCACCTTCCGGCAACTATATGAGTATTTAATAGAAAGCGAACCGCAGGTGGGGTACTTCCAGCCGGGTGGTAATCAATATTTTTTCGGAACCTGCACATATACACAAAATGTGAAATGGAGTCAAGTAAGCGGCCGGTCGAGGGAGGGGGGAGAAAGGTCCCAATGCGGGGGAATGTCTGCAAATCTCAGAAAAAGGAGAGGAAAATGGGCATTACGTCAATGATCAGTGACGTATTTAAAAGAACAGCTATTTTGTGATGTTGGAGATATTTTTGACCTTATCGATCTGATCCTTGACCTCGGCGACTTCCTTGACGCCGGGCAGGTCGTCGATCAGCTCCTTGGAGCTGGCTTTGACATCGCCGACTTCTTTTTTGAAAGAGCCCATGGCCTTGCCAAGGCCGGAGCCGATCTCGGGCAGTTTTTTACCCCCGAAAATGAGGACGGCAATGCCTAGAATGACGATGAGTTCTGGGGTTCCAAGTCCAAACATGGGGTCTTCTCCAGCGGTGATGATCAGCTTTTAGTGGAATCTTCAGAATCCTGATTGTTCTCGTCGATCGTTTTGGTTTCGTCCTGCTTGGTGGCTTCCTTGAAATTTTTAATGCCTTTTCCTATTCCCGAGCCTATTTCAGGAAGTTTCCCAGCACCGAAAATGATGACGATAATCACCAGTATGACTATAAGTTCAGGCATTCCCAGTCCGAACATGTGCGTACCTCGATAATGCTACATGGTTTGACTAATCCCGCAGTAAATCTGCCGTTCTGCTTATGCCGCTATGTATAGAGTAGTATCTCCAGAAAGTCAAGCTGGACGGCACGGCCAGGGTTTCATTTGGCAGCGCCGGCCTGTTCCCTGATCCGCAATACTTTGGTGCTGAGCTCCCGCATCCTGGCAATCGCCATATCTTCGTCAAGGCTCAGCAGATGCCGCTGTTTCATGACCAGGCGGCCATTGATCATCGAATGGATCACATCCCCGCCCCGGGCGGCGTAGACCAGGTGCGAGGGAAGGTTGTAGAGCGGCACCAGGTGGGGCTGATCCAGGTCGAGGACGATCAGATCTGCCTTTTTGCCCGTCTCCAGTGTTCCGATCTCAGATTCTGCCCCAAGCGCCATGGCTCCGTTAAAGGTAGCGCATTTCAGGGTGGTCTCGGCATCCATCACCGTCGGGTCCATGGCCACGACCTTGTGTACCTTTGCAACACTGCTCATTTCAGCGAACATGTCGACATCATTGTTGGAGGCGGGTCCGTCGGTGCCGATGGCTACGCACACCCCTTTCTGAATGAGCGCCGGTATCGGTGCGGCACCGGAGGCAAGTTTCATGTTCGATTCGACGCAATGACTTACCTTGACCTGTGTGCTGGCCAGCAGATCCATCTCCTCCTCGGTCAAATGTACACAGTGAGCGGCCAACAGCCTGCTTTCCAGCAGGCCGAGCCGATGAAGATGTTGCACCGGACGGACCCCGTAGCGCTCGACACAGGTGGCCACTTCGGATTCAGTCTCGGCGAGGTGGACAACATGCAGGCAGCCCCCATTTGCAGCCAGCTCAGCCGCTCTCTCCAGCAGCGTGGGTGCGCAGGTATAAACCGAGTGCGGGGCGACGGTTATCGAGATGAGCGGATGCTGCCGGTAGGCAGAGACCAGTTCCCTGACCATGGCAAAGCCGTTATCTAGTTTCCCATAGGAGGGTGAATCGAAATCGTAGAGCACCTCGCCGATCCAGGCTCTGATGCCAGTTTCGTCGGCGGCCCGGGCAACTTCGCCAGCAAAAAGGTACATGTCGCAGAAACTGGTGGTTCCCGATTTGATCATCTCGGCGATGGAGAGCAGGGTGGAGAGGTAAACCATCTCGGCGTCGAGCTGCTGTTCCACCGGGAAGATGTGTTCCTGCAGCCAGGTCATCAGCGGCAGGTCATCGGCAATGCCGCGCAAATAGCTCATCGGCGCGTGGGTGTGGGTGTTGATCAGACCGGGCATGACCAGTCCCGCCGGTTCGTGCAGCCGCTCTGCTTCGGGAAATCTGGCGGTCAACTCTGCGCGGCTGCCAATGGCAGCAATGGCATCGCCCAGGACAGCGACGGCGCCGTCTTCTATCCGGTCGGCGTGACGCCAAGTGGGCAAAAGGTATCTGCCGGAAACTATATAATCAGCCTGATCATGTTTCCCGTCCATAGTGTGCTCAGCCTCCCCGGTCGAGCCTATTGATGAATTCGACGATCAGTTTTTGGAGTCTGGCCGATGCCCGCCGGCCCTCGGCGATAATGTCTTCCAGCAGAATGGGCTGAAAATTGTCCGGGTCGTTGACGTTGGATATCAGCGACAGACCGAGGACCCGCATGGAACCATGTCGGGCAATGATCACCTCGGGTACCGACGACATGCCGACCGCGTCCGCCCCGCATTGCCTGAGCCAGCGAGTCTCCGCAGGGGTTTCGAGGCTGGGGCCGGGGATACATGCATAGGTGCCGGTGACAACCCTATCGATCCTGCAGTGGTCGGCGCTGTCCAGGGCGGTCTTGATCAAATCCGGCCCATAGGGCTCTGAGAAGTCTGGAAAACGCGGTCCCCAGTCTTCGACATTGGGTCCGCGCAGCGGATTTTCCCCGAGAAAATTAAGATGGTCCCTGATGATCATGATGGTCCCCGGCAGAAACAGCGGGTTCAGTCCGCCGGCGGCATTGGTGATGATAAGATTCTTGACCCCGAGCAATTGCAGAACCCTGATAGGTAGGGTTATTTCCCTGGTGGAATAACCTTCGTAATAATGAAATCTGCCGGATAGAATCAGTGCACGACAGCCCTCCAGACGCCCGATCAACAGGGCGCCCCGGTGACTCTCCACGGTTGATTTAGGGAACCAGGGAATGCCCTCGTAGGGGATCTCGTATTCAATCTCCACCCTGTTGGTCAGTTCCCCGAGCCCGGTGCCGAGTTGAACGGCGTTTATCGGGATGTTCGAGCAAATATCTGAAATGAAAGAGGCGGCCTTTGTGACCTGATTTCTATAGGAATCTCCAGGGCGACTCATGACCCTTTCAGTGCGTGGCTCTCAATGTAGGCAGTGAGCACATCAACGGAGCAGTCCATCACCTCGCAGCGTGAGGGTTTGCCCTCCAATTCGGCCAGAACGGCAGGGAGCTTTGGCGGCTGGCCCACGGCCTGGGCAACCGTGGTCGGGAATTTAGCCGGGTGGGCGGTGGCCAGGCAGACCATTGGTACTCCCTGGTCGCGGTGCTGTTCAGCTGCCCTCACTCCTACCGCGGTGTGCGGATCGAGCACGTAACGATGATCCTGAAAATAGCGGGTGATGGTCTCCTGGACCTCGTCTTCCGTGACGGCTGAAGCAGCAAAATCCCTCTTGATATGGGCCAGGTAGTTATGCATGTAGAGTTTGCCGTCAACGCTGAATTTCAGCATAGCCTCGCGCACCAGGTCCGGTTCCTTGTCCATCAGGTAATAGAGATAGCGTTCAAAATTGGAAGCGGCTTGGATATCCATCGAAGGCGAAGAAGTGGCAACTACTTCGCCGAGTGAATAATCTCCCTTGTTCACGAACCGGGTCAGGATGTCATTGCTATTGGTCGCCAGCACCAGTTTGCTGATTGAACCTTCAGGTAGCATTTTCTTGGCGATGTAGCCGGCGAAGATGTCCCCGAAGTTACCGGTGGGCACCGAGAAAGCCACCGCACGGTTCTTTTCGTGCACCGCCACATGCAGGCAACTGTAAACGTAATAGACCACCTGGGCCAGGATGCGGGCCCAGTTGATCGAGTTGATAGAACCGAGGTGATGAGTCTTCTTGAACTCCACGTCGCTGAAGATGGTCTTCACCGCCGCCTGGGCGTCGTCGAAGGTGCCGGTGACCGCAATGTTGTATACGTTGTCATCGGCGACGGTGGTCATCTGTCTCTCCTGCACCTCGCTGATCCGTTTGTGGGGGTGCAGGATAAATATCCGTATTCTCTCCCGGCCTTTGACCCCATGGATTGCGGCGCTCCCGGTATCGCCCGAGGTGGCGCCGAGAATATTGAGGTGACCGTCGTCGCGGTCGAGAAGATATTCAAAAAGGTTACCCAGAAACTGCAGGGCGATGTCCTTGAAAGCCAGCGTGGGGCCGTGAAACAGCTCAAGGATATGGAGGTTGCCGAGATGTACGAGAGGAACTATCTGTTCGTCGGTGAAGGTGGCATATGACTTGTTGATCAATTCCTTGAGATCGTTGGTCGGTATGTCGTCAATAAAGCGCGACATCACCTCGAAGGCCAGTTCGCTGTAGCTGAGTTTCTGCCAGGCTTCAAAAGTGGCCCGGTCGATGCGCGGTACCGCCCTGGGCAGCAGCAGACCTCCGTCTTCGGCCAGCCCGGTTATCACCGCTTCGCTGAAGGATCGGTTGGCGAATTGTCCTCGGGTGCTGAGATATTGCATGACTCTACCGTGGGTGTGTGCCTGGGTTGGAATCAGCTCTGGGTTTCGAGGCGCGGGGCGTCATGCCAGAGTCCCTCGAGATCATAGAAATCTCGCTGTTCGTGGTAGAAGATGTGAACTACCACGTCATCGAAATCGAGCAAGACCCATTTGCCTTCTGAGAGTCCTTCGGCCCGGCTGGAGCTGATTCGTTTGGAGCGCAGTTCGTGTTCCAGACTTTCGGCCAGCGCCTGCACATGGCGGGTGGATCTGCCGCTGAGAATGACAAAGTAATCGGTAAATGAAGAGATCTTCCGGACATCGAGGATGACAATATCCTCGCCCTTGCCGTCCGTCCCAATTTGGGCGCAGATTGCCGCCAATTGACCACCGTCAAGGGTCCGGTATTCTTTCTTGAGTTGTTTCATATTAATTATTTGGGCTCAATAGCCGGGGACTGTCAACTTTTTTTTCTCTTGCGCCGCATCTTTCTGGGGGGAAATTCAAAACTGATTTTACCCTTATCATCGAGTAGCAGATAGGCGTCGAAGGGTTTTCTTTTCTTTGAAATGAAGCCTTTGATCAGCGGACTTTTCCTATCGCTCAAAAGTTTTTTAATGTCTTTGTCGGTCAGTGTTTTCGACAGAATCATCTTACTGATCCGCAGGCCTTTTTTCTCATCGCCGTTGATCGCCGATTCAGACATGAAGCCGGTCGGCGTTTCGTAAACCGGAGTCCCGTCGATGGGCGACAGGCCAAGCGAACCGTTCTTCTTTACCAGGTCGAGGTCGATATCTTCGCCGTTATCGAGAAAGACAAATTCGATTTTGTTGTCAGTGAGCTTGAGCATGGCGGCAAAGGGCTTGCCCTTCTTCGAGCGGAAGTCGGCAAAGGGGCCGATCGTCCTGCCTTTGATGAGGTCCACCACCTCGGACTCTTTCATTACCCGGCCGCCCAGAATTTTGCGGATGATGATGCTCTGATCCTGGCTGATGTAGGCAGTGGGGGTCTCCAGAAAGACAAAGCCGTTCAGAGGGCTGAACCCGGCTTCGCTGGTTTGTGTGGCCTCGTCGTAGTTTTTTATCTGATCGATGATGTGATCGGTGAGCCCGCGGATTTCGTCCATGAACTTCGACCGGGTCAGCGTGCCTTTGAGGATCTGATTGAGCTTGTATTCCCACTCCCCGGTCATTTCCGGTGAGGCCAGAACGTCGATCCGCATGGCCTCGATTATAGCCAGCAGATCAAAAGCCTTACCGGTAGGGGCCAGCTCTTTTCCTTCGCGGACCAGATACTTGTCCTTGATCAGTTTTTCAATAATCGATGCCCGCGTAGCCGGAGTCCCCAGGCCTCGCTCCTTCATCGCCTCGGCCAGTTCATCGTCATCGAGCAGCTTCCCGGAATTTTCCATGGCGGTGAGCAGCGTTGCCTCAGTGAAGCGGGCCGGCGGCCGGGTCTCCATCTCCATGAGTTCGACCGAGTTGCAGATCACCTCACTGCCCGGCGGTACCGGTTCAATGATGTCTTCTCCCTGTTCGCGCTTGCCTGCCAGATAGACCACTTTCCAACCGGGCTTGGTGAGAATCTTGCCCTCGGTCAGAAACGACTCTTGCTCGACCAGCGATATCCTTCTGGTTTTCAGATATTCGGCGGGCGGAAAAAAGACGGCCAGGAAACGCTGGACCACCATCGTGTATATCTTCAGTTCAGCCTCGGAGAGGGAGGCGGGTAGCTTGTTGGTGGGAATTATCGCATGGTGATCCGATACCTTGGCATCGTTGAAAATACGTGGGTTCGGCTTGATGTACTTGTTATCTAGGATGACCTGGGCAAAGCTTTTGAAGCGCCAGCCCTGCTGACGGGCCACCACGCCGGCCGAAGTCTTCAGGTAGTCCCTGGGAAGGTAGCGGCTGTCAGTACGGGGATAGGTGAGTATCTTGTGACGCTCATAAAGTGCCTGGGCGATTGACAGGGTGTTCTGGGCAGAAAAACCGAAGCGGCCGTTGGCTTCACGCTGCAGTGAGGTAAGGTCGTAGAGCTGAGGCGGGGCCTGGGTGGTTTTTTTGCTGGTGTCGGTGACCTGGGCCGGGTGGTTACGACACTTGTTGATAATGGTTTCAGCATCTCCACGATCCCAGATGCGGTCCCGGCGTTTATATTCGTCGTCCGGGTCCTTTTTAAAAGATGGGTCGATCCATTTGCCGGTGTAATGATCACCATTGAAACCGAAGGTGGCCTGGAGATTGAAATAAGTTCTGGGAACAAAATCGAGTCGCTCCTGCTCGCGCTTCACCAGCATCGACAGGGTCGGGGTCTGCACCCGGCCGCAGGGAGTTTTGAAGAAACCGCCGAAGCGTGATTTGTAGGCGGTCAGGGCCCGGGTGGCATTGATGCCGATCAACCAGTCCGACTCCGAGCGGCACAGGGCGGTATCCTCGAGGGGGACCATTTCCTCGTTGCCGCGCAGGGCCTCGAAACCGTTCCTGATCGCCTCATCGGTCATGGACTGGAGCCAGAGTCGTTTTATCTGCTTGCCGGCCACCGATTTGTTCCAGACGATATTCAAAATGTATTTGAAGATCAGTTCGCCCTCACGACCAGCATCGCAGGCGTTGATAATCGTCGACACATCTTTGCGTCGGATCAGTTTCTGCAGGGCGTTGAATTGGCTCTTGGTACCGTCGAGTACCTTGAGCGGAAAACTTTCCGGCAGAATGGGCAGATCGTTCATGCGCCACTTCTGATAGCGAGGATCGATCTCTTCGGGGTAGCAGATCGACACCAGATGACCCACTGCATAGGAGACCAGGTAGGAATCACCCTCGTAGTGCGTCCTGGTCTTCTTGAAGGAACCGGGCAGGACCTTAGTAAGATCGGCCGCGACGCTTGGCTTTTCGGCTATGATAAGTGTTTTTTCTGTCATCTGGGTTGAAATTAACGCCGTCATCATGGGCTTAAATGGATGGTTCGAAAGGGTCGTGGCATCCGGCAGGTGGAGAAAGATACAAGTAGCATGAAATACCGGAGGGGCTTCCCTCAATTTGTCAGACGTTGTATTAATCTGTATCGGATTTGTCAAATTAAAGTTTAAAGGAAACAATAGTTATCGAGTCCCATGTTTGGGTGCATGGTGAGTATTGTGTCGACCAGCTCGCCAAACCTTGACTATTTAGCTAAAGTGTGTTTATTTATGTCAGTTTTAGCTGGGGTAATGCGGGCATAGCTCAGTTGGTAGAGCGCGAGCTTCCCAAGCTTGAGGTCGCGAGTTCGAGCCTCGTTGCCCGCTCCACTTTGGATTTCCGGTCAGTCCGGGATCCTGAGCTTTTGGTCATACCTGTCCGGTAACGCCAACCGGTCGGAGAGATGAAAGTGGGCTTTGCCCGCTTTTTTTTATTTTTATCAGGCTGTTTTGAAAGTTGGCCTACAGGCGGAGATAGATGGATACAGTCATCGAGCGAGTGCGTGAATTTGCCGAATCGCTGCTCCCGGCGATGGGACTGGAACTGTTTGATGTTCAGTTTCGCCGGGAAGGGCACGGGTGGGTTCTGCGCCTCGTGGTTGACAAAAAAGAGGGCGTCAGCCTCGACGACTGCTCCCAGGTGAGTAGGGAAACCAGTGATTTTCTTGATGTCGAAGACATCATCGACCATCCCTATCACCTGGAAGTTTCTTCGCCGGGACTGGAGCGACCGCTGCGGACGATGGCTGAATGCCAGCGCCACCTTGGCAAAAAAGCCCGGATAAAACTCAATGAGGAGGTAGACTCCCAACGAGTGATTATCGGTGAGCTGGTGACAACCGAGCAAAATGAACTGAAGGTGCTCAGTGAAGAGGGCACCACCTATAGAATAAAGTGGGAGAACATCCATAAAGCGCGACTGACGCTCTGACCCCGACTGGCAGAAGAAAGAACCAATACATGGTTGGTTGGCAGGCAGTTATTGCGAGGATAGATACATGTTATCTGATTTGAAACGGATTATTGACCAGATTAGCAGGGATCGCGGTTTCGACAAACAGCTTCTTATCGAGGCGATAAAAGAAGCAGTTGCGTCTGCTGCGCGCAAGAAGTACGGCAGCAGGCGCGATATCGAGGTGCACTACAACGAGGAGTACGGCGAGGTCGAGGTCTTCCAGTTCCGCAACGTTGTCGAAGAAGCGGTCGATGATCAGACCGAGATTTCTTTTGAACAGGCCACACTGCTCGATCCCGAAGTACAACTCGGCGACGAGTTGGGTGAAAAAATGGAGAATATCACCGACCTCGGACGAATCGCAGCACAATCGGCCAAGCAAGTGATAATCCACCGAATGAAAGATGCCGAACGCGAAGTAATCTTCGACATGTTCAAGGACCGCGAGGGCGAGGTGGTCAGCGGCATTGTCCAGCGGTTTGAACGCGGCAACATGATTGTCAATCTGGGGCGCACCGACGCCATTTTGCCGAAAGAACATCAGATACCCAAACGCTCCTTCAAGCAGGGAGACCGCATCAGGGCCTATTTGACCGAAGTCAAAGAGAATGCCCGGGACTCGCAGCTTATTCTGTCCCGCACCGCCGACGAATTTCTGGCCAAGCTTTTTTCCATGGAGGTGCCTGAGATCGCGGAGGGCATCGTCAAAATAATGGGGGTAAGCCGTGAACCTGGTTTTCGAGCAAAAATCGCAGTCTCTTCCACCGAGTCGGATGTCGATCCGGTTGGTGCCTGCGTCGGCATGAAAGGGTCGCGCGTCCAGAATGTGGTGCAGGAACTGCAGGGTGAGCGGATCGACATTGTCACCTGGAGCCCGGACCCGGCCAAATATGTGTACAATGCGCTGGCACCGGCCCACGTGAGCATGGTCATGGTCGATGAAGATGCCAACTCTCTGCTGGTGGTGGTTCCCAACGACCAGTTGTCGCTGGCCATTGGCCGGCAGGGTCAGAACGTCCGTTTGGCATCCAAATTGATGGGTTGGCGTATCGACGTGAAGAGTGAGCAACGCTGGGCCAATCTCGAAGACGAGGGCTACCAGTCTCTGTTGCAGGTTCCCGGCATCGACGAGGGGCTGGCCGACCAGCTGTTCAGCAAGGAGATTAAATCGGCGGCCGATCTGGGCACTTCCGACATTGAGGAACTGACAATCATCAGGGCCATCGACGATGATTTTGGACAGCAGCTCATCGAAGCAGCGGTCAAAGTTGCCGAGGAGTTGGGCTTGCCGTTGGAGAGAACGAGGCCCAAGGCTGTCGCACCGGCTGAGGATGAGAGCAACGGTGAACAGACGCCGGTGGCCGAGGCGGATGGTACCGAAACAGCAAGTGAAGAGCAGGCCTTTGAAGATACTAATGCGGAGATCGTCAACGAGGACGCCGCTGAGGAGAACGAAACCGCCGAGCTTGAGTCTGAGGTTTCCGAAGAGGAAATGAAACCGGAAGAGGGTAAGCAATAGCAAGTGCTATGACCTTAGGGCCGATCAGAACCTGTATCAGCTGCAACCGAAAGCGAGCAAAATCGGAGCTGATCAGATATGTCTGGCACAACGGTTCAGCACTTCCCGATCCTGGACAGAAACAGGCGGGACGGGGGACATATCATTGCGACACCCGAGAGTGTAAAGAGAAATTTGAGCGACAAGGGAAACGACTGAAACGGGCGTTTCGTCTAGTCTGAGAGTAGCAACACATAAAGACGATGATCTTCGGATCAGGCTGATGATTTTTTTGTTTATCAGGAGCAGGGTATGAGCAGAGTGAGGGTTTACGAACTGGCAAAAGAAGCCGGCATGGGCAGTAAGGAACTTGCCGACAAATTGATTGCCGCCGGTTACGAAATCAAGGGCCATAGTTCAACCGTAGATGAGGATACGGCCGCGAAGATCCGTAAAACGATGTTCAACAAGGCCGAGCCGGAACCCGAGCCCGAGCCCGGGCCCGAAAAGGTCGAAACTCGTGTCGAAGGTGAAGGAGATCAGCAATCTACCGTAATTCGCCGGCGGACCACGATCATCAGAAGACGCGCCAAGGCCGAACCTGAGGCTGCCGAAGAAACGGCGGAACAAGTTCCAGAGGGTGCGGCAGACGAAGCGGTCGAGACTCCGGCGGCAGCGGAAGCGACCGAGCCGGTTGAGACAGCCGAAATCGAAGAAGGCACGGTGGCGGCGGCAGAATCTGTTGAGGACCAGGACGAGGCAAGCGGGGAAGCGGCTGTAGCGGATGGTGAAGAGGCCCCGGAAGAGGCCGCTGATTCTACAGCCGATGAAGCCGAAGAAGAGGTAGAAGAGGCGACCCAGGAAATAGTCAAGCCCAAAAAGGTCGAGCGGAAAAAAATCGCCAAAGTGGTGGGCACCATCGAACTCCCCGCTGAAAAAGAAGAAAAGACCGATAAGCAGCGTCCCAAAAGAGGCGCCAAACGAGCCCCTGCAAAAGCGGGCAGAAACGGTGCACCGGAATTCCAACCGGGGCCCGTCCCGGAAACCGGTGAGCGGGTTCGGAAGAAGGGTAAACGAGCTCAGACAGCGGCTGAGGAAGACGAAGAACGTCGCGGCAAGGGATTCAAGAAAGGAAAGAAGAAGGTCAAGTTCACCCACTTCGACGCCGACTACCAGCGCGGCGTTAGACGCGGCAAACGCGGCAAGGTCAGGGCCGAGAAGAAAGCTTCTCCGTCGACCATCGAGATGAAGGCCAGTAAGAAGAAGATCACTGTCTACGAGTCAATCTCGGTGGGCGAACTGGCCGCCAACATGAAAATCAAAGCCAGCGAGGTAATCGCCAAGCTCATGGGGCTCGGCGTCATGGCCACGATGAACCAGGCGGTCGATGTCGATACCGCCACCCTGATCGCCACCGATTTTGGCTACGAGATCGAACAGGGTATCACCGAAGAGATTGGCATCCAGATCCTCGATGCCCAGGAAGAGGGCGGTGAAACCCGATCCCGGCCGCCGGTTGTCACGGTCATGGGCCATGTCGATCACGGCAAGACTTCTATTCTGGACGCGATCCGAAAAACCGATGTGGCGGAAGGCGAGGCGGGCGGCATCACCCAGCATATCGGTGCTTACAACGTGCGGTCCAAGGCCGGTGACGTGACGTTCGTCGATACTCCCGGTCATGCGGCTTTTACCGAAATGCGTTCGCGCGGGGCCCAGATCACCGATCTGGTCATCCTAGTGGTGGCCGCCGATGATGGCGTCATGGATCAGACCCGTGAGGCGATTAACCACGCCCAGGCCGCGGATGTGCCGATCCTGGTCGCGGTGAACAAAATCGACAAAGATAACGCCGATCCCGATCGGGTCAAACGTGAACTGGCCGAACTCGAACTGATTCCTGAAGATTGGGGCGGCCAGACCATCTATTGTGAAACTTCTGCCAAGCAGAATACCGGTATCGACGACCTGCTGGAAAATATCCAGCTCGTTGCCGAAATCCTGGAGCTCAAGGCCGATCCCAGCAGAAAGGCCAAGGGGCGGGTGGTTGAAGCCAGGCTCGATAAAGGGCGCGGCGCCGTTGCCACGGTCCTGATCCAGGAGGGAACCCTGAATAACGGTGATAACTTTGTGGTCGGCCAGTACAGCGGCAAGGTCCGGGCGCTGCTCGACGACAAGGGCCGCACCATCAAGAGTGCCGGGCCTTCAGAGCCTGTCGAGGTGCAAGGCCTCTCGGGTGTTCCCCTGGCCGGCGATGAATTCATCGTCGTCACCGACGACAAGATGGCCAAAAACGTCAGCCAGGCGCGCTCCATGCGGGTACGCGAATCGGAGCTCGCGGCCGGCAGCAAGATTTCCCTGGATAAGCTGTTCGAGAAGATGAGCGAAGGCGATGTCCAGGAACTGCGGGTGATCATTCGTGCCGACGTGCAGGGAACCCTCGAGGCATTTGCCAAAGCGGCGGAAGAACTGTCCACCGACGAGATCAAGGTGCGGGTGCTGCACGAGGGATCGGGCACCATCAGCGAGTCGGATATCCTGCTAGCTTCGGCTTCAGATGCCATTGTCATCGGCTTCAATGTGCGGCCTTCTTCCAAAATCAAGGAGATGGCCGAGAAAGAAAGTGTTGATGTGCGCTCCTACGATGTTATTTATCACGCGCTTGACGATATCAGAAAGGCAATGGTCGGTATGCTAGATCCGACCTTCGAGGAAGAGGTGATCGGCAATGCTGAGGTGCGGGAGGTTTTCAATGTACCCAAGGTCGGCAGAATTGCCGGTTGTGCGGTGACCGACGGGGCGATCAGGCGCAATGCCGGGGTCCGGGTGCTGCGTGACGGCGTTGTCGTCTACACCGGCAAGATCGGTTCGCTGAAGCGCTTTCAGGATGACGCCAAGGAAGTGGTGTCGGGCTACGAGTGCGGCATCGGGGTCGAGAATTACAACGATATCAAAGTTGGTGACAATCTCGAAGCCTTTGTCATGCTGCAGGTCGAATCAACTCTCGAGTAGACGGCTATGACTACTCACTGGCATCCCAAACAGGAACTCGAATCACTGGGTGCTGAACGCACCCAGCCCCCCAAGCGGGCCTCGCGCGTTGCCGATGTGATCAAGAACGAGCTTTCTGTGCTGCTCGTACAGCGAGTGCGGGATCCCCATCTGCAGGGTATTACCATCAGTCGGGTTACACTTTCGGACGATTTGCGGCATGCAAAAGTCTATTTCACCATGTTTCAGGGCAAGGCCAAAATCGGGCAGGTGCACCAAAGTCTGCAGAAGGCCACCGGGTTCATGCGCAGCCATCTGGCCAAAACCCTGAATCTTCGGTTTACGCCGGAACTTCGATTCTGGTATGATGAAGAATTCGAAGAGGTGGAAAAAATAGAGAAGCTGCTCGACGAAATTGCCCGGGAAAGAGATGAGCAACAAGAAGATTCCTGAAAAGATTCTCGAAGTTATCAGGGATGCAGGTCATTGTGTGGTCACCACTCATGTCCAGCCTGACGGTGATGCCCTCGGTTCACTGTTGGCCATGACGGACATGCTCGAGCAGATGGGTAAACGGGTCTTTGCCTACCTGGATGAGCCCATCTCCCATCTTTACAATTTCCTTCCCAGCAGTCGGGCATTGAGCACAGACATTGACCAGCTGCAGACATTTGTCGATGAGGCCGGCGTTGATATCTGCGCCATCGCCCTGGATTGCGGTGAGGCCGACAGGATGGGGCGTAACCAGGATACATTCCTGCGCATATCCCCATTTGTAGTGATAGACCATCATCTCTCACACCAGAATTTTGGTGATTACCGCTGGGTCGACTCGCAGTGCAGTTCGACCGGCGAGATGGTATACGAAATCAGTGAGGCGCTGGGGCAGACCCCCACTTATGACGGCGCCTTTTCCCTCTATGTGGCAATCTGCACCGATACCGGCTCGTTCAGGTATGAATGCACCGGCTCCCGGACCTTTGAAATCGCCGGTCGGTTGGTGGATCTGGGCGTCAACCCCAATCACCTTGCCAATCTGATCTACGACAACTACAGCCCCGAACGGCTGGATCTGATGCAGCGTGTGCTGGCCACCCTGGAACTAAGTGAGAACCAGCAGATTGCCTGCATCCACGTGACCAGGGAGATGTTTGACCGAAGCGGAGCCCTGGCGCAGGACGCAGAAGGTTTCGTCGAATATGCCCGCTCTATTCGCTCGGTGAAAGTCGCCGTCTTCGTAAAGGAGAATAGATCGGAAGTTATCTCTGTGAGTTTGCGGGCCAAGGGCGCGTTCAACGTCGCCTCGATAGCCAAGAAATTTGGTGGTGGTGGACATCGGAATGCTGCCGGCTGCAAATTCCCGGCCGACTCGATCGAATCGGTGCGAGAAAAAGTCATCAGCTCCATCAAAGACGCGCTCCGCGCTCCTTCCCCTGAAAACTAGCAGTTGCCGGTTTACCAATTAGCTATTCGCTGATGAGTTTTCAAGCCGATCCCGGTGTTGTCCTGGTCGACAAGCTTTCGGGCAGGACTTCTTTCAGTGTGGTCAGATCGGTGAGAAAAATTTTCGGGGTAAAGAAAGTCGGTCATGCCGGCACTCTGGACCCCTTCGCTTCGGGTTTGCTGGTGGTCTGCATAGGGAGGCCGGCCACCAGGCTTATCGAAACGCTGATGGAGGGCAAGAAAACGTATCAGGCCACGGTGGTGCTCGGCAAGATCTCCACTACCCAGGACCCCGAGGGTGAAATCAGCGAAGGCGGACCGGTGTCCGATATCGGCCGGGACGCAATCGAGGTGGTCCTAAAAGGCTTCAGGGGCACGATTATGCAGACGCCGCCCTATTTCTCGGCCCTAAAGCACAAGGGAAAGCCGCTGTATCACTACGCTCGGAAAGGTATAGCAATCACCAAGGAGCCCCGTGAAGTCACCATTTACGAGCTTGAAATGACAGGTCTTGGGCTCGCATCCGATGGAGGAACGTCTTTGGTGGAGCTGCGGATTAATTGTACCAAAGGCACCTACATCAGGAGTTTGGCCGAGGATATTGGCAACGCCCTTGGCTGCGGCGCGTATCTGTCGGCGTTGAGGAGAACTCGGAGTGGTTGCTTCACCGTGGCAGAATCGATACCGGGCGACATTCTGGATGATCCAGACAGAGTGCAATGGGTGAGGCAGCAGAGAATCGATATGGAGCAATTACAGAATCTCTTGCAATCTTGTTGATTAATGAATAATATGAGGTGTTAAAAAATGATAATTGGGCACCCCTGATGGGATCTTGTTGAGATTATCAGGTGTGCGTAGTATGCTTTACAACAGAATTCCAATTAACTGAGAGTGCAGTAATAGAATATGGGAGGTTTGTGGTGGCACAATCGGCAGTTAGAAAAAACGAGATAATCGAGAAATTCAAGACCCATGAGTCGGATACCGGTTCATCAGAGGTGCAGATTGCCCTGTTGACCGATAGAATCCAGTATCTCACGGAACATTTTAAGGTCCACCAGAAGGATCACCATTCCCGTCAGGGACTTTTGAAATTGGTTGGTCAGCGCAGAAGTCTGCTCGACTATCTCAAGAATAAGGATATTCAGAAATACAGAGCCCTGATCAAGGAATTGGGTATACGCAAGTAAGCCTGCCTGACAGACATTCATGTCTATCGCTGTTCAGGTGCGGTGGGAAATTCGCCCGCCACACTTCTTACAAGGTTCTTTTGAAGAACTGTCAAACCGGATGGCAGAGTCGCCAGTATGCAACGGCTGGGCTATCCGGTTTTACTCTTGTTCACACGCCTTAAGGCAAGTGAGTACGATTAAAAATTGTCTTTTCGCTTGATCTCTGCGTGCGCGTGAAAATTTTATCCTCGGAATATAAATTATATGCCTGTGGTAAAATTTCCACACGTGCCTTGATCTTTAACGGAAATCTCAATTTTTCAGGGCACCCATTAATTTTAGTAAGCTGTTCTGCAATAGGGCAGGACGGTAGGAAGGATTAGGAAATTTCTAATTTGAAGTGAAGTTAAACGGCCGGTAGAAAGCCGGTCAGTGATCGTGGAGCCGAATAGGCGGCCCACATGTGGAGACATTATGATTAAGAAGTTAGAGGCTACGATCGGTACAAATCTAATTACCATCGAAACAGGTAAGCTTGCCAAGCAGGCATCCGGCTCAGTCCTTGTCAGGAGCGGTGATACTATGGTTCTTGTGACCGCTGTAGGCGATAAGGTAAACAAACCAGAACTGGGATTTCTCCCATTAACCATTGAATATCAGGAAAAGATGGCCTCGGTTGGTCGGATCCCCGGTAACTATTTCAGAAGAGAAATCGGCAGACCGAGCGAAAACGAAGTACTGACCTGCCGAATCATCGATCGGCCAATGCGGCCGTTATTCGCAGATGGGTACTCTGCCGAAACCCAGGTAATCGCCTCGGTATTATCGGCGGACCAGGAAAATGCACCGGACATGTTGGCCCTCACTGGGGCCAGCTGTGCCTTGACCCTTTCCGATATCCCTTTTGGCGGACCGGTTGCCGGTGGTCGGGTAGGATATATCGATGGAAATTTCGTTATGAATCCGACGGTCGAAGAGCTTGAGAGTTCAGCCATGGATATCGTCGTGGCCTGCACCGAAAAAGCGGTGGTAATGGTTGAAGGTCAAGCAGCCACCCTGAACGAAGATACCGTGCTGGACGCGATTTTCTATGCATTTGAGAATCTGCAGCCTCTGATTGAAGTACAGAAGGAGTTGCAGGCCGCCTGCGGCAAGGAAAAAAGAGATGTCGAGCCGACACAGATAGATGAAGAGCTGTACAGCAAAATTGTCGACTGTGCCAAAGCTGACCTGGATACCGTCATTTCCACTGCCGACAAACTTGAGCGTGGTGGCAAATATGATGAACTCAAGGCTAAAGTAAACACCGAACTCGATCCCGACGGTGAACGCTCAGGTGAGCTTTCGGAGCTCCTCTCGAAATACCGCAAAACGGCGATGCGCTCCAAAATCGTCAACGAATCCAGACGAATAGACGGTCGATCCTTCGACCAGGTCCGTCCCATCAGTAGTGAAGCCGGCTACCTGCCGCGCGCCCATGGTTCCGCCCTTTTCACCAGAGGCGAAACCCAGGCCCTGGTCAGCGCCACGCTGGGCAGCGAAAGAGATCAACAGCGGGTGGAGACCCTCGGTGGAGAGGAGAACAAACGTTTCATGCTGCATTACAACTTCCCACCTTTTTGTGTGGGCGAAGTTCGCCGACTCAGCGGTCCGTCCAGGCGCGATATTGGTCATGGCACCTTGGCGAGACGAGGTGTCGAGGCTGCGCTGCCTGACGTCAGTGAATTTCCTTATTCGATAAGGGTCGTTTCCGAGGTTCTGGAATCAAACGGCTCATCGTCGATGGCCACCGTCTGTGGTGCCAGCATGGCGCTGATGGATGCCGGTGTGCCAATCTCTACCCCGGTTTCGGGAATTGCCATGGGACTGATCAAAGAGGACGACAAAGTGGTCATCCTTTCTGATATCCTCGGTGACGAAGATCACTTGGGTGATATGGATTTTAAGGTGGTAGGAACTGCCAATGGGGTGACTTCCCTGCAGATGGATATCAAGATCGACGGTGTCGACCGCGATATCATGGGCAAGGCTCTGGCTCAGGCCAAAGCCGGTCGATTGCATATCCTCGAAGAAATGGAAAAAGGGATTGCCGAGGCGCGAACCGAGATTTCCGAGTTTGCCCCCAAATATCATGCCCATCAGATCAACCCCGACAAGATCAGGGACATAATCGGCCCCGGTGGCAAGATCATTAAAGAATTATCCGCCGAGTATGATGCCAAAATCGAGGTTGAGGACAGCGGGTTGGTTAAGATCTTCACCACCAACGGTACCAGTTTCGACGCCCTGATGGACAAAATCAAGTCCATCACTGCAGAACCTGAAGTTGGCGCCGTCTATAAAGGTGTGGTAAAAACGGTCAAAGATTTCGGTGCTTTCGTAGAGATTCTGCCGGGAACTGATGGTCTTGTTCACATCTCCGAGCTTGACAAGAGCCGGGTTAACAAGGTGACTGACATCGTCAACGAAGGCGATGAACTCGAAGTCAAGGTGCTCGAGATCGACAACCGCGGCAGGATACGCTTGAGCCGCAAGGCGCTGCTTGCTGATTAATCCAAGAAAACCTGATTGAGGGGGCACACTACTTGAGGTGTCCCCACTTCATTACCCACCAACCATCGGGGACAGATTTAAAATCCGTCCCCGTGTATTCATCCAGGTAGTTTTATGAGCGGCAGCACGGTATCCGTTACCATCAAATTCACCTGGCTTGACCCGGCCGCAGCCGCAGAGCTGCAAGTTCCCTCCTATGAGACGGCCGGTTCTTCCGGCATGGATGTTCGCGCCGCAGTAGCTGACCACCTGGTCATCGATCCCGGAGCCAGGGCCCTGGTGCCGACCGGATTCGCGGTGGCAATTCCTGTGGGCTACGAGATTCAAGTGCGGCCTCGCAGCGGACTGGCGGTCAAACATGGTTTAAGCCTGCCGAACACACCGGGAACCATCGATGCCGACTATCGCGGAGAGGTGAAAATCGCGATGATCAATCTGGGTGCTGAGCCGATCACCATCAGGCGGGGTGAGCGCATCGCCCAAATGGTAGTTGCGCCAGTGGTGAGAGCAGCGATCGAGGTAGTCAGCGAGCTTGATGATACCACACGCGGCAGCGGCGGATTTGGCCACACCGGAGTCTGAGAGTGAAATTCAGCGTTCTTGGCAGCGGCAGTAAAGGCAACTCAATATTCGTGGAAAGCGGCTCCACTGCCATCCTGGTGGACGGCGGTTTTTCAGGTCGGGAAATTGCCGAGCGGCTGTCCCGAATAGATCGAGATATGAGCTGTCTAAAAGCAGTGTTCGTAACCCATGAACACCACGATCACATCAGTGGTGTTGGAGTTGTCTCAAGGCGCTGCCGCGTGCCTGTTTTTGCCAATGAAGGTACCTTTCGCGGGGCGGGCAAGAGGCTTACCAAGCTGTTCAAGCAAAGTGAGTTTGAAACAGGCGAAGCGGTCAGTTTTGACGGCCTTCAGATCCGCTCCTTTGCCATCTCGCACGATACTGCTGATCCGGTTGGCTTCGTCATCGATGACGGTAAATCGCGGCTGGGCATCTGCACCGACACCGGCATCCCTACCCGATTGATCAGCCGCAGGATGGCACAGTGCGACGCACTGGTAGTGGAATTCAACCATGATCCAGTGATGCTCAAGAACGGTCCCTACCCGCAATCCCTCAAGCAACGGGTGAATTCATCCCAGGGACACCTTTCCAACAGTGACGGAGCCGGTCTGCTCGACTCGGTAATCCATGACGGCTTGGGCCATGTGGTGCTGGCCCATCTGAGCGAAACCAATAATCATCCGGAGATTGCCTACAGAGAGGCGGAAAAGGTGGTCAGGGACAGATTGGAGTTGTCAGTTCTGTCTATTTCCGAACAGCAGCGTCCTACGGAGTTATTTGAGATTTAGAGAACTTTGAAAATTGTCTTTTGATTCAATCTCTTCGTTGTGAACAGAAATTGAGTCCTCGACGTATGAGAAAGCCAGCGGATCAATTTCTGTCCACGTCTTGATCTTGAACCTTATAATTAATCAGTGAAGCTTTTCACTGGTGAAAAGCGATCACAAACTAAGCATCAGTGATGGGACAGTATAGGTATTGTGTCCCCTGTTCAAGCGGGTGGGGATTCCTGCACAAGGCGATTTCATCACAATGGGCGTAGAACTGGGCTCCGCCAAACATTGAGTTGTTGCCGCAGTGGTCGTCATGCAGGTGGGTGTTGATCACGATATGTATATCTTCGGGCTGCAGGCCGGCCTCTGCGAGACAGTCGACAATGGATTTCGGCTCCAGCCCGGCCTCTTCGAAAAAGCCCGCCGGCGTCATCGGTGCTCTCTGAGCAGTCATCGGCGACACTTGAAACTAGGCAGGCCTCCCTCAACACATTTTTGCTTTACCCGCCAAGAATCTCTTGGCGCAGGGTGTCGAGCCCTACTTTATCTATGACTCTACCGAGTCGCGACCGGTTGCCGCTATCTTTACAATAGAGGACAATTTTTTCGATGATCTCTTCCGCTTCTTGGGTGGAGGCATCTTCCACCAGCACGTCGGCAAGACGCGGATTAATCCCGCCGTTGCCGCCGACCAACACCGTCCAACCATTGTCGGTGCCGTACAGGGAGATGTCTTTGATACAGTTCTCGGCACATTGAATGCGGCAGCCGCTCACGGCCATCTTCATTTTCGAGGGGACTTTCATGCCATGATAAGTCTCGTCAAGCTTCATGCCCATTGCCATGCTGTCCTGCTTGGCCAGCCGACAGAACTGAGTTCCGGGGCAAACTTTGACGCTGCGTACGCAAAGTCCGACAGCATGGCCTAGTCCAGATTCCAGCTCCTCCCAGATCGGGTCCACCTGTTCCTCTTTGATGCCGAGAAAGGCAAACCGGCAGGCGCTGGTCAACTTCATGCAGGGAATCTCGTATTTTCTGGCCACGGCGGCGTACCTCTCGAGAATTTCAGGGGTAACGATGCCGCAGGCGAGATGCGGGGCGATGGCGTAGCTTTCTTTGTCACGCTGGAGGATGACTCCTTTTTCTCCATCTTTCAACATAGCTATGTTTCCATTATTGAAAAGGTTAATCTATATCATTTCGGTTTTGCTCCAGTAGCAATTAAGAAACTAAAATAATGACAGAAAATATGCAACAGGAAGTGGACCGGGGGTTGATATGGTTAAATATAATCTGCTGTTCCGCGGTTTTGTGACGTCTTACTTTTACTTAGGCGGTGGACAGTGATTAAATAAAAGGAGCCGGTAGTTTCCCATCTCGGATAAACCACTGTATTGGCACCTGCTTATGTCGCCTCAAGTAATTGCCATAGTACTCTTTGCCGCCCTGCTTCACGCCGGTTGGAATTTTCTGGTGAAGCGCTCGGATGATGCCTATCAGGGCATGTGCGCGGTGGTTCTTGGCCGCGTTCCCTATGGATTGGCAGTACTCTTAGTGTACCCTTCAGTTGCCGCTTCTTCCTACTTATATGTGGTGATCGGGGCCCTGCTCCATGTCGGCTATCAGCTATTTCTGCAGCACTCCTATCGCTTCGGCGATCTCAGTCAAGTCTATCCCATGGCCCGCGGCAGCGCACCATTGATCGTGGCTCTGGTATCTGTTTCTTTATTGAACGTCAGTTATGATGACTTTCAAGTTGCGGCCCTTGCGTTCATTGTTGCCGGACTCATAAGTTTGGCGTGGCGAGGCTTCTCCCCGGGTGCTGAAAACCGTTACAGAGCGGCTATCCTGGCTATTGGTGCGGGTATCTTTATTGCCTCCTATACGTTGATCGACGGTCTCGGCGCCCGAATCGCCGGCACTGCACTGGGCTACTATGGGAGTGTCACGGTACTTAACGCGCTCATTTACGGTGTTGCAATCAACAGGCTCAGGCCAGGATTGGTCAGCCGAGTCATCAAACATCACTGGCTTCAATCACTGGCCAGCGGGGGGGCCTCCTTCAGCGCCTATGCGCTTGTCGTCTGGGCCTTTACCAGGGAACCCATCGCTCTGGTCGCCTCGCTCAGGGAAACTTCCATTCTCTTTTCGGTACTGCTCGGCGCGGGGTTGTTAAAGGAGCGTCTGACGGTGGTTAAGGCTCTGGCCATTGTCTCCACGGTGACCGGTGTGGTGCTGCTCAGGGTGGGAGGGTAAAAAGCTTAACGGTGCAGACGGCACAAAATTAACCGCCACCGATAAAGGGTAGAAAGGTGATCCGGTCGCCCGCATGAAGGCGCTGATCAAAAGATGCTTCTCTACCGTTCACGTAGATTGATTCAACCTGCTCTCTATCGATCACCAGCTTATCCAGTAAACTCTGAACTGTGGCAGAATCTGCCAGGGTAACGGCGCTTTTGCTGAATCTGTTCTCACGCAGCGGGGGGAACAAAGTGACGTCAACGTTCATCGGTATGCTGAATTACTTAGGAAAAGTCACCACTAGCCTGACGTTCATGGAAAAGCGCAGCCTAGGTGATGCCGGCTATGGAGATATGTTTGGTTTCCAGGTAGGCATCGATACCTTCGCTGCCCAGCTCCCGGCCCCAGCCGCTCTGCTTGAAGCCGCCGAACGGACAGTTGCTGGTCGGCGGAACCGGATCGTTGATGCCCACGGTGCCCGCCTCGAGCGTTTCGGCAACTCGAAAGGCCCGATTCAAATCAGTGGTGAAGGCATAGGCGGCTAGACCAAACTCGGTATCGTTGGCCGTTTTAAGGACCTGCTCTTCATTCTGGAATCGATACAGGGCTGCGATCGGAGCAAAAATCTCCTGCTGGTGGCAGCGGACGTGTTCGGGCACCTCGGTCAGAAGGGTCGGGGCGAGAAAATTACCTTCTTCACCGAATCGGGAACCGCCGGCCAACACCTGCGCTCCCGCCTCGACCGCCTCGTCAATGAAACTGGTTGCGGTGGACAGGGCGCGCTCATCGATCAGCGGGCCGACGTCGACACCATCGCCGAGACCGTCGCCCACCTTGAGTCCTTTGATCCTGTCGCTCAGGGTAACGACGAGCCGGTCGTAGATGCCCTCCTGGATGTAAATTCTATTGGCGGCGATGCAAGATTGCCCGTTATTGCGAAATTTGGTAATCAGGATACCCTCGACCGCCTGATCCAGGTCGGCATCGTCAAAAACGATCACCGGGGCGTTGCCGCCTAACTCCAGAGAGAGTTCGGTGCAAGTCTGCGCGGCTCCCTGGATCAGAGAGCGGCCGACCTCGGTGGAGCCGGTAAAGCTGATCTTTCGACAGAAAGGGTTTTCCAGCAACTCTCTACCGATCTCAGAAGCTGAACCCGCCACCAGTTGAAAAACGGACTTGGGCAGACCGACCGCGTCGATGCAGCGGGCCAGTTCGCAGGCCGACAGCGGTGTGGCGCTGGCAGGTTTGAGGATGACCGTGCAGCCCGCCGCCAGGGCCGGTGCGATTTTACGTATGGCCAGGACCAGCGGGAAATTCCAGGGCGCAATCGCCCCGACCACTCCCACTGGCTGGCGGATAACCAAGTTGCGCTTGCCTTCGGCTTGCGGGGGCACCACCCGGCCGTAGGCCCGACGCCCCTCTTCAGCAAACCAGAGCAGATGATCGATGGACATGGCAACCTCGCCACGGGCCTGGGCAAGCGGCTTGCCGTTCTCCATGGTGATGAGTGTGGCGAACTGTTCTGCTCGGGATTTCATCTCGGCTGCGATTGCGCGCAGATAATCACCGCGGGCCAGTGCACTGGTCGCCTTCCAGGATTCAAAGGCGACGGCGGCGTCTGCTATTGCCCGGTTCACCCCGTTCCGGTCGACCGTTGCCACTTGAGCAAAGGCCTGGCCGTCAGATGGGTTGGTGACGATGAGTTTTTTTTTACTGTCGCGCCACTCGCCATTGAGCAGCAGTTTGTAACTGTCCATCATTGATACTCCTTTGAGGTTTGTCCGAAAATTGATTCAGACAACACAGTAAACACTCTCAGAGCAGCCACAACGACAGCGCCGGAACAAAAGCCAAAATCAGCACAACAATAAGCATGGTAAACACGAAGGTGACTGCGTACCTTGAAATTTCCATCACCGATACACCCGTGACTCCCGACACAACGAAAAGATTAAGCCCCAGCGGCGGGGTGATAAATCCGATGCCTAGTGCGGTAATCATGAAGATACAGAAATGGATTTCATGCATCCCTATCTCGAGCGCCAGCGGAAGGAGCAGGGGAGAGAGTATAACGATGTTCGGAGTGGTTTCCATAACGCACCCGGCGACCATCAGGATAGCCAGCATCAGG
>JABDQA010000042.1 GCA_013042475.1 Desulfofustis sp.
TTCTTCTTGGAATCCTGCTTGGTTTCGTCGCCTTCCTGTGGAAGGGTAACATTTTCCTTTCCCTGGTAATTGGTACTGCCCTGGCCGGCAACACGCTGGTTGCCGTCACTGTTGGCGGGATCCTCCCGCTTCTGCTTAAAAAACTGAGAATCGACCCGGCCCTGGTCTCCAGTCCACTGTTGACAACAGTCACAGACATGTGCGGTTTCTTTCTCGTACTCAGCCTGGCCAGTGCCGTTTTGCCTCGAATTAGTGGCTGATCGGGGGTACTATAGACTCCGGAGCAATGATTTTACAAGATGCTCCATTACCTCACATACCAACTACGGCAATCCATCCCATGAGCATGTTGATTCGTTTCACCCCGTTGGGCTGCATCCTGCTGTCTCTGATTGTTATAGGAACAGTGATTCTGCCTTCGACCGTTTTTGCTGCCGCCTCCTCAGATGTGGAAAGGCGCCAGGAGATTCAACTGATTCTCGATTCGCTGGCCACCGATCCCTCTGTGGAATCAGTAAAGGAGCAGAAAGCCAGGATTCGAGGCTATATCGATCTCTACACCCGGAAAACGACTCTGATACAGAAGGAGATTGAGCAACTTGGCAGCGCGCTCGGGGGGGTCACCGCTACCGAGGGCACTGATTCTGCTGGGTCGAACAGCCTCTCCGGGCTGCTAGCCCTGAAACAGCAGAAAGAACTTGAACTGGTCGAAGCCAGGTTGCTACTGATGACCGCCCAGGATGCAGTTTCCCTGTTGGATCGCTATATCAGTGCCAGAGAAACAAAAGATCTGTTGTTCAAGGCCGAGCCGCTCTGGAGTCTGTCAACCATGGGTGAGGAAGCACCACCTAAAAATCAATCTGCTGCCACTGGCCGCCCGAGAGAGGTCCATTCAACCCTGTTGTTTCTGGCATCGGTGACCCTGTTGTTCTGTTTCCTGTCGATACTGCCTAAATTTTTGGAGTTCGTGAGCCAGCCCCGGCGCAGCACTAACATGCTGTCCACAATGATGATAAGTATCGCCCGGTCGACCAGGATCAGCAAGGTCGTGTTGGGTAGTGCTGCGGGTCTTGCCCTGTCGGTCTCGCTGGCCCCACCCGTGTTTTCAGACTTGCTCCTGTTCACTGCAGCTGTCCTGATCGTCTTCTACTATCTTCTCCTGCGTCTGCTCTTACGCTGTGTACTGCTGCGCTATCAAACAACGGGGGGTGATTCAGAGCCAGGAGTGAGGCAGGCAGGAAAGGATGAATGGATGCTCTACGGGTTCAGCCTGATTTCAGCAGTAGTCATTGTCTTCTCTTCAGTTTACGCCCCGAGCGGCCAGGTCAGTTTCAGTGTTTTGTTGAGTTCCTCTCTGTTCCTGCTCTGGCTGGCAGCCTTGTTCATGTTCTGCCGTTATTGCTGTCTTTGCCTCAAGCCGTCCCTCTGCTCCTTTTTGCGGCTGCCCCTCGCCATCGCTTTAATTATTCTGGCCGGGCTCGAGATTCTCGGCTATCGCAACTTGATAGACCACATCACCTTCGCACTCGTTTACTCATTCGTTGTCTTCAGCTTTGCACTATTGTTCTACGATTCGATAGAATTTCTCATGCAGCTGTTTCGCTCCGGTAAGGAACGGCTGGCCCAGCGCTTTTCAATGACTCCGTTGGAAAGCAAGCGCAAGGTCAAGACCCACAAGATTCTTGGTATATTCTTGAAAATCTACATCGTGCTCGGGGCGCTCGTTCTGGTCCTCCATCAATGGGGGGTAAGCGCCCGGGACAACGATCGACTATGGAATTTCTTCTTTCAGGGATTCAGCATGGGGGGGTTTGCAATTTCTCCTGCCCGCGTCACCCTGGCGCTGCTGCTTTTTGTGGTCGGCTGGCCGGCAATCGAATATTTCAAACAGTTTCTCAACCGGGGATGGCTGACTTCGGCAGGACTGAGTAAAAACGACCGTGAGACCTTTCTGACGATTTCCGGCTACCTAGGTTATGCGGCTATCACCCTTATTATCCTGGCCGTTGCAGGAGTCAAGCTCACGGGGCTCACTGTGATTATCGGTGCCCTCTCGGTGGGTATCGGTTTTGGTCTTCAAAACGTGGTCAACAACTTTATTTCCGGACTCATCCTGATGTTCGAGAAACCAATAAAAAAGGGTGATTGGATTTTGGTCGGGACTACCGAGGGCTATGTCAAGAAAATCAGCATCCGCTCAACCATCGTTCAAACCTTCGACCGGGCCGACGTCATCGTCCCCAACTCGGAGCTGATCTCGAGTCAGGTGATCAACATGATGTTCGACGATCAGCGCGGCCGGCTGCGGGTCTCCGTGGGTGTAGCCTACGGCAGCGACACCAATCTGGTCATGCAACTGCTGCTTGACGCGGCAAATGGTCATGATCAGGTGATCACCGACGGATCTACTCCGGAACCTCGGGTGATTTTCCAGGCCTTTGGCGACAGCTCATTAAACTTTGATCTTCTTGTCCACCTCAAGGACATAGACATGAAAATGCGTGTCCGCAACGATCTTCACCTGATAATCGACAAAGCCTTCAAGGAGAACGGGGTGGAGATTCCCTATCCTCAGCGTGACATACACATCAAAGATGGGCTGGAAAAAGTTACAGGAGATCAGCCATGACAATCGAGCTTCCCATTCAGGCCATCCGTCTTACCCGTGCAGGAGGCGAAATTGAGATAGAGAACGGACTGTTGACCGAAGCGATCGAGTCTGACGAGCTATGCTGGATACATCTGGACTATTCCCATCCGGCCGTCAGGGAATGGCTCGACGAGCTGGCCTCCCTCGATCCGATCATAAAATCCAATCTGACCGACGATGATACCAGGCCCCGCAGTTTTACCCACCAGAATGGTATTTTTCTCTCCCTGCGCGGGGTAAATCTCAACCCCGGTTCCGATCCTGAAGATATGATTGCGGTTCGCCTCTGGGCGGACGAGCGCTGCATCATCACATCCACCAGGCGCAGACTGCTCTCCCTCGATGATATCCGGGCCGGTCTGCTCGGGGGTCGAGGCCCGAACTCTGCCGGTGGCTTCATATCACTATTGGTCGAACTGTTAGCGGTGCGCGCCGAAACTGTCATCGAACAGCTTGAGGAACAACTTGATTTGCTCGAAGACCACCTCAATAAGGGTGATGGCGATATTGAGCCCCGGATTCCGCTCTCATATTTGAGGCGGCAGGCAATCCGGCTACGGCGTTTTCTTTCACCCCAGCGGCAGGCGCTCGAGCATCTGCTCAACGACCATCCCCGCTGGCTAGGCAAAGATGACCTACTGCTGCTCAGGGAAAGCCTCAACCAATTCAACCGCTATATCGAAGAGCTCGATGCCGTCAGGGATAGGGCGGTTGTTGCCCAGGAGGAACTGCTCGGTAAGCTTTCCGAAGTCCTGAACAAGCGCATGTAT
>JABDQA010000044.1 GCA_013042475.1 Desulfofustis sp.
CGGCCTGACCTTTCAAAGACAGTACCCGTGTTATCGCTGCCGTCAATGTCGTCTTGCCATGATCGATATGACCTATCGTTCCTACATTCACATGCGGCTTCGTCCGCTCGAATTTCTCCTTTGACATTTTCCTGTCTCCTCAGGCCAAAAAAGTTATGATTAACTTACTTCTTGTCCATGGAGCTCACGACCGGACTTGAACCGGTGACCTCATCCTTACCAAGGATGCGCTCTACCGCCTGAGCTACGTGAGCATGTTCAGCCAAAACTGGAGCGGGAAACGAGACTCGAACTCGCAACCCTCAGCTTGGAAGGCTGATGCTCTACCAATTGAGCTATTCCCGCCTTTACTTAATATGGTTGAGAGAAAAAGATGGTGGAGGGGGGAGGATTCGAACCTCCGAAGGCTCCGCCGACAGATTTACAGTCTGTTCCCTTTGACCGCTCGGGAACCCCTCCACTGAGCCACACATGGCAACTGAAGTATTATGCTCCATGAACTTCTGTCACTGTGCCTGAATGCCCCGAATCTTTATACTCTAACTAATACTTATTAAAGTATTTTATACTTTTGGAGCTGGCGATGGGACTTGAACCCGCAACCTGCTGATTACAAATCAGCTGCTCTGCCAATTGAGCTACGCCAGCTTACAAACCCATCAATATACATATGCTGATAACTTTAATCAATATTTTTTTTAGTCAATTTTTTATTTCAAAATCTGCTCACTTTGACCGCAAGCAAGCGCCATCGGACTCCAAAATTGGTCATCGGTGAACAGAGCAAATCACTCAGCGGGACGCGATTCAATTGCGTCCCCACCAGTGACAAGGTCGCAAAAAACGTGCGCTGAAACGGCAAAAGGCCGACCCCGAAGGGCCGGCCTTTTGTGACGAAACGATGAATTGAGGAATTATTGCTCAACGGCAGGTTTGCCAAATGAGCTGTCCCGATACTTCTCAAAGGCCATCGCCACCGTCCGATAGGCAATGTGGGCGAATTTGGTGTAGGGCAGATAGAGAAACAGCATCATGACCGCCACCAGATGGCAGAAGTAGACGATATAGCCAACTGCCGGAAGACTCAGCCAACGCAGCAGCTCGGAACCAAGGCCGGTAACGCCGACAGCGGCAATCTGCCAGATCAGAAACCAGTCATAGAACGTCCTGCTGCTCTCACCCGCTGCCTCTGTTTTGGTCCTGCTGACCCAAAGCACGTATATACCGAAGAGCAGGGCAATGGCAGAGACATTGGCCAGAATCTTGAACGGATCAAAGAAGTACATCGGGCCATGGGCGGCAGGCCAGAATAACCCGACGATATCGTTTTTCACCAATGAGTAGGTGGTAACGATCGCAAGACCAATAAAGGCTAGCATCAGGGGAAGATGACCGCGCACCCGGTCGGTATTGGTAGTGCACTCCTTGAAACGGTTATGCTTGACGATTTCCACCAGCGAAGGCCAGAGGAACTGACTCACAAACTGGATAACTGAGGGTCTGTAGGCGGAGCCAATGTCAGCGTTGTCCGACATGGTCTTCCACATCTTGGTCACCCCTTTATAGAGCGAAAACCCGGCAATCGCCAATGAACTGGCCATGATCAGAACAATGAAGAAAATATTCTTTGCATACCATTTGAACTCCCAATGGCCAAAGAAATGCTGGTAACCATAGGTTCCGAACTCCTCTCTGGAAGGGATGTGCATGCCCCCGGATATCAGCCACATGACAAAGATCACCACCACCGGAATACCAATAAGTACGGGCAGGTTCTTGGCGGAAGTAGCAAGTTTCGCCAGACCAGCAGGCCAGCCATACATGGTGTAGGCGTAGGACCTAATTGCACCCAGCACCTCGGAAGGCTTGGCCCCGCGGGGACAGTAGGTGGTGCAGTCGCCGCAATTGTGACACAGGTAGACGTCCGGGTCAGCCACCAGTTTATCTTTCATACCCCAGGATGACCAGATCATCTCCTTGCGCGGAAAGGGGTTGTCGTCCGATGACAATGGGCAGCGCACAGAACAGGTGGCGCATTGGTAACACTTTTTCAAAGCATCGCCGCCGGCCCCTTTTAAATGTTTAATAAAATCTAGATCAGGTTGAACATTCATCTTTTGCCTCCTGCTAACTTAACTCTATTCACCTGAGGTGTTTAACCCAATGCCGGGCTGCACAGCTGTATAGCCCGGCAAGATAACAAACAGGTTAGAAGCCTTTAAACGGATTCGGTCCCATCTCGACGATTTCTTCTACGAAATCGTTCACAATCTGCGGGATTTTGTCATAATCGGTAATGGCTACCTGCTGTGTAGCACAACGTTCTGACTCAAGCCCAAGGGTAGAAAGCGTTTCACCAATATTTTCCATACGTTTGTTGGCGATTTCAGAGCCCTTTACAAAATGGCACTGGTAGTCGTCCCCGTAGGTACAGCCGAGCAGCATGGCGCCGTCCATACCGGCCGAGAGCGCATCACGGATCCAAGCCATGTTTACGGAACCAAGACAACGGACCGGGATGAAGCGGACCATGTGATTGACACCGTTGCCTCTCATACCGGCCATATCGAGCGCCGGGTAGGCGTCGTTTTCACATACGAATACCACTACCCGTAGACGATCGTCGTCGTCTTCAGGTACTTCGACTGATTTGATCATCGAGCCGATCAGATCGATGTTGTAGTCGGTGAAACCGATGATACGCTCGGGGCAGGATCCCATACAGGTTCCGCAACGACGACACCTGGTATTATTAGGCAGCGGCGTGCCTTTCTCGTCGTCATCAAGGGCGCCAAACGGGCATTCCTCAGTACACCGTTTACACTGGGTGCAGCGTTGCATGAAAAAATCGGGCCAGGTCTTGTCACCGGAGCGGGGGTGAACCGAAACACCGCGGTCGGTTGACTCCAGACACTGGATAGCCTTCAAGGCGGCACCGGTGGCATCGTCGATGGCCTCATCGATGGTTTCAGCCTTGCGCACACCGCCGCAGGTATAAACACCGGTTCTTCTGGTTTCGTAGGGGAAACAGATGAAATGTGAATCGGCATAGCCGTCGAACAGATCCAGATCGATAAATGCCGGTCCCTGGCGATAGGCCAGATTGATGGTGTCTTCTTCCTTGGTAGTCGGCACCATACCGGCAGCCAGGACAACCATGTCGACATCGAGATCGAGGTCTTCGCCAAGCAGAGTGTTTTCGGCAGTCACCTTGAGCTTGTCACCATTTTCTTCCACTTTGGTAACCGCCGCTTTAGTCATAAAGATACCGTCGTTCTGCTGGGCAGCCTTGTAATACAGTTCCTGGCTTCCAGGCGTGCGCATGTGCTGGTAGAGCAGATAAGCCTTGCCTTCGTCATTGTCTTCGCAGACATATTGGGCCTGTTTCAGGGCCACCATCGAGGTGACCGAGTTGCAGTAGGGAAAGTCCATATCATGGTCTTTACCGCCCGGGCTTTGAACGAAAGCCACATTAGCGGGAACCTTGCCCTCCTTGGCCAGTTTCTCAAATTCGACGTTGGTCACCACGTTTTTAATGGCGCCGTAGCCCAGATGCTCGTACTCGGACACATCGGCGGGTACCCAACCGGTGGCCATCACCACCGCGCCGTGGATCTCAGCATTGGGATCAGCCTCCATGTAATCAACCAGGCTGGCGTTGGGGTTTTCCATTTCGCCTTTTTCGATCAACTCGCGTTCTTCACCAGTGACCTTGGCGGGAGCATCCCACTCGGTTTCAGTGCCGGCAGCTTTCATGGTTACCCTGAAGGCTCCCGGTCCCCCGGCAATACGTGCGACCTCGGTAGAGGTCTTGATGGTGATGTTCGAATCGCCTTCCACTTCTGAAATCATCGCCGCAACCGGATTGTCTTCAAGATCGGTCCAGGGCGATTTAGTCGGGAAGGATTGTCTCCAATCGTTGGCTTTACCACCGAGTTTGTCATCCTTCTCGATCAGAGTGACCTCGTAGCCGGCTGCCGCAGCTTCCCTGGCAGCAGTAAGTCCTGCGATGCCGCCTCCCATGACAAGGATCTTCCTGCTCAGATTTTCCAGCTTGTGGGGCTCTGGCAACTCGGTTTTCTGGGCCTGGGTGCAGGCCATACGCATATAATCGGCTGCGGTCTCGTTCAGGAATTCGGCAGCTTCGGCATGGGGTTCTTCATCTTCTGCGGGTTTATCTTCGGCCCAGACCACCTGCTCACGTAAATTGGCCCGGAGCGTAATGGTGCCGTCGCCGAAATCGAACTCGTTCTTCATTACTCGCGGAGAACAAGCGCCGACGACCACCGTGTTAACACCTTCGCCAACGTCAGCTTCGATCAGGGCGCGTCCATCGGTACCGCAAAAGCAGTCCGCGGTTTTACAGTCCATCGACATTTCGCCGGTAACCACTTCAGCCAGGGCATCCATATCGAGCGCGTCGCCGATGCCGCAACCAGAACAAAGATAAGCGCAATATTTTTTATCCATTGTTAATTACCTCCTGGAAACCTGAATTGCCTTAAGGGCAGCGGCAGTGGATGATTGAGTTGTGGTGACAACGTCGGATGCCTTCTTGGCGCAGCCCGCGCCGATAATGCCGTTGGCGTAGTCGGACAGTACAAATCCGTTGTTATCCAAATTCACGCCGGCCGGCGCACCGCTTTCGGCTATACTGGGCTGCATGCCGGTAGCCAGCACAGCAAGATCTACTTTCTGCTGCACTTTGGCGCCGGACACGGCATCTTCAGCAATTACCGTTACCCCGTCGCCTTGGACTTCGATGTCAGCGACTTTGCCTTTGATAAACTCAGCATTTTCATCAGCCATCAGCTTTTCGCGGAACTTATCGTACTTTCCAGGAGTTCTCAGGTCGATGTAAAAGACGTAGATTTTGGCTTCGGGATACTGTTCCCGTATGTAGTTCATCTGTTTAAAGGTAGCGGTACAGCAAATGTGGGAGCAGTATTCCAGGTGAGTTTCATCACGCGAACCGGCACATTGGACAAAGCCGATCGACTCTATCTCCTTGTCGGAACCAGGAATCACAATTTTACCACCGGTGGGTCCGTTGGGAGCGGCCATACGCTCGACCATCATGTTGGTTACGATGGCGTCGGACTTCCCGAAATTGAGGTTATCCATCTTCTCCGGAGCGTATGGCTGCCAGCCGGTGGCCCAGACGATGGAATCGACATGGAGAGTGATGGTTTCCGATTTCATGTCTAGATCGACCGCGTCGTATTTGCAGGACGCCTTGACCGCCTCGCCGCCCTCAGCAGAAAGTGCATCCTTGGCAATCACGTACCTTCTCGGAAAAGCCATCTCGTGCGGCAGATAGGCGGCCTTGCATTTATCCATGCCGAAATTGAACTCATTGTCGATTTCATCCGGACATGCGGCAGCACAATCACCGCAGGCGGTGCAGTTGCTATTCACATAGCGCGGTGCAACCTCGACACTCACTTCATAGTTGCCGGGGCCGCCGCTCACTGAACTTACGCTGGCCATGGTGTAGGTGCGGATCTTACGGTTGTTTTTGATCCGCTTGTAATTAATTTCCAAACCGCAGCTGGGCGGACACATCTTTGGGAAATACTCGTTCAACTGGGCGACACGGCCACCAAAAGAGGGGTTCCTGTCGATCAGAAAAACGTCATTTCCGACTTCGGCGGCTTCCAGAGCTGCCGTCAGCCCACTTATTCCTCCGCCTACGACCAAAATTGCACCGGAGGTGCCTTGCTCGTCAGTCATACTTTCCTCCATAGTCACTGAATATTGTCCTGCTGGCAACGTCAGTCCACCGAGAAAGGGGACTTCCATCTACCAATGCTTGCAAACTTCGGAAAAGGTTCCTTGACGGCAATCCTTTTCCATCGGGAAAGGTTCAAGTCCCTTGGAGCTTTCCCGATGGAAAATGGTCGCTCCCATTAAAAAATCTCCAGGAGCCTTGGGGCCCCTGGAGATTATTTTTTACATCATGACGATCAAGCTGTCATTAAAACCTTACAGCCACGGATCGGTCTCGATGATGTTGACCACATCGACCTTCTCTACGTTCCACTCCTCGGTCTTGGGATCGAAGGTGGAGTTGACGAAGCACTTCCAGTTTTCGTCATCGCAGGTCGGGAAGTCAGACCGATAGTAGAAGCCCGGATAACGGGATTCCTCACGGAACAGGATGTGGCGGATGTGAGACTCAACACACCAGATGCGGTGGTAGTTCTCCCAGGCCCGCAGCAGTTCGTGCAGGTCGCCAGCAGCCATCTTGTCTGCGTCCTCGCGGAGCATCTCGAGCAGATCCATGCAGATCTGCAGAAGCTTGCCGGAGGTCATGTAGTAGGTGGCAACGCCGCCGCCGTACTCGTCGGTGGCCTTCATCAGCCTCATCATCAGACCGGCAGGCTTGCAGTAGTTCGGGTTGACGTCAGCAGCCGTGGACTGGCCGACGAACTCGTGGTAACGCTTAACCGGTGCGTAGATGATATCGGCACATTCCTGAGCACTCAGTTCCGGTTCCGGGGTGAAATCGATGTCGCGCACGTACTTGACCATCTGCTTGGCAACGATGCGCCCCTCGGCATGGGAGCCGGAGGAGAACTTGTGACCGGAAGCGCCAACGCCGTCACCGGCGGTGAACAGACCGTCAACCGTGGTCATCCGGTTGTAGCCCCACTTATATTTATGGGAGCGGGACTCGTGCTGGATGTCGGGCACCCAGTCCTCGTCGGGACCTGAACACCAGATGCCGCAGCAACCGGAATGGGAACCGAGCATATAAGGCTCAGTCGGCATGATCTCGGAGCCAACCTTCTCAGGCTCAACATTCATACCGGCCCACAGACCAGCCTGACCGACGGACATATCCAGGAAGTCTTCCCAGGCCTCGGACTCGAGATGCTTCCAGAACTTCTTCAGCGACTTATCGTCCATACCTGCTTCACGCTTCTCATCGAGGAAGGCGTTCAGGGCAACTTCGGTGGCCATGTAGATCGGGCCACGACCAGCCTTGAGCTCGTTGATCATCAGGTGGTTACGCAGACAGGTCGGGGTGACCGGAGAAGCACCGTAAGGCATGAACTTCTCGAGTTCTTCTTTGGCTGCGTCGCCACCGGCGTAAAACTCACCGAGACCGTTCGATACCTTGGCCTTGAAGAGCAGGAACCAGGCGCCAACCGGACCATAACCATCCTTGAAGCGGGACGGGGTGAAACGGTTTTCCATCATGGTCAGGGTCGCGCCAACCTGAGCTGCAAGGGTGTAGGTGGAACCGGCATTCCAGATCGGATACCAGGCACGTCCCTTACCTTCGCCAGTGGACCGCGGACGGAAAATGTTGACCGCACCGCCACAGGCTACGACTGCGGTTTTGCACTTGATGTAGTAAACCTTGTTCTCACGCACGGAGAAACCGGCAGCGCCGGCAATCTGGTTCGGCTTGTTCTTGTCGAGCAGCAGCTTCACGATGAATACACGCTCGAGCATGTTATCGGCGCCAAGAGCGGTGGCTGCCGGCTCGGCAACGATACACTTGTAAGATTCGCCGTTAATCATGATCTGCCATTTTCCGGTACGTACCGGCGTTCCGCCTTCACGCAGAGTCGGAGCAGGCTTGGCACCGTCGAGGTTTTCGCCGTCATCGCTCTTCTTCCAAACCGGCAGACCCCACTCTTCGAACAGCTTGACAGATTCATCCACGTGGCGGCCACAGTCATAAATCAGGTCTTCGCGGACAACGCCCATGAGGTCGTTACGAACCATCTTTACGTAGTCCTTGATCGGATTCTCACCCACATAGGTGTTAATTGCTGACAGGCCCTGTGCCACAGCGCCGGAACGCTCGATGCAGGCCTTGTCAACCAGCAGAATTTTCATGTCTTCCGGGGCCCACTTCTTGATCTCAAAAGCGGTACCGCAGGCGGCCATACCACCGCCGATAATCAACGCGTCAACGTCCATTTCGACGATTTCTGGATCGACGACGGCTTTGAGTTCACCTTTTGGTTGGTTTGGTAATGCCATATTAACTCTCCTCTTGAATAAAAATTTTTAGATTTCAGTCAATCCAGCTCAGTTAGGGGGTCGGAAGATCTGACTCGAGGATCAGACATTCGTCGTCAAGGTTGGCACCTTTTTCACCCTGATAAGCATTGGCAGCACCCTCAGCCGTGGTCCGGATCGGGAACTTGAAGCGCTTCATGTTGCCATTGCGGAACTTGACAGTCCACATAATGGAGTCGGAAGAACGCATCGGATGAACCTGACCGCCCATTGGCACAAAGTCGTCGTAACCGCGCACAAAGACCGCTCCCTGCGGACAGATCTTAACGCAGGAGTAACACTCCCAGCAGGCATCCGGCTCTTGGTTGTAGGCCAGCATCGTCTCCGTGTTCAAGACCATCAGGTCATTAGGACAGATGTACATGCATGCAGTCTTGTCACCGCCTTTGCAGCCGTCACATTTTTCAGGATCTACATAACTTGGCATTAAACTACCTCCTCAGTTAGTTTTAACTGTTGTGGCCCTGAACTGGCAGAGCCCACTAAAACCGCTACAAACTTTACTGCTTTCATTACAATCCATAGCCAGCCATTCAATAGAAAAAACAGCCAACTATTTGATTTCGTTAAGTCTTTTTGTGACCAATCTGATCGTTCCGAGCACCCGAAAAAAAATGAGTGCTCACTCATTTCCCAAGACTTTTCTTATAAAATGTTGCCTGAAAATTGTCAAGAAATTAAATCGAAACGGCGGGTGTTTATTCGTAGGACTTACGGGCCAAAACTTCACGGGGTTTGGCGCCGTCAGCAGGACCGACAATGCCTTCTTTTTCCATCATCTCGATGATGCGCGCAGCCCGGTTGTATCCAATCCTCAAGCGCCGCTGGATCATCGAGATCGAAGCCTGCCCGGCATCGCAGACAAAGGCCACGGCTTCGTCGTAGCGATCGTCATAGTCGTCTTCCCCACCTTCACCGGCGAGCTGCCCTTCTTCTTCTACCTGCTCGAGTACCGAATCATCGTAGATAGCCTCACCCTGTTTTTTCAAAAAGGTAACCAGTTCAGCGGTCTCCTGTTCGGAGATGTAGGCGCCGTGAACGCGCTTAATTGTCGATGTCCCTGGTGGCATATAGAGCATGTCGCCCATACCCAGCAGGTGCTCTGCACCGGAGCCGTCAATGATGGTTCGTGAATCAACCTTGGAAGAGACTTTGAAAGAGATTCTGGTGGGAAAGTTCGCCTTGATCAGACCGGTCAATACATCCACCGACGGTCTCTGGGTAGCAAGAATAAGATGGATACCGGCGGCCCGTGCCATTTGTGCCAGCCTGGCAATCGCCCCCTCGACATCCTTGGAAGCGACCATCATCAGATCAGCAAGTTCGTCAACGATGATAACGATATAGGGAAGTTTTTCTTCGGCCACTTCATTGTAGCTGTCAAAGCCCTTGACCCGGGCTTCCTCGAGCATTCGGTAGCGGCGCTCCATTTCCCTGACCGCCCAAATCAGAGCCCTGCTGGCCAATTTCGGCTCAACCACCACGGGGTGAAGCAGGTGGGGGATGCCTTCATAGCCGGACAGTTCGATCCTTTTGGGATCGATCATCAGAAAGCGTACGTCTTCAGGGGTGGCATTGAATAGTATCGAGGCGATTATTGAGTTGATAGCGACGCTCTTGCCTGCACCGGTGGCGCCGGCCATGAGCAGATGAGGCATTCTCGACAGATCGGCAATAGTGGGAGTACCGACCACATCAAGTCCCAGAACAATGGCCAATTTAGCACGGTTATTTTTGAAGCGTTCTGAACCGAGCAGGTCCCTGATATAGACAACTTGCCGAACTTCATTGGGAATCTCGATTCCCAGGGCTGATTTACCTGGCACCGAGCCAATAACCCTGACGGACTGGGCCTTGAGGCCAAGTGCCAGATCATCGGCCAGCCCGACGATCTTATTTATTTTAATGCCGGGTGCCGGAGAATACTCGTAGGTGGTAACCACCGGTCCCGGAGAAATGCCCACCACCTTTCCTGACACACCGAAGTTTTTAAGTTTCTGTTCAAGCTGTTTGGAAATCTTCAGGTAGACATTCTTGTCAACTTTTTCCGTTATCTGCTTATTCCGGGCCAGCAGAGACAGGGGCGGCAGTTTCCAGTTGCCTTTAGCCAGCGGAGCCGCATGGAAGGTCTTCCTTTCATCCTCCGGCTCTTCCGGTTTGGGGAATTCTTTCACCACCGGCTGAACGACCGGCTCCGATTTCTCCGGTTCAATCTCTGTTTTGACAAGTGGCGCGGAACGCTCCTTTTTTACTTTAGGTGCTTTCTTCGGTCTATTCTTTACTTTTTGGACTGCGAACCCAAGTACGCCAAATATACCCCTGGCCAGTCCTTTCAAAGATCTCCAGATCAGACCTATGAGCTGGTAAGGAGAAAACTGGGTGGAGAGCATCAAGGAGACAATCAGGACCAGGACCAGGATAAGGACGGTCCCCGTAGAACCCAGCAGCGAATAGATCAGGGTGAATACTGTCTTTCCAAGAAATCCCCCTGACTCCAGCAGATCTGGAGAACGGAGGCTCACAGAGGAGAGAAGCGCACAGCAGGAGATGATCGCCCCGCTGATTCCAAGCGTCACCTGGGGGAGTCGCTCGAACGACATGCGGGGGTTGAAGAACAAAAAGGATATCCAGGCCAGAAGCCCGACCAGCAGATAAGCGCCCCAGCCGATGAAGCCAAGCAGAATCTGGGAAACGAGACGGCCCACCTCGCCACACCAGTTGCTGGCCGGCGACATCTGTGCTGAAATCAGGCTGATCAGAACAAAGGCGGAAATAAATAATCCCAGTACTGCAACTATTTCCTGCCTGAATCCCGGGCTGTGTTTTTTTTCTGATTGAGCCATCTGCTTTGATCTCTCCAGCTTTGGTCAAAATTTTAGTTTCAGGCAAGATATGTACCCATAATCAGTACAAACTGCAAGCAAGAGCGGTCAATGGTCCAGCCCACTGAGAGTGCTTTTTAGAATGAAGAGGAGCAGAGCAGAAAGGGATCCGCAGGAGTGCGGGACGATGAGACTGCTTCAATCAGAATCGCCGGGTTGTCCTTACTGCCGGGATTGCTGCACGGCATCGAGCACACCATTGACAAAGGCGGGAGATTCCTGAGTACCAAATCTTTTTGCTATTTCAACTGCTTCGTTGATGGCAACCTGGGCGGGTACATCGTCCTGAAAGAGCAACTCATAGATTGCCACCCGCAGCAGGTTTCGGTCCGTGGCAGCAATCCGTTCCAGCCTCCAGTTGGTGGCATGCGCCCTGATGGCACCATCGATATCGTCAAGTTTATCGAAGATTCCCCCGATGAGTGCCCGGGCATATGGACGGGCCTTCTTATTGACCTGATACAAAAGGCTGAAAGCACCAAACCGCTCATCCAGCTCAGCCGCATTGGTAGATCTTCCCTGGTCGAGAAAATCATCCTGAAACAGAAACTGCAGTGCGGCTTCCCGGGCTCTTCGCCTCGTCCCCATTATTCACCATTAAATAGAAAAAGCCGCACGCGTTCATAAGTGATGCCTGCGGCTTACTTGGAAGGATCTGCAGGTGCGGCTCAGTCGAGAATTTCTACGATATTGGCCATCTCGATGGCCGCAATCGCAACTTCACCGCCTTTATTGCCAGCCTTTGTGCCGGCCCGTTCGATGGCCTGCTCGATAGTCTCGGTTGTCAGCACACCGAAAAGCACAGGTACACCAGTTTCAAGACTTACCTGGGCTGTGCCTTTGGAAACCTCATTTACCACCACATCGAAATGCGGGGTGGCTCCACGAATCACCGCACCGAGACAGATCAAGGCATCATATTTCTGCGAAGCTGCCATTTTCTTGGCTATCAACGGTATTTCGTAAGCTCCGGGCACCCTTACCACCTCGATATCGGCCTCTGCCACACCCGACCTGCGCAAGCTGTCCAGGGCTCCTTCGAGCAGTTTTTCGGAAATGAAAGAATTAAAGCGAGCCACTACAATTCCAAATTTTTTCCCATCCCCTTTCAGATTCCCTTCAATATACGCTACCATTTCAGCCGATCCCCTCAGTGATAGTTCACATTAGTAGAATTTTCAGACTATCTGTAATTCAGCCCACCACCCTTTATTTCACTTGAATCAAATGTCCCATTCGATCTCTCTTGCAGAGCAGATAACTTTTGTTCTCCTCGCCCGGTTCCATCTCGATGGGGACCCGGTCGATAACTTCTATGCCGTAGCCTTCCAGACCAACGATTTTCTTCGGGTTGTTGGTCAACATTCTCATTTTGGTAACACCGATATCCCGGAGAATTTGCGCACCAATGCCGTAGTCCCGCAAATCTGCCTTGAATCCCAGCTTGAGATTGGCTTCGACAGTATCAACGCCTTCCTCGTCCTGCAGTCTGTAGGCCTTGATCTTGTTTACCAGGCCGATGCCACGACCTTCTTGCCGCATGTAGAGCACCACACCGCTGCCCTCCTGGTCGATCATCCGCATGGCCGCATGGAGCTGACCGCCGCAATCGCAGCGTGAAGAGCCAAAAACATCTCCGGTCAGACACTCGGAATGCACCCGCACGAGAACCGGTTTATCGGGGTCGATATCACCCTTCACCAGGGCCATATGCTCCATACTATCGACCTCATTCTTGTACACAATGGCAACAAATTCATTGGCATGCTCAGTAGGAATCCTCGCCTCCGCGGCACGGTGCACGAGAACATCCTGCCGCAAACGATAGGCGACGAGATCGGCGATGGTGGCGATCTTCAGATCATGCTTCTTGGCAAACACTTCAAGGTCCGGCATCCTGGCCATGGTACCGTCGTCCTTCATGATCTCGCAGATTACTCCCGCAGTGCGCATTTCAGCAAGTCGTGCCAAGTCGATCGAACCCTCGGTTTGTCCGGTACGGACCAGCACACCGCCATCCTTCGCCCTGAGAGGGAAAATATGCCCAGGGCTGACGATGTCGTAAGGGGTGGCATCGGGATCCACCGCAGCCTGAATGGTGCGGGCTCGGTCTGCCGCCGAAATACCGGTGGAGACACCGGTGCGGGCTTCGATTGATATGGTGAAGCCGGTACCGTAGGGAGACTGGTTGTCACTGACCATCATAGGCAATTGGAGCTGATCGACAATATCCCCGCTCAGGGTCAAACAGATCAGCCCCCGCCCGTGGGTGGCCATGAAATTGATCGACTCGGGTGTGACCGCTTCAGCCGCCATACAGAGATCACCTTCGTTCTCCCGGTCCTCGTCATCGACAAGGATGACCATTTTCCCGGCTTTGATATCTTTGATTACTTCTTCAATCGGACTGACAGCCATATTTCGCTCGCTTCGATTCAAAAATTTTGGGTGCATTTAATAAAAACCTTTCTCAGCCAGATAGCCTCTGTTAATTATATCATCTTTCTCGTCGGCACCTTTATTTTCAGCCAGAAGCTTCTCCACATATTTGCCGATGATGTCAACCTCTAAATTGACTTTACCACCCACTTTCAGCTCCACCAAGGTGGTCATCTGCCAGGTGTGCGGAATTATAGAGACAGAAAAATGTCCCTTTGAACAGCTATTTACTGTCAGACTGATGCCATCGACCGTAATCGATCCCTTCTCGACAATATAACGATCGTTTTCCGGTGGCATCGAGAAATCGAGAATGATGAAATCCCCTTCTTCTCTCAAGGCCGCCAGAGTTCCCACACAATCTACGTGACCAGACACAATGTGACCACCGAGCCGATCAGAGAGCTGCAGAGCTCTCTCGAGGTTAACCGTACTGCCCACGCCGAGATTGCCCAGCGTCGTCCTTGACAGACTCTCCGGCGAGACATCGGCAGAAAATCGCCGCTCTGACACATTGTAGGCAGTGAGGCAGGCGCCGTTGACGGCGATCGATTCACCCTCTGTGGGGTGATCGATGGTAAAATCCGCCTCAAAATCGAAGGCGCGCCCGCCGCGCACCGATCGTAATCCTACGACCTTCCCCCTGCCCTGGATGATGCCGGTAAACATATCAGTCGTTGGCGCTGTCAGTCAATTTTGCGGCTTTTTCTCTCAACGATTCTGCCTTGGTCGAGTGATTGTAATTCGCATGGACGGAGGCGGCGGTTTTATAGGCATCTGCAGCCCGGAGGTTTTCACCTGCTGCCATGTAAATCTCAGCCATCTGCTCAAGCACTTCCACTGAGTTCTTGGGATCGTTGTTCTTCTGATAGCTGTCCAGCAGATCAAGGCAAAGATCCAGCGCCTGTCTGTACTCGCCAGCCCCTTTGTGGGCCTCGGCCAGAGTTTTTGCAAGGGATAGCAGACTGAAATGGTCGCCCAGTTCTTCGCAGATTTTCCACGCTTTCTTGTAGTGGATGACAGCCTTGCCGAATTCTTCTCTAATCAGACAGGCATGACCAAGCTGATTCGAGGCGTTGGCGACGCCTTCAGGGTTGTTTTCCTGTTCAAAGCCTCTCAATGCATTGTGAAGAGCAACAGCTGCCAGAGCAGCCTCCCCTCGTTCAACATACCCGCGGCCCTCGTCGTAATCCATTTGGGCCTGGCTCTTGACAGGTTGTGAATCGTTATTCTCTTCAGCCGTTCCAATCGATTCGATTTTCTGAATTGGTGTACTCATATTAATCAGTTGTTTTGAATTGAATTAACCGCTTGTTTGGCTTGCTCGGCTACGCTTGTCCGAACAGGTTCACCTGCTTCCCAGATGGTCAGTTCGGCGGTGTCGCCATGCAATCCCATCAATTGAATCGAAGCTTCGGTTGCCTTGATTCTTCCCAACAGCCTGGCTAATTGCCCCCGCACCTCTGGTTGTGGATGGTCAAGAAAGTGAAACATCGAAAAAAACGGTGTATTGCGGATCAGATCGGGTCTTTTTTCAGCAACTTCAGCCAACGCCCAAATCGTCTGAACCCTTGTCGAATCAGCATTCACGTAGCGTAACAGATACTGGGCGAAGGCGCCAAAAATATCAGGTCTGGCAGCGATCACCGAACCAAGTGTTTCAATCATGCCCCAGGGAGTGGCTGCAGAATCTGAACAGGCCTCAAAAAGCCGGTGCAGCAGCTCCGATACCTGACCCGGGTCGCGAGTGGCTACGCGAGAACATACTCTGCCAAGAAACCAGGCAACTCGCCAGCGATTTTCTTCATCCGGATCATAGAGCAGCCTCTGGACCAGCCGCAAGGCCTTTTTGTCATCGAGACAAAGGGCAACCAGTCCGTCTTCATCTCCCTCCTCTACCAGCTTCTTGACCAATTGTTTATTGGCTTTCTGCCTTTCTTGCTTATCTTCCGGAAGCGGCTCGACCGGGGGGGGCAAGAATCCGGTATCGACATTTACCTGCTCCACCTCCTGCTGCTTTTTGTGCTCCAACCTATCAGCGATGTCTGAGACTTCCGTGTGCAAACGAACAAAATAAAGGACACCTCGCACCGCCCGACCGTCCAGGTTCCTGGTTTCAACAACCTGGTGGGTTATTTCATCGTAGTTCTCAATTCTGCCAGTCAGGTAATCATCCTCCGGCATCAATTCCCAGGCCAGATCATCGTTATCACCGCAGGCATGTATGAGTGTCTCGACCATAGCCGCCCCGACGTTATGACCGGTTGGATCACAAGAGTAAACCGCCCCGCAGGAGCAGGAACCGACCGTGAACTCGCTAAGCTTGCGGTTCTGCTTGTCGGTGGGCTGCGCCACCTTCTGGCCGCAAAATGGGCACCAGGGCCTCTTCGGTATCAACTTTTTCTTCATCGGATCTGTTGTCTCAGAGACCAACTAAATTATTTTAGTTTCTCTTCGAGACTGGCAACAAAATTGGGATCAACCGAGTAACCAAGTTCCCGGGCCTTATCCATGTGTTTCTTGGCCTCACTAAACTGCTCGCTGAAATAAAGTGCCACCGCGAGGTTGTTGTGAGCCAGCGGAGATTTCTCATCGAGCGCCAGCCCTTTTCTGGCTGCTTCAAGAGCACGGGAGTCCTCACCTTTCATGGTCAGCACTGAGGTGAGATTGATCCAGACGGTAGCCAGCTTGTCATCGATGTTAATGGCTTTCTGGTAATGCTCGATTGCCTTATCGAGATCGTTTTTCTGCTGGCTGATCAGGCCCAGGTTGGCAAACGCCTGGGCCGCCTTTTGGTTGACCGAAACCGCTTGTTTATTGAGTTCCTCAGCTTTTTCCAGATTGTTCTGTCCAAAGTAAATTGCCCCAAGGTTAATCATCGATTCCACCGAATGGGGATCGAGTTCAATTGCGGTATTCAAGGAAGCAATCGCCTCATCAACCCTGCCGGCCTTCATGTAGACGAGGCCGAGGTGGTGATGGGCCATGACATTTTCCGGCAGTTCCTCTACTTTTTTCTCCAATTCCTCGATTACCGCACCAAGATCTTCCGTCAATTGCTCTGACATGGGTAAATACCTCTCTGATCAAATCTTCATGGTAATTAATAATATCGTTATATTATCGACACTTTAACGTGTTGCTTGCAGTGGCGGCAACACGACAGACATGTGCGTTGAACTTTCAAGCATGAGCGAAGTTATGCTCAATTTCCCATCGTCTAGCCTAAAATGCCTAAATCTGCCGTGCAGGAGGCCAGCAGTTCAGCCTTGTTCGCTGACAGCACTTTTTTCGCCTCTTCGGCATCCCTGCCAATCTGTTCGGCCAGGTCCGGCACCCCGGTAAATTTCTTTTCATCTCGGAGAAATTTCAACAAATTTAACTTGATCGGCTTCCCGTATATATCTTTGCTGAAGTCGAATATGTGTGTTTCGGCAACCAGCTTCTGGTCTCCAAAGGTAGGGTTGTAGCCAATATTCAAAACTCCACCGTAGCAGACACCCTCGCAGATTACCTGGACCGCATACACGCCTATTCGGGGTACCAAGTCCTCCTCGTTCACCTGGAGATTGGCGGTGGGGTATCCTATTTCACTGCCCCCTCTTTTTTTACCGACCTGAACCACACCTCTGATCTGGTAAGGCCGCCCCAAAAGAGCCCTGGCATCTAACATTCTGCCTTCAGCCACGAGTTTCCGTATCTGAGTTGAACTGACCAGCAAGTCGTTCCTGTAGAAGGCCTCTACCACGGTCACTGGAAAATTCTTCTGTCTCCCCTGCGCCTTGAGAAACTCCGTATCACCGCTTCTACCTTTTCCAAATGCGTAATCGTAGCCGACTACCAACTCGGTCATGCCGATGGTATCGAGAAGGATATCCTGGACGAACTGCTCCGCCGTGGTCGAGGCAAACGATCGATCAAACGGTATGATGACCAGGTTGTCTATCCCCGCTTTGTCGATCTGTTCAATTTTCTGGGCAATCGTCGAAATCAGTAAAATGCCGTCAGGACGCAAGACTCTAAGGGGGTGGGGATCAAAGGTGACGACAACGCTGCAGCCCCGGTTAGTGGAGGCTCGTTTGACCACCTCGGCGAATAATTGCTGATGACCAAGATGTACGCCGTCGAAATTGCCTATGGTGACGCAGGCTTTCTCGAAAGGGGCGACGATATCATCAAGATTCCAATATAGTTCCATTGCCAGGCTTATGGTAATCTTCTTTTCTTTTCTCAGCTCAAGAAACTCTTGACAAATCTGGGTACAAAAAGCATTATCTCCACACTAATGCCGAAGTGGCGGAATTGGTAGACGCGCTAGGTTCAGGGTCTAGTGGGGGTTCCCCCGTGGAAGTTCGAGTCTTCTCTTCGGCACCAGCAAAAATCATAGCCTGCAGCTGCACGGTTGCAGGCTTTTTCATTCTGTCCCAGCCGAACACCTGAATGTCAATCAAGGCAGTCATCACCCTCTAATTTCATCACTGTTTCCAATTCTGTCTATCCCTGATTCCCGACTCGTGCACGCCCCGTCCAGGAAACACGAAAGGCTTGTAACCATATAAGTTACAAGCCTTTCGTTTAAATGGTGCCGAAGGCGAGATTCGAACTCGCACGGCCGTGGGCCACTACCCCCTCAAGATAGCGTGTCTACCAATTCCACCACTTCGGCATATCCTGCTCGTCTTTTCTTTCTAATCTTGAGTTTCAGGCTGCTCGGCGGTCCGGGCCGCTTCCTGATCGGCAGGCACCACCAGAGTCGGTTCGACCACTTTGGTTTCTTCCTGGGCAGCCTGGTCATTGACCACTTCGCTCATCACCGACCCCGAATCGTTCTGCGAGGCAATATAGGCTAAGGCAACCGAGGTTACCATGAAGACCACTGCTGAGAATGTCGTAACCTTGTTCAACAGCGGAACCGGTCCTTCGGTGCCGAACAAGGATTGGCTCGATCCCCCGAAAGTCGCCCCTATGTCTGCTCCTTTGCCATGCTGCAGCAGGACGATCCCGATCAGGAACAGGCATACAGCAACGTGAATGATAATCAGCAGGGTTTCCATGTGGATATATGTATTTTATTTGTAATTAATAATGCGTCCAAACGATTCGGCATCCAGTGACGCTCCTCCCACCAATGCACCATCGATATCCGGCTGAGCCATGAGCTCATCAATATTGGCGGGCTTAACCGATCCACCATACAGTATCCTTACACTATTGCCAATATCTTTTTCATAGAGGTCGCTCACTAGGCTTCTTATGAAACCATGGGCATCCTGGGCCTGTCCTGCGGTAGCCGTTTTCCCGGTTCCAATCGCCCAGACCGGCTCATAGGCAATAACCACAGAAGCCATCTGCGCCGAGGACACCTCAGCCAGACCGGATCGGACCTGCCTTTCAAGAATTGCCAGAGTATCACCCGATTCCCTTTCATCGAGTGTCTCACCGATACAGAGGACCATAGTCAGGCCCTGATGCAGAGCGCCCCGGAGACGACGATTGATCATTGTATCTGTCTCACCGAATATTTGACGCCGTTCACTGTGACCGACGATCGCGGCAGTAGCACCCAGGTCCTTGAGCATCACAGGTGAAATTTCGCCGGTAAAAGCACCCTGTTCTTCCCAACATACATTTTGTCCGGCAACGATAATCCCACTGCCCCTGACCCCCTCTTCGACGGCACTCAAAGCGGTGAACGGCGGTGCCAGCAGAATGTCACGGTCGGTTGCATTCTGACCAGCCGCAGCCAACTGTTCGGCCAGCAATTTTGCTTTCGCCGCGGTCTTGTGCATTTTCCAATTTCCTGCGATGAGTGCTCTTCTGGGCATCGTTATCTCCATATTTATCTTAGTATTTCAACACCGGGGAGTGTCTTTCCTTCCATGAGTTGCAGAAAAGCTCCGCCTCCTGTTGACATGTAGCCTATACTGTCAGACACGCCCGCCTTTTTCACCGCGGCATTGGAATCGCCTCCGCCGGTTATGGAAAGTGCATGGCTGGCTGCTACCGAATGACAAAGTGCCATGGTCCCCCGGGCAAAGCTGTCCATCTCAAAGGCTCCCATGGGACCGTTCCAGACTATGGTCCTCACGTCGGCAAGCGCTTCCTGAAAGTAGATCGAGGTTGCCGGCCCGATGTCCAGCGCCATCCAGCCGTCCGGTATCTCGTGGCAGGTCACCTGCTTGGAAACCGCATCATTGGCAAGCGCTTCTGCGACTATCAGATCCACCGGAAGAAAGAGCTTTACACCCTGTGTTTCGGCTTGCTGCAGCAAACTCCTGGCTGCTCCAAGCAGCTCATCCTCGACCAGCGAAGCGCCCACCGAGCAGCCAAGCGCTTTCAAAAAGGTGTTAGCCATGGCACCGCCGATGATCATCTTGTCGACCCGAGACAGCATATTTTCAAGCGCCCCCAGCTTGGAAGACACTTTCGCGCCACCGACTATGGCAGCCAGCGGTCTTATCGGATCAGCCATCGCCCGCTGAAAATAATCCATTTCCTTCTGCAGCAGGAATCCGGCCCCCCGGGATGCAACCCGTTCGGCAGCACCAGCAACAGAGGCATGGGCCCGATGGGAAACAGCAAACGCATCGTTAACATAGACATCAGCCAGCCGGGCAAGCTGCTCGGAGAAGGCGGCATCGTTTTCAGTCTCTTCCTTATGGAAGCGGAGGTTTTCCAGCATCAACACTTCCCCGGGCGCCAGTCGGCTAACCTCTTCTTCCACCTCCTGGCCGATGCAATCAGAGCTCATCTGCACGCCGCAACCAAGCAGCTTCTCCAAATGTGCGGCAACAGGAGCAAGGCTGAAATCAGGATTCCTCTCGCCTTTAGGACGACCCCGGTGCGAGCAGATAATCAGTCTACCGTTATTATTTTTTATAAATTCGAGTGTCGGCAGTGCTTCACGTATTCGCGTGTCGTCGGTGATTGCGCCCTTTTCATCCATCGGCACATTAAAATCGACACGAATCAGCACCCGCTGGTTCTCCAACGCAAGATCTTTGATATTTTTCATCGTTATTTAAAAGGCTTAATGGTCATAAAGCAGTTTCTGCAATATCAGTGCATGGTCGTTGGGCTGACTGTAATAATTAATGCGCCTTCCAGTCACTGTAAAGCCGGCTTGATTATAAAAGGTGGTGGCAGGAACATTCTTTGCCCTGACTTCCAGATAAAGGCTTTCTACACTCATGGCCCGCAGCCTACTTTCGAGGGCATTCAACAGCCGTGTGGCGACAGAACGTCGCCGCCACTTTTCGGCTACGGTCATTTTCAGCAACTCCGCTTCTGTGTTCTCATAGCGGCAGCAGCACCATCCTGCCAATTCTCCTGCTGTTTTTACAACGAGTGCAATGGAGCTGGCATATTTCAGCTCACTCTTGATGAGTGATTTATTCCATGGGGAAAAAACCTGCTTTTCAAGATCGACAACGGCCTCCACATCATTGCTGGCCATCGCCTTCACAAGGATGCGGTCAGACCATGCTTTCTGCAACTTTTACCGTGAGATCGCCTAGCATATTGGTATAGCTGCCCAGTTCGTTGTCATACCATCCGTAGATGACCGCCTGGGTCACCGGTACCTCGAGGATGGAATCTGCTTCTGGCAGGTCAGCGGCATCCGTTTTAGCGAGATTCACAAATATGGAAGCGGTTCTGGTATGGGTTTCGGTGCCCTCAATGATGGCTGCAGCTTGGGGGACGCCTATTATATCCGAGGAGACATTCTGATTTTCACTGTATCTCAAATAGGGACTCAATTCTGCATAGTCGCGGTAAATCCCATTGATAAAATCCCGCTTGGTGGGTTTGCCCGGCTCATCCTGAATATTGATGACCAGGATAATCAACGATCCCGTTGAAGTAGGTATGCGCACCGACTCGGCGATGAAACCGATATTTTTCATCTCCGGAATGACCAGTCCAAGGGCCTTGGCCGCCCCTGTGGTGGTTAAAATGATGTTGTTGAGGATCGACCGGTTTTTTCTCAGATCGCTGGCCCCGGATCCCGGCAACCTATCAAGGACCTGCTGGCTGCCGGTGGCGGCGTGCACGGTGACCATAGAGGCGCTGAGCAGGTTGTGTCCGCCAATGCTCTCGATCAGCGGTTTGACCATGTAAGACAGACAGGTGGTGGTACAGGATGCGGCCGAAACCAGGGTGTGGCGATCCGGATTATAGTCCTCATCGTTTATACCCATCACAGTGGTTACTGTGTCGGCCGGCATCTCCAACCCTTTGGACCTGATTTTGAACGGGGCAGACAGGATAGTCTTAACCGCCCCCGCCTCCAGATGGCCACGCAGCGCTCCTGGTTCGCTATCTCCATCAGCCGTCGGGTCGGTAAATGCTCCCGTTGAATCGACTACCAGTGCTACTCCATTCTGCCGCCAACCGATATCTCTGGGATTTCTGCTGTCCCTCAGAATTTTGATCGGCACACCTGCGGCCACAAAGGTTCCTTTCTGGTCGTCCAGTTCCTCGATGACCCGCCCCCCTCGGTGACCGAAGAGATAGGAACCCAAACTCCCATAGCTGGAGTCGCGTTCGATGGCAGCGGCAAGGTCTTGGAGCCCTGAACCAACATCCCTGCCGATATTGATGACCAATTCCGGAAAATATTTGCGGGACACATGGTGCCAGAGAGACAGTTTACCGATGCGGCCAAGTCCATTAATACCCAATTTCATGGCAGACATTCTCCGATCTGATTATTTTGCAGCTTAGTGATTTAATATCGACACGCGGATCCCAGGAGCAAGGAACTTTTAAGAATACAATGCGTATTGAAAGTATTAGGCTCCTCGCAGTTTTGCCTTATTAATAGCACCTGAACCTGTAAAACTCCAGAGAGAATTATGGACTTCGACGCCCCCCTCAAACAAGGTACGCTGGTAAGAAGATATAAGCGTTTTCTGGCTGACATCGAGCTCCCCGAAGGTGAAGAAATTACGGTTCACTGTCCAAACTCAGGGTCAATGCGAGGTTGCTCTACACCAGGTAGTCCGGTCTGTTTTTCACGCTCAGATAATCCTGGACGGAAATATCCCCACACGCTGGAAATGGTACACAACGGTAACACCTGGATAGGAGTCAACACGTCGAGAACCAACCAGATCGTTGCTGAAGCCATTGAGAAAGGGCAGATAAAAGAATTTCCCAGCTTCGATGCAATGAGAAGGGAGATTAAAACCAGCGAGGGCAGCCGACTCGACCTTCTGCTCGAAAAAAATGGAGCGCAGGCCTATATTGAGATCAAAAATTGCTCACTGGTGGAAAACGGCGTGGCCTTGTTTCCCGATGCGGTGACGAAACGGGGCACCAAACACCTCAAGGAACTTGAGAGGCTGGTGGGAAGCGGATGCAAGGGGGTAATTTTTTTCCTGGTGCAACGTCTGGACTGCGATTGCTTTTCGCCCGCCGCCGCAATTGATCCAGAGTATGCCGCAACGCTCGCAGAGGTACGCCAAAAAGGCGTTGAGATCCTCGCCTACCAGGCCCGGGTTACACCAAAATCGATTGATGTTACAAACTCCCTGCCTGTCAAATTCGATGGGTGAATTAAGAC
>JABDQA010000048.1 GCA_013042475.1 Desulfofustis sp.
GTCGATGGGTGCCTTCGGCCCAGGGTGCGTCACTTTATCTGCGCCCGACCATGATCGGCGTTGATCCGTTTCTGGGCCTGAAACCGGCCGACAATTACCTATTCTACATCATCATGAGTCCCGTTGGCGCCTATTACGCAGAAGGCTTTGCGCCGACCAAGATATGCGTCTGCACCGATTATGTGCGGGCGGTCAAGGGCGGGGTCGGCGATGTTAAAACAGCCGGTAATTACGCCGCCTCGATGCTCGCTTCGGAACAGGCAAGGGAACGCGGCTGCACGCAGGTGCTTTGGCTCGACGCCTGCGAGCGCAAATACGTGGAAGAGGTGGGAACTTCAAATATTTTTTTCTCCATCAATGACAAGCTAATTACCCCTCCGCTGTCCGGCTCGATCCTGGGCGGCATTACCCGTAATTCGGTGATAACGCTGGCACAGAGTTGGGATATCGAGGTAGAAGAGCGGCCGGTTGCCATTGATGAAGTCATCGAAGCCTCGCAAAATGGCAGTTTACAGGAGAGTTTTGCCACCGGAACCGCGGCTGTCATATCGCCTGTTGGGGAACTCCTTTATGGGGATATATCCTACCCCATCAACGATGGTAAAACGGGGCCGCTCTCTATTCGTTTATATGAGGAATTACAGGCCATTCAATATGGTCATAGAGAGGATCCGTTGAGCTGGCGTGTGAAAGTCGGTTGATGGCCGATTTTTACCAGATTAAACTGCATATTTAAACCTTAAAACAATCACATAGGGTTTCCTTCAGGGCGACTGCAAAAAAAAGGCAGTCGCCCCTTGATTTTTAAACAAGCACGACTATATTCTGTCGTGTCCAAAATTAGGCCTGATTTGCGGCCAGATAAATAGGGGTTGTGCCCATTTGGGGGCAGCCAAATTTAAACTCTTAATTGGTAATTAGCGGTAGAGGAGGAAACAATGAATATTCGTCCGTTGAATGATCGTCTTCTTGTTCAGAGACTTGAGGAGGAAGAGACAACTGCTGGTGGCATCATTATTCCCGACAGCGCAAAAGAAAAACCGGCTCAGGGAAAGGTCGTCGCAGTTGGTCCCGGTAAAGTAAACGATGCAGGTGAGCGTGTTGAACTGCAGGTCAAAGCAGGTGATGTAATCCTTTTTTCCAAATATGGCGGCACAGATGTGAAGCTAGACGGAGAAGACTACCTGATCATGCGTGAAGACGATGTGCTTGGCATTGTCGAATGAGGCTCGTCTATTCCGATTCGTTTCAACCCTAATTTGCATTAACTGATAAAAGGAGAAATCCCAATGGCTGGAAAAGATATCAAATTCGGTGTCAAGGGTCGTGAAAAGATCCTCACTGGAGTTAACACCCTGGCAGACGCCGTCAAAGTTACCCTCGGTCCGAAAGGCCGCAACGTCCTGATTGAGAAATCTTTTGGTGCGCCAACTATCACCAAAGACGGTGTAACCGTCGCCAAAGAGATCGAACTTCAGGACAAATTCGAAAACATGGGCGCTCAGATGGTCAAGGAAGTTGCTTCCAAGACCTCCGACGTGGCCGGTGACGGTACAACCACCGCCACTGTTCTGGCACAATCCATCTATGTCGAAGGCGCCAAACTGGTCGCTGCAGGCAACAATCCGATGGAGCTCAAGCGCGGTATCGACAAATCAGTTGAGGTTGTTGTCGATGCTCTGCGGGGAATTTCCACCCCGACTAAAGAGCAGAAAGAGATTGCCCAGGTTGGAACCATTTCCGCCAACAGCGACGAAACCATCGGTAACATCATCGCCGAGGCCATGGATAAGGTCGGCAAAGAAGGCGTTATCACTGTCGAGGAAGCCAAATCCATGGAGACCACCCTGGACGTGGTTGAGGGTATGCAGTTCGATCGTGGCTACCTGTCGCCTTATTTCGTTACCGATCCGGATCGCATGGAAGTAGCCATGGACGATCCCTACCTGCTGCTGGTCGAGAAGAAAGTTTCCAATATGAAGGACCTGCTGCCGGTACTCGAATCTGTCGCCAAGATGGGCAAAGGCCTGTTCATCATCTCTGAAGATGTGGACGGAGAAGCGCTGGCAACTCTGGTTGTCAACAAGCTGCGCGGCACCCTGAACGTCGCTGCGGTTAAAGCTCCCGGCTTTGGTGACCGTAGAAAGGCAATGCTCGAAGACATCGCCATTCTGACCGGCGGTCAGGTTGTCACAGAAGATCTCGGCATCAAGCTCGAGAACATCACCATCAACGATCTTGGCACCGCCAAGCGCATCGTGGTTGACAAAGACAACACCACCATCATCGACGGCTCCGGCGAGAAAGAGAAGATCGCCGCCCGTGTCAAGCAGATCCGTACCCAGATCGAGGACACTACTTCGGACTACGATCGTGAGAAACTGCAGGAACGTCTGGCCAAACTGATTGGCGGCGTTGCAGTAATCAATGTCGGTGCTGCCACCGAGATCGAAATGAAAGAGAAAAAGGCTCGTGTTGAGGATGCCCTGAACGCCACCCGCGCAGCGGTAGAGGAAGGCGTGGTTCCCGGCGGCGGCGTTGCTTACATTCGCTGTCTCGATGCTCTGCATAGTCTTGAGCTGGATCCCGAGCAATCGCTGGGCAAAAACATCCTGCTGCGTGCGCTCGAGGAGCCGATTCGTCAGATTGCAGAAAACGCCGGTCTGGAAGGTTCGGTAGTCGTCGAGCATGTCAAGAAGCTCAAGGGAGCAAACGGTCTGAATGCTGCTTCTGAAGAGTACGAAGACCTGATTCAAGCAGGCGTCATTGATCCCGCCAAAGTGACCCGCACCGCACTGCAGAATGCAGCTTCTGTTGCTGCTATGCTGCTCACCACCGAAGCCGTGATAGCCGACTTGCCTGAGGACAAGGATGCCGGCGCCATGGGCGGTATGCCTCCAGGAGGCGGCATGGGTGGCATGGGCGGTATGGGCGGCATGATGTAAGCCGGCCTGACTGACCATCGGTTGGTTAGCTTTAACTTCGAAAAGGGCCCAGTGATGGGCCCTTTTTTTTATTGATTCTCAACAGAAGGAAATTGGCCGGTCATCCCCTGGAACCGGCACCGGTGCTAGATTTTCTGTTGACACTGATAGATGAATAAGGTATCTATTGTGTCCTTCACGATCTGGCGATGTAGCTCAGCTGGTTAGAGCATGCGGCTCATATCCGCAGCGTCCGGGGTTCAAGTCCCTGCATCGCCACCAATTGATCGTTAGGCTTTCTTCGGAAAACCTATTCTCATATAACCTGCTGATATTACTTGGTTGTTAAACTCGGATATCGGCAGGTTTTCTTTTTAGTACTGCTGATAATCTACTTCTATAGAAGACTTGAAGAGAACCAATATTTTCTTGACCATTCTGATTACCAGTGGTAATTACCGTAAGTAATTAAGGATGACATTGGAGGAGATATGGTCAAAAGAAAGAGAAAAGGCCCTACCGCTGAACGCTATATTGAGACCACTTTGGAGTTGGTTGCAGAGCAAGGGGGCTCTTCCCAGGTCAACCTGAGAGAAATTTCACGGCGCATCGGCTGTGCTCATACGAACACCTATAACTATTTCGAGAGTAGAGAGGATTTACTATGGCATGCACTCCGCAGAGTTCTGCAACAATACGGGGATGCCATGACAAGTGGTCTTTATGATTCTGAATCTCCCTCTTCAAATTTCCGGCGGCTGATGCGTAATATGGTCGAGTGGTCTATTGACAATCCTGGCCTGCATCGCTTTATCAGTTCCGATCCTATTAGACCAGAGCAAATCCCCCAGGACATAATCGAAAATGTCTTGACAATGAAAGCGTGGATCAACCAGACCTTAAAGGCTCTTTCAGATAGCCAAATAGACGGGGAGGCGCTTAGAGACCTGGTTGATATAATGCTTGGTTATTTAGACGGGGAAGTATTCAATCTCATAAACGGTCGGGTGTTGCCAGGCGAGAATATTGCTGGTCGGGTAATAAATAATCTAGAGCGCCTGTTTAGCTTACTTACGGCCACGACACATGATGGAATCGTTCTATCTGAGCAATTACCAGAAGTAAAAAAGTCTGATCTTCCAAAACTTAACGTCAGTTTCTATTGAATATTCAACAAGGGAGATAAAACAATGGCTGACAAACACAATTGTGAAAACTGTAATTTTCGAGCCATCTATGACAAAAATCCCAATAGCTTACTGGGGCTTATCTGGCGTTGGCATGCAGGCTGGTGTCCGGGCTTTAAAAAGTACATTACCTCTTTACCCAGCGCTCAGCGCCTTGAACTCGCTGAGCGCTACCGTTTGATTAAATATTTGAGCTAGAAGATCTTTACCGACGGCATCGATTATATGCGATCCTCCTAATGCAAAGCATGATTTTGCCGAGGAACGAGTAACCGTTTTCAGTTGGTTAATTTATTGGAGGGACCTATGAAAATTTTGGCTTTAAACGGTACCTATCGCAAAAATGGTACGACTACAACCTTGATTAATAAGGCCCTGGAGGGGGCTGCCACAATTGGCGCGCAGACGGAACATCTGCTTCTAAAAGATTTTGATATCCGCTACTGCACGAACTGTCTGAAATGCTATGGCGATGTGGCATCCGAAATAGCGCCATGCACCCACGACGATGATATGACCGCAATACTGAAAAGGATAAAAAAAGCAGACGGGGTACTATTTGGCTCACCGGTGCATATGGGCTACGTCACCGGGCTGATGCACGTTTTTATGGAGCGAGCCTGTTTTCGTTTAGCTCGGCCGACCGGTGAAATCTTTGGGCTCAAAGGCTGTCCGGAACCTCGCTTGACAGATAAGCCCAGGGCGGCCGCCAGCATTGTTACGGCCGGTTGGGTTCCTGAAGAAATGAGGCAGTATTGCGATTTAGGCACACAATGGCTCAAAGAGAATGTGCCCATGTTGATCAATGGTGAATTCGTCATCGATCAATATGCAGCAGCCTATTTTCCCAAGGAGCTAAAGGACGAAGAATGGCACAGGGCTTTTTTTCTCAGGGAGTTGACCGAGACGCAGCAGCGGGAGGCTTTTAAGCTTGGTAAGACATTTGCCTCACGAATTTCCGACGGTAACATAGGCCCTTACGATGTTGCTACCCTGATGGAAGCCTTCGAGCAACCTGAAAATAGTGATTAATAGTGGTCTATGCCCGCGAAATCGATCCAGGATTATCGTATTTAGGCAAGACCGAAAAGGAAGAGCCCATGGTAAATTTGCCAAGGCCAATCTCAATTTATCTGTGAATAGATCGGTTGATACTCCTCCTGAGTCTAAATCGACACCGATAAATTGCCTATCTGAGAAGTTGTCCTTGATCTATTCGATAGTGATGCCGTTGCGACGCCTTCTGTAAAAAGGTTTGGAACGCTTGCGATGATTCTTCCCGATTGATCGATTATTGGGGATGGACCAGTGTTTGAGGAAACAACAATGGGAATTCGGCTTTCAACTGCCCGGAATACTGACGCGATATTATACTGATAGGGAGCAGCAGTTACACCGAATCGGTTATCATTGGTGAGTTGCACAACCAGGTCGCTTCCCTCTCTTCCAGTGCCATAATGTTTTCTGCAAACAAGTTCTCCCAGCAGATGATTGGGCTTACCAGATAATCGCCAACGGGGAAGTGCACAAATGATTCACTTGGTGTGATGTTATAAGAATCGGTTATCAACCAATTGGGTCATTTGAAAAAAGGCACTTCAGGAATGTATTCGCTGAAGGGCACTAGTCTTTTCTTACGATAGGGTGATTGCCGCAAGCCTGATGAATCGATTAAATACGCACTGTTATAAAGGAGGTTGTTGAACTGAACACTCTTTTCCAATTCACTGCGTTCAGCAAATTTCAATACTTCCGAACTACCGGTGATGATAGGCGCGTCAACAGCATCAGATATATATCTGATCGCAGCGAGGACCATTTTATCAATGCCAATTTTTCCAACCGCGGTTTCCGGCCAGACAACCAGGTTCGGATGATCCTTTACAAAATATCGGGCCAACGCTCCAATTTTCTCAACAGATGTATATAATTCTTCATCGAGTCTTCTTTGGTTTCGGGCGAAAGCGGGTTGAACCGTTGCAGCCTTGCACTCCCCTCCAGCAGAGGCCCA
>JABDQA010000052.1 GCA_013042475.1 Desulfofustis sp.
GTATTCATACTTTTGCCGAACGACGAATGGGGCCACAGAAAGGTGTAGTAAATAATATTTCGGTATCTCGCTATGGCAAGGGGGAACGGGATCTTAACGTCCACTCAACTGCGCCTGAACTTCTAGCAGCAAGAATGCGGAATCTCTACAGGGCCCCGATAAATCTAAAATCATGTACTGATGATTGCTTCCAATATCACAGGAAGTCAATGCATGGACTCATTGCTTGTGTTTTCTGAATATGTGTGGCTATTGGTTCAGGGTTTTATCAACCTCCTGTCGAAGAATCCATTAACGAGGGTAACATTGGGGGAGCAGCAAGTGCCCGATAATTGATCTGAGATAAATATCGATCAAATCTTCACCAGCTTCCGAAAAGTTTTTACTTTTCGCGGTGGATTCTGCACACTCCCATAGGCTGTCTGCGAAACTTCTCCGATATAGATGTCCCCACGCGAATCTACTGCGATTCCGTGGGGTGCAATAAATTGGCCAGGACCTTCTCCATACCTGAGACCACCCAACTTGACTAATCGTTTACCCGTCAGGTCATGGATACTGACACATGCGCCAATATTGGGGTAATCCGCGTTCAGCTTTAGTTGAGTAAACAGCTGCCCGATATAGATCAAACCATCAGTTATATTGAGACCGCATGGCCGGTGCATATTATTCCATTGGTCGAGATAAGCGCCGGTATCGTCAAAGATCTGAATGCGATGATTTTCACGGTCAGCTACATACACTTTGCCTTCGCTGTCGGTACACACACTATGGGGAAGATTAAATTGGCCGGGATCGCTGCCATACTCCCCCCAAGAGCAGAGAAGCTTTCCTCCTGGGGAGAATTTGTGAACGCGAGCGTTACCATACCCGTCGGCGATGTAGAGATCCCCTCCATGAGGGGCCAGTGCAACTTTGGTAGGTCGATTGAATGGGGCACCGCTATGGGGGACAGCTCCGTGATTGCGCCTGCCAATTTGACCCAGCAGTGTGCCTTCCGCTGTGAAGCACCCAATCCAATGACCATTGTCATCGACACAAAAAATAACCCCGTCCTTATCGATAGTGATGCCGTGTGGTCTGGTGAACAATCCTTCTCCCCAGTCACGAAGAAACGTGCCATCCTGCCTGAAAATCATGATGGGGTGATCTCCACGACAAAAAATATAAACGTTATCCTGCTTGTCGACCGCAACATCAACCACTTCACCCAAGTCCATACCATCTGGAAGTTGCGGCCAATCAAGGAGCTCTTCGTAGCGGTAATCATCGACACCCAAAATGGTCATAGCGATTATTTCCTCAGCTGATGTTCTTTACATGTCAGTACAAATTTACAGTTCATCGAAATTCATAAATATTTTAACTTTTCCACTATTGTTACATGAATAAGTGGTATTGCCAACAATCATAGATTTCCGGTTATCAATTAAAGTGAAGGCAAGTTACCATAGAGGTAAGTGCTTTTTACTTATCTGCAGCTTGAAATAAAATCATCTGCCGACCTGGTGGAAGTTGAAATCGGCAGAGGAAATCTAATGAAAGCCATGTATACTTGTTGTAGCGGTAAGTCCAGTGATGGTATTTTTTACCAGTGTTTCTTTACGCTAGCAGCAGATCACAAATCGAAATTTTAGCAAATATTTCTATCATGAAAACGAAGACAAAAACCTTGATGTATATATCAGCACTTGCCCTTTTAGATATGGTTATACCAATACCTTTCACCGCTCTTATTTTAATCTATGTTATTTTAGAAAAACCTCCATGGTTTGCAGATCTATTCAATGAAATCTACAAACCTTGATATGGCTCGACATGAACTGAATATTAAGATCTTTACCTTAGTAAAAATTTGTTATTCATTAATAACTATAAACACTTATAAAATATTTTTTGATAACATTTCAGGGTCAACTAAAGCTTTTCAATGTCGATATATTTAAACCTAAAAATACACACAAACCAGTTTCGCATTACAATACAATCCATGAAGATGGGCACAATAATCAGATTAATGTGTCTTACGAGCTTGCAGATGGCGAGGACTAAAGCCTTGTGTACGAGTTAACGAGAATTGCAGGACCATCCATAAGTCAGGACAAATTCCAGAGAGGAGATCGCCATGGAATCTGAGAGTACACTTTTGGTAACCGTAATCTTACGTCACGACCAGTCTAAGAATCTGGATCAAATCATGGCATACCTTAAAGAAACCGGGTTCTACCGCGATTTTCCACCAGAAGGTTCGGAGCTCGTGTCATGGGTGGTAGCCATGTCCTACGGGTTCATCATACAACTGCGTGTAGAGCCCTCCGCCCTTCGCACTTTGAACCGCTATATCGAGCAGAAGGCCTGGGGGGCTTTTCGATACGAAGTCTACCCGACCTACGATTTCGAGCCCATTGCCCAGAAGTTCAAGCAGGGGTGAGTACCTACCCTAGCGCAGCCTGGGGGGAGAACACTCAAGTAAAGCTTCGATTTCCTTCGTCGAGGAGTCAGAATAATAGGAAACGCACATCCAGAAGCACCGGGTATCGGCGGACTGCGCCGCGGCTGATGCCGTATTTGTTGGCGAGCTCTTCTTTAGTCCACGATAGCGTTGTGAGGAGCTCGTCCAGACGTTGTGAGAACTCAGTGGTCAAGGTGAAGAACGATTTTTCAAAGTGGTAGTGAACAGCGCCTGTTTGGGACTCTCGAAAGGAACTTCCTGCTGCTTGAACAAATCCTGCCAGTTCGATGGGGGCTGGATATATACGGCGACTGAATTGCGCTTACGCCTTATCACCGATCCATCTGATAGTTGTATCAGAACACTATCTCCACCCGTTATCTCGAGAATAATGCCGTAGATTCTGGACAGGACACCCGACCCGCTTTCGGGGTCGTCAGCTATGACAAGGTCGCCTTCTCGCATGCCGGTCTCGTGTTCCCCTCTCTGTAGGAGATAACATTAAGCATGATTGACCCGGATGTGAAAAACCAGTTTCTCTGGATTCGTTAATTTTTAGGTGAACGATTGATCAGACTGGCTGGCAACCAGATTCTTGGGATTTACAAATGAACTTTGACATCGGCTTGGATGTGAAGCTATAATTTCTCCTAACCCATCAGATGATGAAACAGGTCGGACGGTGGGATCAAATGAAAAAATCACGGGCTGCAATCCGCCAACATGGATTCAGGCTCGTGCAGGGCTTTGGGTAGGTAGCACAATTACTGTCACAAGTACAGAGGAGGGCATCATGTTCGTCAGACACTTGGTTTTCTTGGTTTCCGTCATTTTTCTGGTCACCACCATGCAGGGCTGCAGCAAGGAAATGATAGGCGGCGCCGCGGTCGGTGCGGCCGGGGTCGGTGCGGCCTATGAATATCAGAATAAAAAACAGATGGATCGCCTGGAAGAGGATTTTAAAGCGGGCAATATTACCAAGGAGGAATATCTCAAACGCAAAGAGGATATCAAGAGCGGCTCGATTATTTACTAACCTGGATATTTCAGGCTAAAACCTTCTGAGCCAGGCAGCGGTGCTGTGGTCCCCGAGCACGTGTATCGGGCCAACTTCCTGGGCATGATCGACAGGTGCGACGACCGACAAGTGATCCTGCCCCAGACGATTCCCCACCAGGAGACGTACCGAAATCCTGCCATACAGCGCCACAATGAGATGCTGGCAGATCTGGATGCTGGCAGATCTTGTTTCGTCAGTACGACAAGTGCACCTATGTAGAGGTTTATGACGATCTCCTCGACAACATGGGATCTTTGCATCTCGACGAGGGCCATCCCGACGGGCAGGGCTTCGACCTTATTGCCGACAATATCCCCAACGCTCTGGCATATCTTACCGAAATGTGAAATTCACTGAATTATGTCCTCACCTTGCCCGGATCATTTACACCTGATCCCCATGTGACAGCTGTCATCCATGCAAAGCGCTTGCCCCGCGTCTCATCCTCTGTTAACTTCCACAGCTTCACGATTTAAATCACCGTCAGAAATAAGTTTTCTTTTTTCTGGTGCGTTGCTTCACCACGCGGTGCGATCCTAGAACACAACCGGTCACGAGCTTTTGATCTATCCCATTTCACAACGATCACAATACCGCCCCGATGTAGATGGGTTGAGAGCAGTTGCAGTGCTCTCCGTGTTCCTGTTTCATCTACAGCCCAGCCTGCTGCCAGGGGGATTTCTGGGGGTCGATGTCTTTTTCGTGATCTCCGGCTACCTGATCACCGGCATTATCGTTCGTGAGAATCACCTCGGTACCTTCTCTCTGAGCAACTTCTATGGTCGGCGGGTAAAACGCATTTTCCCTGCCTTGTTCGTATTGCTTGCGCTGGCTTCAGTCTTCGCGACGTTTCTGCTGACCCCGGAAACGTACGTTAGATACATGCAGTCAGCCCGCTATGCCTCAGGTCAATTGTCTAATTTCCTCTTCGCCCAGAAAGTGGGGTATTTCGAGGAGGGATTCTCCGGGCAGCCGCTGCTGCACACCTGGTCACTGGGGGTTGAGGAGCAGTTCTACCTGGTCTGGCCGCTGCTGATCTACCTGGTGTTTCGTTTGTCCCGATCCTGGTTCGCGGCTGGTGCCACGATGGCCCATGAAGGACATTCTGCCGGGATGATGAAGAGGATCATGGGCGGCGTTCTCGTACTGCTGTTCCTTGCCTCCTATCTGCTCTGTCAATATCTCGCAGGAACCAACGCCAACCTGTCCTTCTATATGTTCTTTACCAGAGCATTCGAGTTCAGTATCGGCGGTTTTTTATGTTTGGGGCTCATCCGTCAGCCAGAAAGCAGTGCAGCACATACGGTGATCGGTATCGGGGGGCTGGTGCTTCTTGTCACCAGTTTCCTGGCGGTCAGGCAGGAGTTCTTCGGCAATTCATTTCTGCGCTACGGGACACTCCTGGCATGTTTCGGGACCGGGATGATCATCTTTTCCAGCCCCGCTCAATCAATCGTCAATCGCCTGCTTGCCAGCCGGTTGCCAGCCGCGGTCGGCAGGATTTCTTACTCGCTCTATCTCTATCACTGGCCTCTGCTCATATTCTGGAAAGTATATAGCGGAGAGGACTCGCTCAGCTTCACTTCCTGTCTGATCATCATCACCGTTGCCTTTGTCCTCTCTATCCTAAGCTATCGCTATGTGGAACAACCCGCGCGAAAAACAACACTGCCCGATCGCTGGGTTCTCTGTTCGGCTTTAACGGTCATTATTGTCTTCGCCGTCTCATTTCGTCTGCTCGAGGAAGAAGATACCTCCGAGTGGCGTATTTCTCGCTACACAAAAGTTGAGGACGACTCCCAGAGGTACTCCCTCGACTGCCCCCGGCGGCCGGAAAAAGGTATGATGGTATTTAACTGTTCTGACGAACCGAAATCGTCGCGACCGGCGATCGCCCTGGTCGGCGACAGCCATTCCGGCCATTATTTTCCTGCGGTCGCTGAGTGGGCCAGACAGAACAATTATGAACTCAAATTTCTGGGGGTTCCGGGCTGCCCGATTCTGGTAGGCGATGTGCGGATCAAAAGCTTCATTGCAGAAGAGCATGCGGGCCAATGTGAAAAAGCCTTGTCTACGTTTGCAAGAGGCATCATCGCCAATCCCAATGTTGAAGTGGTGGTGATGGCCCAACGATTCGATCTGTTCCTCGATGGTATCAGCTATGAAGGTGAGAACAGCGTCATCAGGTTTCTTGACCCGTATGGCGAACCTATCCTTCAGCATAGCGAATATTTCCAGGAGCGGCTCCAGGAAACGGTGCTGACTCTAAAGGAAAACGGCAAAGGAGTTGTGTTGGCGGGACAAGTGCCGCTCTTCAGGCAGGTCAAAGAGTGCGACTGGCGGCCGCGTCTCATGAATCAGCAGGACTGGCAGCGGGTCTGTTCTTACGACCATGACTTCATAGAAACCTGGCAGCACCAGAGTCGCTCATTCATTCAGGGCTTTGCGAGGGATAACCAGGTGTTCTACTTTGATCCGTTTCCTCATTTCGAAGAACCGGTTATCGGCGGTTTAAATCTCTACCGAGATGTCGACCATCTCAGCAATCGGGGAGAATTGCATATGGCGCCCTTTGTTGCAGAAGAACTTGACCGGGCGCGTCTAAAATCGTTCTAATCAAAACTAGGTGCAGCGGCTGACTGGGGCGGCACCAGTCGGCCATGTCTTCTAACTGGAACCCAACCCAAATATGCCGGAATTGCATTTTGTTTTTTTTTACTAATCGGTTGTCTTTTCTGGCCCGGCGCAGCATAAGTCCTCAGTGGATCTCTCCCTGACGGAAATATTACGGCTGGGTGATCAAAGACGCGTTTCCTCACGTAACAATTGACTTCTTCGCCACTCTATTCACTGCATCGATAGTGATGGGAGAAAAAGTATGCCACTGGATTTTTCTCGAATTGAGCCAACACTGCCCATAAGTAATTCGCTGCATCTACCCAGGATGCTACTGGTCAGACAGTCTTTTCCTCGCGGCGAGAAAGTTGATATTGCCACCACTATTCACGCTGGTTTCTCACACCTTGGAAGAAAAAGTCTGGAAGGCAAGAGCATTGCGATTACCGCCGGAAGCAGAGGCATAAAAGGTTATGTCAAGGTGCTCCAGGCCGTCGTAATGGAGCTCAAGGCCCAGGGGGCCAAGCCTTTTATTGTTCCTGCAATGGGAAGCCATGGAGGGGCTACCGCGGAAGGACAGCTGAGCGTATTAGAAAACCTAGGCATCAGTGAAGCAGCGATTGGCACTCCAATCCGTTCCAGCATGGATGTTGTTCCACTCGGGGTTACCAGGCATGATCTGAGTGTCTTCTGTGATAAACTGGCTCACGAGGCTGATGGCATTGTTGTCTGTAACCGGATTAAACCCCACACAACATTTAAAGGAGATTATGAGAGCGGTGTAGCGAAAATGATGGTGATCGGTCTTGGTAAACACCAGGGTGCCATAGAGGCGCACAATTTCGGATTTGATCACTTTCATGAAATCCTGCCGGCTGCCGCCGATTTTGCACTCTCCAAGTCCTCCATTCTTTGTGGGATAGGCTTAATCGAAAATGCATTCAATGATCTTGCTAGAGTCGAAGTGATTCCGGCAGCGCAAATAATGATGCGCGAGAAGGAACTGCTCAAAGAAGCTAAGCGGATCATGGGGCGCCTACTAATCGATCAGGTTGACCTCCTCATAGTTGACGAAATAGGCAAAAATATAAGCGGCGCAGGGCTTGACTCAAATGTAATCGGTCGTTCCTCCTGGGGGCTTCCTGGTTTTGATGCACCGCCAATCCAACGCATTATCGTGCGGAACCTGACACCGGCAACGAAAGGCAATGCGCTGGGTATTGGACTGGCAGATTTCACCACTCGAATCTGTGCGGAAAAGATAGATCTCACCAGTACATACACAAATGCAATAACGGCTCATGTCATGCAGTCGGCAAAAATTCCGATTGTCACTGAAAATGATCAGCAAGCTGTCTGGGCGGCGCTGGCCACCTTGCGTCATGACAGCATGAAAGCGCCCTTAATTGCACGTATTAAAAATACCAAAGAGCTTGAAACGATCTGGCTTTCTGAAAACTACCGGGATTTTGTTGAACAAACCTCAAAACTAGAAATTATAGGTGACTCGAAAACGGTCGGATTCAGTATAGACGGATCATTGGAATTTAATTAATCTCAACCATGATAAGGCTGATAAAATAAAGAATATTTGAGGCTTAGACATTCTGCTTTAGATTTGATCTGAACCATTATCAAAGAAATCAAGATCGGTGGTTTTGATAAAGTTAGGGGCTTTCAGCAAACGTGCAATTTTGGGTCAACAGGAATAGTCTCAACATCCCGACAACTTCATTCCGCCAGCCTTGCCACTGGATCAATTACAATTATCTTTTAGCAATCCATATGCGCTAACGCTTAATCCGAAAAATGCTCAATAGATCCCCATGTCGACATCTGCATCAGAAAAAAAATCACCACACACGTAGTCGAACTCTTGCAATCCATTGGGCTTGTGAGTGCAAAGGCTATGTGTGGAGGTGACCGTTTTATGGAAGATCTGCAGATCAGTAGACCGGCGCCGGGAATAGGGTTTAGATTCTAAAGAGCCAGAGCCCTTATCCAATCCGGGTGGGAGAGAAACACAAACTTTGGGTGGAATATGTATATCGTAACGGTAAAATTCACGATTAAACCTGATAATGTAGATGAATTCACAAAAGTGATGAAGCGGCAAGCTCAAAACTCTTTGAACAAAGAAGACGGGTGTCTGCAATTTGACGTGTGTCAGGATCCTTCCGATAGCGGGAGTTTCTTTTTATATGAGGTCTATGTCGATTCTGAGGCTTTTGAAGCGCATCTGCAGACTGCTCACTTCAGCGAATTCGATCGCACCGTTAAAGGTTGGACTGAATCCAAGGTCGCCGAAAAGTGGAATAGGCTCACAAGTTAACGACGAGTTTTAATTTACCTCACCAGTTCTGCACGAGCTGACACCCCGATTGCTGACAGTCCGTTTCTTCTTCCTATCTGGGTAAAAGTACGTGCCTCCCTCAGTAGTATCTCCAATCATCGCCAACCATCACCGCCACGAAACCAGTAGCAAAGCGACAAGCTAAGCCCACCTTTTTTCTTCCTATCATTCACAAAATAAACAGTACATATATTTAATATTATTATATATTTTATTGTATACAAAATAGCAATAACGACACTCATGGGCCAAGAGTATTTTTTTATATATATTTGATATTTATATATATTTTAAATTTATATATAAAACCCCAAAACCCTTATTGACTTCTGGTATACAGTATGCCATATTGGCCGAAGCTGGCGATATGCCACAAACCCATTATCCGTTGCCGGGCGACCACAAACGCTTGCCAGGATCATAAAACGGGTGATCATTACTAATCGAGGAGGAAATGATGAAAACTATTATGAGAAAATACTTGTTAGGTGCCTGCGCTGGTATACTTGCCCTTGGCGGGCTGGCTCAATCCGCTTCAGCCCAGGAAATTGTTTTTGCCATCAGTGCCAAACCAGGTTCACTGCAGCATCTGACGGCAGAGGAGTTCACTCGCCGAGCCAACGAGCTACTTGGCGACAAGGCACAGGTTACATTTTACGGTTCTTCCCAGTTAGGCAAAGACAAAGACCTGATGCAGAAGCTCAAGCTGGGCACGGTCCACCTGGCCATGCCATCTTCAATTATGTCTTCAATTGCCGGTGAGGCTGGACTTTTCGACATGCCATTTTTGGTGAAAGATAGAGCTCATCTCAATAGAATTGAGCATAAGATTTTCTGGCCCATGATTGCCCCGGCCATTGAAGAAAAAGGCTACAAGGTTATTGGCTTTTGGGAAAATGGTATCCGTCACATCACCAACAATGTGAAGCCGATCAATACCCCTGCCGATCTGGAAGGCGTGAAAATCAGAACGCCAAAATCCACCTGGCGGGTCAAGATGTTTACGGCCTGGGGGGCAAATCCAACTCCGATGTCATTTTCAGAGGTTTTCGTGGCTCTGCAGACCGGCGTCATAGATGGTCAGGAGAACCCCTATACCAACATATATGGGGCAAAATTGAATGAAGTACAGAAATATGTCTCCGTTACCGGACATGTATATACCCCCTCTTATCTGACCGCCGGCGCCACGCAATGGGCCAAACTTCCTGAAGATGTCCGCCAGATTCTTGAACAAACTGCCGTAGACGTGCAGGGCTGGATGTATGCCACCGGGGCGATGGATGACATCTCTCTGCGTGAGAAACTTGGTGAAAGCATGGATGTTAACATTGCCGACCGTGCTGCGTTTGTAGAAGCAAGCAAGCCGATCTATGAAGAATTTGCCACGGAAATTCCAACCGGTAAAGAGATGATAGATATGGCCCTGCAGTTAGCCGAATAGTCACCACTATCTGTTTTTCCTGACCACATGTACCTGTCGGCCGGCTGGATAAGCTGGCCGACAGGTACGTCAACATTGGGCAGCCCGATCCGCTCGGCAAAGATCACTATGATAGATGTAATCAAGCGCTGGCTGGCAAGAGTTTTGGAGTTTATTTCAATTACTCTGTTGGTAAGTATGGCGGTAATTGTTGTCATGGCAGTGATATTCAGGTTCCTTGGAAATTCACTGGTCTGGTATGACGAAGTAGCTTCGGTCAATCTTGCCTGGCTTACCTATTATGGATCGGCCTTGGCGGTAATTCATCGAGGACACCTCGGATTCCCCGGTCTTTTTTTGAGCCTCCCGAAAAATCTCAGGGCAGTGGCGTTTATCACCGCAGAGCTGGTGGTAATCAGTTTCTTTGCGGTCATCGGCTATGCGGGCTGGTATTTGCTGGAAATTTTTGGCGACGAGACTCTGGTGAGTCTCAGCTTTGTTCCTTTAAGTTTTACCCAGTCGGTAATTCCGGTTGGAGCGGCACTAATAATACTTGCTGAAGTGCTGAGCATTCCAGACGCCTGGAGAAAATCAATGGCTGGGGTTGACTACGAAAAAGAAATGATCGACCAGGCGATAGAGGAGGCAAGTAAGTCATGATAACCTTACTACTGATTATCGGCTTATTCTTTCTGGTACTGATCAATGTGCCAATTGCAGTCGCCCTGGGATTTGTGGCACTGACTGGCATGGTCCTTTCCAAGGGGATCGACAGCATCTACAATGCCGCCCTGACGATGTTCGATGGTGCCACGAATTTTCCCCTCCTGGCTATCCCGCTCTTCATTCTGGCGGGGGCCTTGATGAATACCACCAGTATCTCCAGACGGCTCATAAACCTGACTTCGGCTTTGATAGGTTTTGTTCGCGGAGGACTGGCAATGGTCAATGTCGGCGTATCGATGTTCTTTGCCGAGATATCCGGCTCTGCAGTTGCTGATGTGGCGGCCATTGGGTCAGTGCTGATTCCGGCCATGAAAAATAGAAATTACACTCCGGAACTATCTGCAGCGGTAACTTCGTCTTCGGCTTCAATTGCCATTATCATTCCACCGTCAATTGCGATGATCATTTACGGTGCCCTTTCGGATACCTCTATTGTTCAGTTATTTGTGGCGGGCATAATCCCGGGTGTCCTCGGTGGTTTTTCGATGATGGCCCTCTGTTATTGGTACGCAATTAAATTCAACCTGCCTCGTGAAGAAGCATTTTCCCTGGGCAAACTCTGGGTTGCCTTCAAAGAGGCTGGCTGGGCTCTGACCCTGCCGGTAATAATCCTGGGCGGTATTTTCGGGGGTATTGTAACGGCAACCGAAGGTGCCGGTCTGGCTGTGGTCGCGGCCTTGATTATCGGTGGTTTTATCTACCGGGAGATCAATTGGACACATCTGAGAAAAGCAATGGTGGAGGGTGTAACTCAGACCGCCGTGGTCATGCTTCTGGTGGCCACTTCAGCCGTCCTTGGCCTCTATCTGACCGAGATGCAGGTTCCCCAGACTTTTGCCCGCTGGATGATCGGTTTGACCAGCAACAAATATTTGGTTCTGGCCATGCTCAATGTGATGCTCTTTGTGGTGGGTATGTTTCTGCACGGGGCCGCAGCGATCATCCTGATTGTTCCGATTGTCATGCCGTTGGTCCATCAAATCGGGGTTAACCCCATTCAGTTTGGCCTGATAATGACCTTGAATATTGCCATTGGTCAGCAAACACCGCCGGTAGCCAGCGTTCTGGTTACTTCCTGCTCGATTGCAAAAACGGATATTTGGGAGACAACCAAAGTAAATATTCCATTTATCTTTGTACTTATTTTTGTGCTTTTGCTCGTGACCTATTTTCCGCCAGTTTCATTGACCCTGGTAAATCTGTTTTATGGATAAAGAGCCATGTCTAACAATAACAAACCACGCCTTACCCTCGTTCTTGGAGATCCCTGCGGCATAGGTCCGGAACTCGCAGCCAAACTATTGGCCGATGCTGAAACGACCAGACTAGCCGACATCATCGCAATCGCGGACCAGCAGGTATTTGATGAAGGAGTAAAGATTGCCGGAGTTTCAGTAAATTATCGAGTGGTGGACGATATTGCCGATGATGATGCAGAGGGGATCGTTCTGCTTTCGCGCCCATTTTTTTCATCTGAGACCAGCCAGCGGGGCAAGGTATCAAAACAGTCGGGGCAGTATCAACTTGACTGTCTGGAAACCGGTCTGAGTCTATGTCAGCAAGGTTTGGCACATGGCATGTGTTTCGCTCCCCTGAATAAAGAGGCTATGCACCTGGCCGGACTCATACACGAAGACGAATCCGGTTTTTTCATCGACCAACTGGATCACAGAGGAGACTTCGGACTTCTGAATACCCTGGGTAACCTTTGGACCTCGAGGGCGACCTCTCATGTATCCCATCGTCAGGTCAGTGAATTGCTGAGCCAAGAATCAATCCTGGAGGCAACCCGATTGCTTGATGGCGCACTGCGGACCAGCGGCCTGGAAAATCCTCGAATTGCGGTTGCTGGTTTGAACCCGCATGCTGGTGATGGCGGCATGTTTGGTACAGAAGAAATTGATATTATCGAGCCGGCGATAAAGAAGGCGGTGGATGAAGGAATAAACGCGGCGGGGCCATTTCCTCCAGACACCATTTTCTTAATGGGGCGTGCCGGTAAATACGATGCCATCGTTACCATGTATCATGATCAGGGGCAGATTGCCATGAAGCTGATGGGATTTGAGCGCGGTGTTACCGTTCATGCAGGACTACCGTTTCCCGTAACGACTTCCGCCCATGGTTCTGCCTTCGATATCGCTGGTCATGGGATTGCCAACGTCAGTGCCCTTCGAGAAGCTTTTTTGCTGGCCTGTTCGATGGTCCGATGAGGGTTGATGAAATGAAAACGCCAATTGGCTTTATCGGTCTAGGAATGATGGGCCACGGTATGGCTTCGAATATACTGAATAAGGGCTATCCCCTTTCGGTCGTCGCCCACCGAAACAGAAAGCCGATCGATGATCTCGTTGGCCGGGGAGCGCGTGAGGTGGTAAGTACTGCCGATCTTGTCGAGATGAGTGATATCATTTTTTTCTGCGTCAGAGGAGCAGAGGAGGTCGAGCGTCTGGTGTACGACGAGAATGGCCTGCTGGACAACTGTCGGCCGGGTATTATTCTGGTTGACTGCACTACCAGCAGCCCCGTCTTGAGCAAGCGAATTGCCACAGACCTGGAAAACCGGCAGGCAGCATTTGTCGATGCACCGGTCACCAGGGCGCCACAAGATGCCGAGGCCGGCAGACTTAACAGCCTGGTGGGTGCAGCCCCCAAGGTGTTCGAGACGGTAAAACCGATCCTCGACTGCTATTCAGAAAACATATCCTACTTCGGACCGCCTGGAGCGGGACACAGCGCCAAACTCATTAATAACTTCATATCCTGCGGTTACACTGCTCTCATTGCAGAAGGTTTGTCGCTCTGCTTCAAAGCTGGGGTCGATGCCCACACGCTTTACCAGGTTATGTCTACCGGCGGGGCAGACAGCGGGGTCTTGCGAAAGATGGTCCCGCCACTGCTGCAGGGTGACCTTACCGGACACCGGTTTACCCTGAGCAATGCCTGCAAGGATGTCGGTTATTTCAAAACATTTGCCGAGGGTTTTGGGTTCAGCAGCTATCTGGCGGATTCACTGCATAAGACCTACAAATCGGCCGTAGATGCTGGACTTGGCGACAAAATGATGGCGTCACTGATGGAGCTCCATGACGTCTCCGGGAGTGATAAGTAAAGACAGGAGAAACCCCAAATGGGCCTGGTAGGTTTGGTGCATACGACTCGATTGGTAATAGACCCTGTTCATGAAGCCATTGTCCGGTCATTTCCAGAAGCTGAGGTAAACCACGTCCTTGACGAGGGGATTCTGAGAAGGCTTGCTCAACTGAAAAAGATAACTCCTGAGATAGTTGACTGGCTGACAAAGATGGTTGCCTCAACCGAAGAGGCAGGCGCCGACCTGGCAATTGTCAGTTGCTCATCGCTCTCACCATGTGTGAATGAAGTTGGAAAGCATATGATAATGCCGGTGCTGAAGGTCGACGAGCCGATGATGGAGTTCGCGGTGAAAAATGGTCAACGAGTCGGGCTGATAATGACCAACCCAACCACGGAAAAACCATCTCAGATCCTGTTTAACGAAGTTTCCCAAAGTCTTGGCAGAAAAACGCTGCTGGTGCCGAGATTATGTTCGAACGCTTTTGCGAGGTTAAACCAAGGTGATTTGGCTGGGCATGACGCTGAGGTTGTAGAAGCCGTTGAAACCATGTTGAAGGAAGTGGATCTGATCATGCTCGCTCAGATATCCATTGCCCGGGTAAGGAGTCAACTCGATGACAGCTTTAGGCATAGAGTCTTGTCCAGTCTCGACTTTATAGGTGCCAGGGCAAAAGAAATTGTTGGTGCTGGTTAGCAGAACACATTTTGTGAAAGCAAATTATTGCCTCTGGATCACTCGGTGACCGATACATATCCCTGCCTGGAGAAATTGATGCACTAAAGATCAAATAACAGCTGCAAACCATGAAGAAAATAAACTTAAAATATAACGGACTGTCTGGACAAGTATATGTTTACATTAAACAAATGATACTATCCGGGGAGTTTCAGGCGGGGCACAAAATTCAAGAAGAAAAAGTCGGCCAACTGTTTGGCGTGAGCAGGACGCCCATTAGGGAGGCGCTCAAGAAGCTTAGCGAGTATGGGCTGGTAGTACTCAAGCCCAGGAGTAATGCGGTGGTCGCCACCTTGACACGAGAGGAAGCCGTCCAACTCGCCCACATTCGTGCTCAATTGGAAGCTCTCTCGGTAAAACTGTTGGCAGATATCGGGACAACACGTGACTTTGACCATCTGACGAAGTTGGCGGAGGAGTGCGACGCGCTGATCGCCGAAGAAAACGTGGCGGGCGCCTTTGAGATAGACAGTACCTTGCATCTGGAGATAGCGCGCCGGACTAAAAATGTTCACCTCTATGAGATCATTGAGAAACTTGATGCAAAGATCCAGCTGTCGCGCCTTATTATCAAATTGCCAATAGACAGGCTGGAAAAATTTATCAATCAACATACCAAGATTATTCAGGCCCTGAGGGCAAGAGATCGGGATTTATCCGAGACCTTGATGCGTCATCACATTCTTCATCAACTAAGCTATTTCTAGCGGTTTGTTACCGTCATTGCCTTCATTGCCTTCATTGAATAGATCACAATTTAGAACATAAGAGATTTAATGGAAAAGACTCACACACATTTGTTGGGTATCGATATTGGCGGTACGGGTACCAAGGCAGGTGTGTTTGCCCTTGACGGTACATTGGTTGGCTCCGGCTATGGTGAGTATCAGATGATCAGCACGCTTCCCGGCCAAGCCGAGCATGATGCGGAAGTGTGGTGGCAGGCGACGATTCAGGCGATAAGAGATGCCATGGCTGGTGTTGCCCCTGAGACCATTGGAGCAATTGGGGTCGGTTGCACAAATGGACTGATAGCAGTCGATGGTTCAGGACTTCCCATTCGACCGGCTATCATGCTCTGGGATCAACGAGCTTTGCCTGAAGTTGATCGCATCAAGGAGGAATTGGGTGGTGAAGAAGTCTTTGGTGTAACCGGAAATCCTCTAGCTCCCGGCGCTTTTTCCCTGCCGACTATCCTCTGGTTGATGCATAACGAACCTGAGTCCTTTGAGGCCGCTCATAAATTAATGGTGCCCGGGGGCTATCTCGTGGCCCGGTTGACCGGTGAATTTACGATTGATCATTCGCGGGCATCGACAACGCTTCTCTTCGACATCCGCCGGCGTAAATGGCATCAGCCATTTCTAGACAAACTCAATATCGATGTGACAAAACTACCCCGGCCGGTGGCTTCTGATGAAATTGTTGGAGGGGTCACCGAGGCTGCCGCCGAGCTCACTGGCTTGAAGGCGGGTACACCCGTCATTGGCGGCTGCATGGACACGATCGGGGCCTCGCTTGGAACCGGTGTGCTGGAGGAGGGGCAATGTTTTGTGATCATGGGAACCGCCGCCCGGGTTGCCGGACCCATTACTACCGGTCGATTCGATCATCGATTCATGAATTGCACTCACATAACCGACGATTGCTGGCAATATATCGGTGCGATAAACGGGGTTGGCTCGGCCTTGCGCTGGGTGCGTGATACCTTTTGCCAGATGGAACAGCAAGATGCCGAAGCGACGGGCAAGGATGTCTATGAGTTAATAACGGATCAAGCTGCCCATTCTCCGCCTGGCAGCAAAGGGCTCTTGTTTCTCCCCTATCTCGCAGGGGAAAGAACACCCATATGGGATCCTTATGCGCGAGGGGTATTCTTCGGGGTGACACTTGGCCATAACCGGGGTGATGTGTTCCGATCAGTTCTGGAAGGGGCCGCGTTTGCGATTAAGCATGTAGTTGATCTTTTAGAGTCAGAAAATGGTTTGGTTATCGAGGAGCTGCGTATTGGCGGTGCTGCGGCATCAAGCACTATCTGGAATCAGATTATTGCAGATACCCTCGGCAAGCGAGTTATAAGCCTTACCCAAAGTCACACTGAAGTTCTGGGTGCGGCAATTCTCGCCGGAAAGAGCCTGGGATTCTACTCCGATTACACGCAGGCGATATCTCAAACTGTTGTCACAGGCGCAAGCTTTGAACCAGATTGGAAAGCTCATCGAAGCTACAGCAAACTGTTCCCTATGTACAAGCAGCTGTATCTCGACACCAAGCATCACTTTCAACAACTCGTTCAAATGGACTTGCCGAGAGGGTGGGTAACAAAGAGGGAAAATCATGACTGACGAAAAGATAAAAGATGAATTGGCATACGATTTTGGAGCAGCACGGTATTATCTGTCTAGGCAGCAATATCCGCTGGGCCTACGATATTGCAGACTTAACCGAGGAACTGGCCAGAATCGCCTACCTGAAGGAAGTCCTGGAATAGAAAAAACAGAGGTAAATCTTACCTTGTTCTCTGAAAATAGAATTAGTCACCCCAACAAGAGGTTTTACTGGCAGGCGACAGCCTTGACGAATTCCCCCATCGCAAAAAGGGCACGAATGAGAAAAAAAATCACCGACCATGCACATTTACACGTGAGAGATGCAGATGGTCGGTAGGTATTTTATCTGCATTGCGCTCACTAGCCTGTTGGACTAAAACCACTTCTTGATTTTGAGTAAGGCGATCAAGCAAAAGACGATGGCGCCGATACCGAGGCATATAAGAAGAAACCCATATGGACTATTGGCTCCGGGTATACCACCGACGTTGATTCCGAGCAGTCCCGTGAGAAAGCCCAGGGGCAGAAAAATGGTGGCCACCAGGGAAAGAGTATACATGCGCTTGTTCAGGACTTCGGAAAGCTTACCGAGCAGTTCCTCCTGGGCAACAACCGCCATATCCCTGACGGCATCGAGCTCTTCGATATAGCGGTTGAATTGGTTGAGGCTTTCCCTGAGCAGCAGTAGGTCACCTTTTCCTAGCCAGCGGGGATGGTCGTTGAGCAGATGCTCGAGCGCCTGCCGCTGGGGTGAAAAAAAACGCCGTAGCCGGATTGCCTGCCGCCTCAAATCTGAGAGCGGAATCCGGGGCTCAATGTCGCCATCACCCTTATTGAGGTCGTCTTCGAGCAAATCAAGTTGTTCCTCAAGCTGTTCGATGACAGTTTCGGCACGCACCGCTAAAAGTTCGACCAATAGCGATATGAAGCCACCGGCAGAGTTCGGGCCTCGGCCGCCGAGCAGACCGGCCCGGATATCATCGAGGGAGAGCAGTCTGCGCCTGTTGGATGTGATGATGCAGCGCTCGTCCGCCCAGAGGCGAACCGCAATCATATCTTCAGGATCGGAACCGGGGTTGAGATTTACCCCGCGCAGGGAGAGAAAAATGCCATTCTGGTGGGTAAAACTGCGAGGCCTGGTATCATCGTCGGTCAGGTTGGATTTTATGATCGAATCGAGGGAGGCCAGCTCGTCGAGCCATTCCCTGACAGCCGGATGGGAATAGTCCAGATGTATCCAGCACAGCTCGTCAGACTCGATCGCTTCGGTCAACAGTCCGTTCTCGATCCCAATTTCGCCTCCTGCACGGGTAAGACGGATGGCCTGAATGGGATGCTCGATTGTCATGGCTGATCTCCTGTAACTTTTTCCAGCCCATCTTTGATGTGTATGTCACGCTGAGGAAAGGGAATTTCCACCCCGTTCTCCTTGAAGGCTTTGTCGATTATCAGGTGAAGATCGTTGC
>JABDQA010000055.1 GCA_013042475.1 Desulfofustis sp.
ATCGCGGTGGAAAAGAAGAATTTGAGTTCGTAGATGCCCTGCGGCGTGTGGGTATATTTATTTGAGGTCACCCGGCTGATGGTCGACTCGTGCATACCGATGTCTTCGGCGACATCGCGTAGGATCAGCGGTCTGAGATGGGCCGGTCCGCGTTCGAAAAATTCGCGCTGAAATTTGAGGATGGATTCCATCACCCGGTAGATGGTGCGCTGGCGCTGATGCAGCGACTTGATGAACCACTCGGCGTTTTTTACTTTTTCGGTGATGTAGTTTTTTGATTCCTTCGATGCCAAAGCAGCTCCAGACTCCAGCAGGGTTTTGTAATAATTGGAAATTCTCAGCCGCGGCATGTCGTCGTCGTTGAGACGAATCACATACTCGCCGTCAACTTTCTGCACGTACACGTCGGGCACGACGTAGTTGGTCGCCTCCTGGGCATAGGGCAGGCCGGGGTAAGGGGTGAGATTTTCGGTGATGAAATCCACTGCCTCTATGATCTCAGCCCGTTTGCGGCCGGTGACCCGGGTGAGCATCTTGTAGTTTCTGTTCTCCAGCAGGTTAAGATGTTCCCTGATAATGAGCATCGGCAGTGATTCTTCCATGCCCAGCCGTTCGAGCTGGAGCTGCAGTGATTCCTGGACTGTGCGGGCGCCGATTCCGGGGGGATCGAGTTCCTGGATTACCTCCAGCACGTAGTCAGCATCATCGTGCGCACAGCCAAACTGCTCAACGATTTCCTCGAGGCTGGTTTCGAGAAATCCATAACGATTCAGGTTTCCGATAATAAATCGGGCAATTTCCCATTCGGCCGAGTCGAGTTCGTCGTGTGCCAGCTGCCACTGCAGGTAGGCGGAAAGTCCCGGTTTCTCAGAGATGAAATCGAACTGACTGGGGGCATCTTCTTGAGGCTTTTCCCGGGAGAAGGAAAACTGGGTCTCGTAGGTGTTGGCATATTCTTCCCAGTTGGTTTCTGCCATCGCGTCTTTTTGGGACACCGGAGGAGTGATTTCCTGCTCCTTGGCAGAGCTGTCAGGTTCAAGCGTAGATGATAGTCCGAAATCCTTCTCTTCACTGTCGGCCTCCGTTTCACGGTCGATCTCTAGAGCAGGATTCTGTTCGATTTCGGCCTGAAGGGCCTGGGTCAGGTCGAGGCGATTGAGCTGCAACAGCTTGATAGCCTGGCGCAACTGTGGCGTCATCACCAGTTTCTGGGCTAACTTTAGCTGTTGTCTGAGTTCAAGCGCCATCTTTAGGTTATTTCACGAGCCGATACTGGCCACTCTCCTTCGTCGCTTTCGTGTTATGCATATTCTTATTATAGCCTATCACGAGTCTGGTCGGCTAGCGGCCCGTCTCGACTCATGAAATGTAGTAGAATTTTTTTTAATCAATAATTCGTTAATCTGCACCTACATCGAAAAATTTTCACCAAGATACATCTTCCGGGCGATCTGGCTTTCGATGATATCAATGGCCACCCCACTGGTTAAGATACTGCCGTTATTAACAATATAAGCAAAATCGCAGACCTGGAGTGTTTCCCGTACGTTATGATCCGATATCAAAATGCCTAAGCCCCGGTCCTTCAGGCCGTAGATTATTTTCTGCAGTTCGCTGACAGCAAGTGGGTCGATGCCGGCAAAAGGCTCATCGAGCAGAATAAATTGGGGCCTGGTGGCGAGTGCCCGCATGATTTCAACTCTCCGTCTTTCGCCGCCAGAGAGAGCATGACCCTTATTGTCACGCAGATGTTCAATGTTCAAATCGGCAAGCAGTTCGTCGATTCTGTTGCTGATTTCGTTAGTGGTAAGTCCCAAGGGCTCAAGGACGATGCGGACATTCTCCTCAACGGTCAGCTTCTTGAAAACCGACGGTTCCTGGGCGAGGTAAGTGATTCCCTTCAGAGCCCTCTTGTGGATGGGCAGATCGGTGATGGTTTCACCCTCAAGTAGAACATTACCCTCGTTTGGTTTTATAAAGCCGACGATCGAGTAAAAAGTGGTAGTTTTCCCGGCACCGTTGGGACCCAGCAGGCCTACAACAGTGCCGGTATCGACTTTCAGACTGATACCATCGACCACGGTGCGGCTGCCGTAGATTTTGACGATATTTCTTGTTTCAAGCTGTGCCATAATTGGTGCGCTTCCCAGGAACTGAACGCTATTTCTGCATGATCGTCATCTTGACCCTGGATTTCTTTTCCTGCTTCTCTTCACCTTCACCAACCACCATGGTCGTTCCGCCGACCACCTCGGATCTGCCCTCGTCCATATAGTAGACGATCTTTTCCCCGGAGATCATATTCTCGCCCTGCCAGGCCTTGGCATTGCCGACCAGCAGCACCTTACGGTTCCCGGAATAGTAGATCATCTGATCGGAGGTGCCCAGCCATTCGGCCGAGCTCAGCTCGACATTGCCCACACAGACCAGCTTTTCGATTTTTTGTTCGGTGCTGGCCTCCTTATCAGCAGTGGCTTCTTCAAGGTAGTAGACAGTCATCTCGTCTGATAAGATTCTCAGATCTCCCTGTTTGGCGTCAACATTGCCGAGAAAAAGAACAGTGTTGCTCTCCTCGGTGGAAGACATCTGATCGGCTTCCACCACAATCGGTGGTTCTTTTTCCGCGACCCCGATCGCAGGGTGGAAAACAACACATAGCGTGAACAGCAAGACAGCTGAAATTCCTGATATTTTTATATTCCCCATAATCTTCTCCAGGGTTGGTGTAAAAGCGTTATGCAATTTGTAAGCCGGTTATAACGTACCATGCAGATTAAGTAAAGCAAAGCCCAAATAAGGTTTGGAAATGAGCCCTTTACTATACAATTATAAGTCATTAATATTGGTTGCTTAACAGGCCAACAGCCAACGTTTACTGTTTATAGAGGGAAATTCATGAAAGAAAACATGGAACGGGCCAAGGTCCTGATCGAGTCGCTGCCTTACTTTCAGGAGTTTCGGCATAAAACCGTGGTGGTAAAGTACGGCGGCCATGCGATGGTGGATGAGAATCTGAAAAAGCAGTTTGCGCTCGATGTAATTCTGCTGAATCAGATCGGAGTTAATGTGGTGATCATCCACGGTGGCGGACCTCAGATCAATCAATTGCTTGATCGCCTCGAGATCAAGCCCAGCTATGTCCAGGGTATGCGGATCACCGATGGTGAGACCATGAACGTGGTCGAAATGGTGCTGGTGGGCCGGGTAAACAAGGAGATTGTCAGCCTCATCAATCACAGCGGCGGCAGGGCGGTCGGTCTGTCAGGTCGGGATGGTGATCTGGTCTGCGCCAGGAAGATGAAAGTCAACGTCAGTGGTGGTGAGGAAATGATCGAAAATGCACCGCCGGAATTGATCGATCTGGGCCGGGTCGGTGAGGTTACCCAAGTCAATGCTGAAGTTCTAGAGACCTTGAAGAAAGAAGACTTCATTCCGGTGATTGCCCCGGTGGGTGTAGGTGAGGATGGTCAGGCCCTCAATATCAACGCTGATCTGGTAGCCGGGGCCATCGCCGGTGCCCTGAAAGCCGAGAAATTGATCCTGCTCACCGATGTGGAGGGTGTCAAATCAAAGGACGGAAAACTAGTGCGCTCACTGAGCAGGGACGAACTTGACGGATTGATCGAAGACGGCACCATCAGCGGCGGCATGATCCCCAAGGTGAATTGCTGCAAGGAAGCATTGCAGCATGGCGTCAACAAGACTTATATCGTCGACGGCCGCGTTGAGCATGCCATTCTTCTTGAAATGTTTACCCACGAAGGTGTAGGAACCGAAATAGTCAGATGGAAAACACGAACCAGTCAATAAAGAACAGAGCGGACAAGGTATTCATCGGCAACTATCTCCGCTACCCTGCGGCTATAGTGAGCGGAGCGGGATGTGAGCTAATTGATGCGGACGGCAACCGCTACCTCGATTTTCTCTCCGGAATCGCCGTCTGTGCACTGGGCCATTGCCATCCTGCAGTCACCCGGGCAATCTCGGAACAAGCCTCGCGGCTCGTCCATGTCTCCAACCTCTATTACACGAATCCCCAGACCGAGCTGGCTGAGCTCTTGGTTGAGAACACCTTTGCGGACAAGGTGTTCATGGCCAACAGCGGTGCTGAGGCCAATGAGGCAGCGATCAAGCTGGCCCGCATCGCTTCAGGCGAGGGACGCTATGAGATTATAACCCTGGAGGGATCGTTCCACGGCCGTACTCTGGCCACCGTGGCGGCTACTGCCCAGCCCAAATTCCATCAGGGATTTGAACCGCTGCCCCAGGGTTTTGTCTATGCTGAATTCGGTGACGTTGGGGCGATAGAACAGTGCATCACCCCCCAGACCTGCGCGATCATGTGCGAACCGCTGCAGGGAGAAGGCGGGGTTCGGCCTTTGCCAGAAGACTACCTGCAGTTTCTCAGACACCTCTGCGATACGCACAGTTTGCTGCTGGTTTTCGACGAGGTGCAGACCGGCATGGGCCGTACGGGTTCTTTGTTTGCTTATCAGCAGCTTGGGGTGACACCAGATATCATGACGGTGGCCAAAGCACTCGGCAACGGCATGCCGATTGGGGCGATGGTGACCACTGAGAAACTGGCCTCAGCCTTGGTCCCCGGTACCCATGCCTCAACCTTTGGCGGCAATCCGGTGGCCTGTGCGGCCGCCGTGGCGACGCTCAAGGTCATGCTGGCGGATGGATTTCTCGACGAGGTGCAGGCCAAAGGCGACTATTTTCGAGCTAGGCTGGCAGAAGTGCAGCAGAAGCACCCAGGGCTCTGCTCCCATGTCAGGGGGATGGGGCTGCTGAATGGTCTGGTGATGACCGAGGCCGGATGCGAGCGCGGTGCGGATATCGTCAATGCGATGTACGATGAGCATATCCTGATCAACTTTGCCGGCAACTGCGCGCTTCGTTTTGCGCCGCCACTGATTGTTGATCGGACGGAAATAGACAGGGCAATCGTTATTCTCGATCAGGTTCTGGGATCACAAAAGGCCTAAATTCATCCCGTTTTCGCGGGCCCATTCAGCTTGAAGGCCGAAATTCTTTGCAAATCACAAGATACCGGATAATAATAAATATTTTTCCTAACTCTGGTAATTAATGAACAATCAAGCTGTGGACCTTTTGCTGAGCGAGGTTCAGTATTAAACAAGAGGAAGTTCATGAGTGTGAATAAAATAGTGCTTGCCTATTCGGGCGGGCTCGACACCTCGGTTATTCTCAAATGGCTGATCGAGGAGTATGACTGTCCGGTGATTGCCTACTGCGCCGATATAGGCCAGGAAGAGGACTGGCAGGCGGTGATCGACAAAGGCATGGCAACAGGGGCGGAAAAGGTGATCATTTCCGATCTCAAGGAAGTCTTTGTCGAAGAGTATATTTTCCCGGCTTTCAGGGCCAATGCCATATACGAGGGATCCTATCTGCTTGGCACCTCATTGGCGCGTCCCCTGATCGCCAAGGAGCAGGTCAGAATAGCCCAGTCCGAAGGAGCCGATGCGGTAAGCCACGGTGCCACCGGTAAAGGTAACGATCAGGTGCGTTTTGAACTCGGCTATATCGGGCTCGATCCTAATCTGAAGATCATCGCCCCGTGGCGGGTCTGGGATCTCGATTCTCGCACCAAGCTTGTCGAATTTGCCAAGGACCATGATATCCCAATACCGGTGACCAAGAAAAAGCCCTACAGCTGTGATGAGAATCTCCTGCACATCAGTTTCGAGGGAGGCATTCTAGAGGATCCGTGGAAGGAAGCCGACGAGGAAATGTTTAAATTTACCGTTTCCCCAGAGCGGGCACCCGACAAACCAACTTACGTGGAGCTCGATTTCCAGGGCGGTAATCCGGTGGCCATCGATGGTGAGAAGATGTCACCCTTTAAACTGTTTTCACGGCTCAACAATCTGGGCGGTCAGAATGGCATCGGCCGCCTGGATATGGTTGAAAACCGCTACGTCGGAATGAAATCGCGGGGAGTCTATGAAACTCCGGGTGGCACCGTCCTGCGCACGGCCCATCGGGACCTGGAGACGATCACCTTGGATCGTGAGGTGATGAAGATTCGTGACAGACTTATTCCGATTTACGCCGATATGATTTACAACGGTTTCTGGTTCTCCCCCGAACGGGAGCTTCTGCAGACCACCATGGATGAGGCCCAGAAAACGGTGAATGGTACGGTCCGCCTCAAACTCTACAAAGGCAGCTGTATCCCGGTCGGTAGAAAATCGGATCAGTCGCTTTACCAGGAGAGTTTTGCCACCTTTGAACAGGATGATGTCTACGACCAGGGCGACGCGACCGGCTTCATCAGACTCAATGCACTACGTTTGCGGCTTAGAAAGTTACAAGATAGTTAACGCATTAATTTGATAATAAGAAAGACCATGGCAACCAATCCGAACCCCAAGAAAAGCCCTTCCTCCAAGCTCTGGGGTGGAAGATTTGCCCAGTCCACCGCTGCTTCAGTGGAGGCCTTCAGCGCTTCGATCGATTACGACTCACGGCTCTATCGCTATGACATTGCCGGCAGCAAAGCTCATGCGACCATGCTTGCCGCCAACGGACTACTCTCAAAAGAGGAGTTGCAGGCGATAGTCGATGGGCTTTCGGAGATAGAAAAAGAGATCGACAGCGGCGATTTCAAATTCAGTCAGGAACTCGAAGATATTCATATGAATATCGAAAAGGCGCTGGCCGACAGAATTGGTCCGGCAGGCGCTAAACTGCATTCCGCCAGAAGCAGAAACGATCAGGTTGCCTTGGATTTGAAACTTTATCTGCGTGACCAGTGTGATCTTCTGGTCGAACTGCTGGACGATGTCCGCCGGGGATTCGCTACGCTGGCACGAACCTACCTCGGAGCGGTCATGCCCGGTTATACCCACATGCAGCGGGCCCAGCCGGTCCTCGTCTCGCACCATCTGCTTGCCTATTTCGAGATGTTTTCCCGCGATCGCGACCGATTGCTCGACTGCCGCAAGCGGATCAACATCTGCCCGCTGGGTGGGGCGGCCATGGCTGGCACCGGCTTGCCCATCGAGAGGGAGCAGGTCGCCGATTTGCTTGGCTTTGACGGGGTCACATCCAATTCGATGGATACGGCCGGCGACCGTGATTTCGCCATTGAATTTGTAAGCTGCTGCGCCCAAATCCAACTGCATCTTTCCCGATTATGCGAGGAACTGGTGCTGTGGGCCGGCGGTGAGTTCGATTTTGTTATGATCGAGGACACTTTCTGCACCGGATCATCGATCATGCCGCAGAAAAAGAACCCCGATATTGCTGAGCTGGTGCGCGGTAAAAGCGGCCGAGTGGTCGGTTCGCTGATGACTTTGCTGACCATCATGAAAGGGCTGCCGCTGACCTACAACCGCGACCTGCAGGAAGATAAGGAACCGGTTTTTGACGCCGTCGATACGGTGTCCGCCTCCTTATCGATTATCGGCGAATTGCTGGAGAACCTGAAGTTCAATACCGAAAAGATGCGCGAGGCCACCACGAGCGGCTTCATGACAGCCACTGACCTGGCAGATTACTTGGTGTTGAAAGATGTACCATTCCGGGAGGCTCATGGTATAGTTGGCAGAATCGTCGGTCATTGCATCGACAAGGGATGTGAACTGGTGGATTTGACGGTGCAGGAATTGAAGAAATTCTCAGCTGTCATCGAAAAAGACGTCTACGAGGTGATCAGTGTTGACGGCTCGGTACAGAGCCGCATATCAACTGGAGGCACGAGTATGCAGCGCGTCGAGGAAGCGCTGGGTAGTGCCGAAAAACAAGTGGGGATTGCATAATGAGATTCGGATTTGCATCAGCGTTGTTGTGTGCAGTGGTTTGGAGCGTGGCCGGGTGTGGTTTCAAAACCGATCCCGTTCCCCCTCAGAACGTGGTTCCCAGACCGATCAACGATCTCACCTACTCGATAGATGAGACCGGCGTGACCTTGCGATGGACTTATCCGGAGAAGTCGGTTAATGGCGATGAACTGACCGAAGTTTACTCTTTCGACGTCTACCGCGCGGTAGTAGCGGTCGACGAGATCTGCGAGACCTGCCCGATCCCCTTTGGCGAACCCACCGAGATACCCGGGGGCGAAACAGCCGATACAGGAAAGCGGCGGGTTGGGGAGTACAATACTTCACTGTTGCGCCCCGATCACAAATATTTCTTTAAAATGACCTCTAGGATCAGCTGGTGGGCGGCCAGCACTGATTCCAATATCGTATCCTTTGTCTGGCAGACACCACCGTCTATACCAGAAGCATTCAAGGTCGAACCTGGTGACGGCAAAATAGCATTGAGCTGGCAACCGGTGACCACCCTGATCGATGGCTCCGCGGCGAAGCGAAAAGTCCTTTATCAGGTATCGAGAAGCGAGGGCGGCAAAGAATTTGTGAACCTGGGCAATCCGATTGCCAAAACGAGCTATTCGGACAGCGATGTAATCAATGGCAAAACCTATTTCTACAAAGTCCAGAGCCTGATGATGCTGGGTAAGGACAAGATCACTGGCGGAGTTACCGATATTGTCGATGCCACCCCGGTTGACCTTACCCCGCCCGGCGCCCCCAGCGGAGTCCGGGCCTCGGCCACAGCTGCCGGAATAAAGGTGTTCTGGGATCGCCCTGATGATCCGGGAATAGCCGGACACCGCGTCTATCGACGAATGGAAGGGCAGAGTGCTGCTGAAATGATCGGCGAGGTCAACATGCCGTCCTCCATTTTTGTAGATAAGTCGGCACCGGAGGGCAGCAAACCCTTCTACTCGGTGACGGCCGTTGACGGCGCAGAGCCTGCCAACGAGTCAAAATCATCACCCGAGGCGACGGTTAGATAGTAAAACTAGATAACAAACTGACAGTGAGGTTGTAATGCAGCTGGATTTCCCCATCGCGATTACCAAGATGAGTGGGGCTGGCAACGACTTCATTGTCATCGATCATCGTTCAGGATTCATTCCGGAGACGTACCAGCCGCAATTCGCCCAGCTCACCTGCAGGCACAGCTTCTCGGTGGGGGCCGACGGGCTGATTCTCATCGAGGATAGCGAGACTGAGGATTTCAGCTGGCGGTTCTACAACAAAGACGGGTCGATTGCCGAGATGTGCGGCAACGGCGCCCGCTGTGCGGCGCGTTATGCCTGGCGTAAAGGAATTGCCGGAAGGCGGATGCGTTTTGCAACCCTGGCCGGAGTGATCGAGGCGGAGCTCATCGGGGAACAGGAGCATGTCAGGGTCACCATGACCTCACCGTTTGATTACCAGGATTCCCAGCTTATTTCCGTAGACGAAAGCGAGAAAGAGGTGTTCTCCATAAACACCGGAGTTCCCCATGCGGTGGTCTTCGTTGATTCCGACAATCCGCCTGTGGAGAACTGGGGCAGAACGTTGCGCTACCACGAACAGTTCGAGCCTGCGGGCACCAATGTCAATTTTGTCAAGATTCTGGATGATGAGGAACTGCTGGTAAGGACCTACGAGCGCGGAGTCGAAGCTGAAACAATGGCATGTGGAACGGGTGTGGTGGCAGCGGCCATCGTCGCCGCCCGGCAGGGGCTGGTCGAGTCGCCTGTGGATGTGACGACGACCGGAGGCGAACAGCTCGTCGTACATTTTGAATTGCAGGAAAACAACATCGGCGATGTCCATCTGCAAGGGGCTGCGAGAATCATATACGAGGCCGAGCTGTCGGCCGAGGCACTGTTGTAAATTTCAATAGACCTCACCCATAAACGAACCCAATATTACGGACCATTTTCGGAGGTAAAACCATGGAACGCTTTCACGGTGCGTTAACTGCCCTGGTGACCCCATTTATCGATGGCAAGCTGGATGAAAAGGGGTTGGTCGATCTGATCGAATTTCAGATCGAGAACGGCATCCACGGTATCGTCCCTTGCGGTACGACCGGAGAATCTGCGACCCTCGATTTTGATGAGCACAAGCGCGTGATTGACCTGACGGTGAGGACGGTGAACGGTCGAGTGCCGGTGGTGGCGGGGACAGGAGCCAACAATACCCTGGAGGCAATCGAACTCACTGAGAGTGCCAAAGACAGCGGCGCCGATGCCGTGCTCTCGGTCGCCCCCTACTACAACAAACCGAGCCAGGAAGGGCTCTATCTCCACTTCAAGACCATCGCCGAAGCGGTTGATATTCCCGTGGTACTCTATAATGTACCAGGGCGGACAGTGATCCATATTCTGCCCGAGACCGTCGCCAGGCTGGCGGAAATAGATAATATTATCGGCATCAAGGAAGCCTGCGCCAGCCTCGAGCAGATCACTGATGTGATTCGCTTCTGTCCCGCAGATTTTATCCTCCTGTCGGGTGATGACTTCACTTCAATGCCCACCGCTCTCATCGGCGGCAAGGGGGTTATTTCGGTCATTTCCAACGTGGACCCGTCGGGCATGTCGAGAATGATGGAAGCCGCCATGAAGGGCAATCTCCAGGTGGCCAACGAAGAGCATTACCGGTTATTTACCATGATGAAGCTGATGTTCAAGTCGCCCAGTCCCGGACCGGCCAAAAAGGCGCTGGAAATGCTTGGCCGTATTCAGGACGGGTCGCCGAGGCTGCCGATGACCCCGGCCGACGAGCAGACTACGCAGGCGTTGGTAGAGGAGATGAGCCGTCTAGGAATGCTTTAGAAACGGTCCTTTTGCTCAATCTCTTCGTTGTGCTCGAAATTATATCCTCGGAATATCTCATTATATGCCTGCGGTAAAATTTCTCACACGCCTCGATCTTGAAGCAAAATGACTCGTTTCTGATACGATATTTTTTTAGGACACAATACTCATCGTGTCCCCCCTAAAGAGGAGAAAGCGATGATGAAGGTAATCGTAGCCGGTGCGGCGGGCAGGATGGGCCGAAGAATCGGCTACATGGTCAATCAGCATCCGGCACTTACTCACGTGGGCGCGTTTGAGGCCCCGGGTAGCGACCATATCGGCAGCGATGCCGGTGAGTTGGCAGGGGTCGGCGCCAACGGAGTGATCATCGACGAAGGGCTGGAGTCAGTAATAGATTCTGGCGATGTAATTATTGATTTCACCTTTCACCAGGCTACCATGGAATTCGCCCGGCTGGCCTCGACCAGAAACAAGGCGATGGTGATCGGCACCACAGGACTGAGTTCTGAAGAACTCCATGAGCTGTCTGAGCTTGCTGCTCACTTTCCCTGCGTCCAGGCCCCCAACATGTCGGTCTGCGTCAACGTACTTTTCAAGCTGGTGCAGAAGACCGCTGCACTTCTCGGCGGTGACTACGATATCGAAATCATTGAAACTCACCACAACAAGAAAAAAGACGCTCCAAGCGGCACTGCGCTGAAACTTGGTGAGCTCGCAGCCGAAGGGGTTGGCAGCAGACTCGAGGAGGTCGGCGTCTTCGAGCGGTCGGGCATCATCGGCGAGCGGACACCAGGCGAGATCGGCATTCAGACCATCAGAGCCGCGGATATCGTTGGCGAGCACACCGTCTATTTTGCCGGCCCCGGCGAGAGGATCGAACTTACGCATCGGGCCCAGACCAGGGATCATTTTGCCAGGGGTGCTACAGTGGCAGCGGCCTGGCTTGAGGGCAAGGCCAACGGCATCTATTCGATGTTCGATGTTCTCGACCTGCAGAATTTTTAACAGCCGACTTTTATAGCATCGATGGAGACGACCGAAACCGTTTTTATCGGACTGGGCTCGAATCTTGGCGACAGCGTAATTCTCCTGCAAGAAGGCTGGAAATCGATCGGCAGCCACCAGGGGGTCACCCTGGATACCATCTCCCTTCCTTATCTTTCCTCACCTGTGGGGATGGCGAGTCACTTCTGGTTCACCAATGCGGTAGGCATGCTCACCACATCACTAACTGCAGGTGAGATTCTCGAACTGTTGCTTGATACCGAAAAACGACTTGGACGGGCCAGGGACGAAAGCAGACGCGGATATCAGGATCGTGAGATAGATCTGGACCTGCTCTATTTTGGTGCTCAAATAATGGACTCCCCGCGTTTGACCGTGCCCCATCCGCATAGAAATGACCGGCTCTTCGTCCTGGAGCCCATGGCTGCCATTGCCCC
>JABDQA010000057.1 GCA_013042475.1 Desulfofustis sp.
GCGTAGTCCATCCCCCTCGTCTTTTAGCGCAGATATCCGATCCTCGTCGAAATCGAGACTGACTGCAGTCTTGCCATGTTTCTCCCGGAGGTTGTCTTACGCAGCTGTGCCGATCCGGCCCATCCCCAAGACTGCTTCCGTTGCTTGGCCAAGGCCGATTTCCCTATCTTCGGGAGGCCGATCGTCGGTCTCGAAACGTTTAAGCTGGGATCTGAAACGATAATCAATCACAGGGATCAAAGTCGGCAGCAACCATCAACATTTCCTTGGGTGCCCCCTAGAATAATACCAAAAGCTAGCTGGATACCGGCAATTGATTTCGAATACCATAATATCGTTAAATGTCTTGGGAACGGGTGCCAATCTCACGGTCCTGATACTGTTTTTCGACTCCTAGGACTTGCAAATTCAGGTAATGGTACAGATAGTTAGATATTGATTTGTCTGTCTAATTTAATCCCCAACATCCAGGAATTGCCATGTGCGCATACTACAAAGATCCTGATCCGCAGGAAACCAGAGAATGGCTCGATGCACTCGAAGGTGTGGTCAAACACGAAGGCGGCGAAAAAGCCGATTATTTATTGCGGGTGTTAACCGACCGCGCCCGGACCATGGGCATAGCCACTTCTCCAGGTATTCTGACCCCCTACTGCAACACAATACCACCGGAGCAGGAAGAGAAAATCCCTGGTGATTCATACATAGCCAGAAACGTGGCTGCATACGTACGCTGGAATGCCATGGCAATGGTCGCCCGAGCCAACAAGGGGGGGCTCAGTCTCGGCGGTCATATCGCCACCTATACCTCGGTATCGGCAATCTATGAAGTTGGTTTCAACTGGTTTTTCAGAGGCCCTGGCGCTCCCGATGGAGCCGACATGGTTTTTTTCCAGGGACACAGTTCTCCTGGTATCTATGCGAGGGCTTTTGTTGAAGGACGGCTCACAGATGAACAGCTCAGCAATTTCAGGCGGGAAATCGGCGGCAATGGCCTGTCGTCTTATCCGCATCCATGGCTGATGCCTGATTTCTGGGAGTTTCCCACCGTGTCGATGGGGCTGGGACCGATGATGGCCATTTATCAGGCGCGCTTCATGAAATACATGGACAGCCGGGAGTTGAAAAAAGCCGGTGACCGCAAGGTCTGGTTCTTCATGGGTGACGGCGAATCAGACGAACCCGAGTCACTTGGCGGACTGCCCCTTGCCGCCCGGGAGCAGCTCGACAATCTGATTTTCGTGGTCAATTGCAATTTGCAGCGTCTGGATGGTCCAGTCAGGGGCAACGGCAAGATTATCCAGGAGCTTGAAGGCAGATTTCGGGGCGCAGGGTGGAACGTCATTAAAGTCCTCTGGGGCAGCGAGTGGGATAAAATCCTGGCGCGCGACAGGGATGGCCTGCTGATCAAAAAATTTGGCGAAATGGTGGACGGCGATTTTCAGACTATCAGAGCTCGAGGCCCCGAATATCTGCGCCAAAAAGTCTTCGGCGATGATCCCGATCTGATGGCCCTGGTCGAAGATATCCCCGACGAGGAACTCTGGCAAATGACCCGAGGCGGCCATGATCCCCGCAAAGTTTATGCCGCCTTTGCCCAGGCAAGCCGGTTCAAAGGCAAACCCACGGTAATACTCATCAAGACCATCAAAGGTTTTGGCATGGGACAGGCGGGAGAGTCGGTCATGGTCGCCCACAACGTCAAAAAAATGGACGTCGAGTCCCTTAAGTTTTTCCGTGATCGCTTCCACGTGCCGCTGGAGGATGATGCACTCGAAAAATTACCCTTCATCAAGCCACCGGAGGGCAGTCCTGAGCAGAAATTTCTTGATGACCGTCGTCATGCACTGGGTGGACCGGTCCCTTTCAGGAATCAGGAACAGACAGCACTGGAGATCCCACCTTTGGATACCTTCAAACCACTGCTCGAGACTTCGGGAAAAAGAGAAATTTCAACCACCATGGCCTTCGTCCGGATGCTCAGCTCTCTGGTGAAGGACAAAAACATCGGCAAGCGGATGGTGCCGATCATCCCAGACGAAGCCCGGACCTTCGGTATGGAAGGCCTGTTCAGACAGCTCGGCATCTATGCACCCACCGGCCAGCTCTACGAACCCCAGGACTCCGAGACCATCGCCTGGTACCGGGAAGATCCTAAAGGTCAAATCCTCGAGGAAGGCATCACCGAAGCCGGCTCAATCTCATCGTGGTTGGCTGCAGGCACCGCCCATGTCAATTACGGCATACCGATGATACCCTTTTACATCTTCTATTCAATCTTTGGTTTCCAGCGCATCGGTGATCAGCTCTGGGCAGCTGGCGACAGTAAAGCGAAAGGTTTCCTGCTGGGTGCGACCTCGGGGCGAACCACTTTGAATGGAGAGGGTCTACAGCACCAGGACGGCCACAGCCTGCTGTTTGCCTCCGCCTACCCATCCTGTCGGGCCTATGACCCGACTTTTGCCTATGAGGTCGCGGTGCTTGTACAGAATGGCCTCGAGCTGATGTATGGGCAGGGAGAGGATGTCTTCTACTACATAACTCTTCTCAATGAAAATTATACACAGCCCGCCATGCCTGAAGGAGTTGAAGAGGGTATTCACCGGGGAATGTATCTGTTTTCCGGCCCTGATTCGGGAGAAGCCGAGATTCAGTTGATGGGCAGCGGTTCAATTTTGCGCGAGGTTGTCGCCGCTTCTGAACTGCTGAAAGATGAATACAACATAGATGCCAACGTCTGGAGCGTGCTTGGCATCAACCAGCTGCACCGGGATGGCATGATGGTCTCCGAATGGAACAGACTTCATCCTGACCAGCCCAAAAAAGAGAGCTACGTCCAGACGCTTCTGAAAGGCGCCAGAGGCCCCGCCGTAATCAGCACTGACAATGTCTGTGCTTATGCGGAGCAGATAAGGAATCAGATTGGCCTACCCTTGACCATACTCGGTACTGACGGCTACGGCCGCAGCGACACCAGGGAAGTGCTGAGGCGATTTTTCGGGGTCGATCGCTATCATATTGTCGTTTCAGCACTGAAAGCGCTGGCCGACGAGGAAAAAATATCTTTAAATAGCGTTGCCGAAGCCATCAATAAGTTTGGCATCGATCCAGATTCACCTCATCCCCTCACCTGCTGAAAGGAGATCGTTTTATGGCAATCCAACAAGTCACGATACCCGATTTTGGCGATGTACAGGAAATTACCGTGGTGGATATATACGTCAAGGCCGGCGACACGGTCGAAGTCGAGGACCCGCTGGTGGCCCTGGAAAGCGAAAAGGCGGTCATGGACATTCCAAGTCCTTTTTCAGGTACTATCACCGAAGTGAAGTTGCAGGAAGGTGACACGGTCAGCAACGATGACATCATCGTGCTACTGGAGACGGCGGAAGGTGATGCACCACCGGCGGAGAAGGAAGAACCGCCTCCCACCCCAGCACCAGCCGCTCCGCAACCAGCAGCGCCCAAGCAACCTGAGGCCACCGCGCCAGAACCGGTTGAGAAATCCGCCCCTGCCCCGTCAGAGGAACCGGCCGCACCGCCGGATGATGAGCCTCATCGGGAGTTGCATGCCTCACCGTCGGTTCGCAGCTATGCGCGCGAGCTAAGTGTTGATCTTGAGCTCGTCGGTGCCTCCGGCCCCAAGGGCCGCATTTTGAAGGAGGACGTGCAAAATTTTGTCAAGCAGAGAGTACAGAGCGGACCAGCAGCCGGACAACCAGCAGCCGGAGCATTGCCTGTGGCTGATGCACCGCTTGAGGATTTCAGTAAGTACGGCCAGATCGAGGAACAGGAACTGGGCAGAATTCAAAAGATTTCAGGACCGCATCTGCACCGGAGCTGGATCACCATTCCCCACGTGACCCACTTCGACGAAGCCGATATCACCGAGCTCGAAAAATTCAGGAAACAGATGAATCAGGAAGTCCAGAAGGACGATCTGAAATTCAGCCCGCTGGTTTTCGTCATCAAGGCGGTGGTGGCCACCCTTAAGGAATATCCACTGTTTAACAGTTCACTTGACCCGGCCAACAGCAAAGTAATTTACAAATACTATTATCATACCGGCATCGCCGTCGACACTCCCAACGGTCTGGTGGTTCCGGTGGTCAAAGACGCCGACCGCAAAGGCATCAGGGACATAGCCGGAGAACTGGCCTCGCTAAGCAGTGCCGCCAGGGAAGGTAAATTGACCATTGGTGATCTCCAGGGCGCGACTTTTACCATTTCCAGCCTGGGTGGCATAGGTGGAATCGGTTTTACGCCGATCGTCAACGGACCACAGGTGGCCATTCTCGGTCTTTCGAGGAGCTACATGAAACCGGTTTGGAACGGTCAGGATTTTGAACCGAGATTGACCCTACCGTTTTCGCTTTCATACGATCACCGGGTCATCGACGGTGCCGAAGCCGCACGCTTCTGCCGTTCCCTGGGCAGCAACATTGAGGATCTGCGTCGGGCTCTACTCTAATTCTACGGATAAGTACACCATGACTGATGAAACACGATACGATCTTGTTGTTCTCGGCGGAGGTCCCGGCGGCTATACCGCGGCATTCCGCGCAGCCGACCTGGGCCTATCCGTGTGCCTGGTCGAATCACGAAAGCAGCTTGGCGGCGTCTGTCTCAACGTCGGCTGTATCCCATCCAAAACCCTGCTGCATGCCGCAGCAGTGATAGAGGAAGCTGCTGAATCAGAGGATTTCGGCATTTCCTTTGGCCAGCCTGAAATCGACCTGGATAAATTACGGGCCAAGAAAGCTCAAATTGTCGAGCAACTCACCGGCGGACTGGACACACTCTGCGCCGCCCGCAAGGTCGCGCGCATGGAAGGGAGCGGCACCTATACCGGTAAAAACAGCATGGTGGTCAATAAGGACGGAGAAGAATCTACGATCACTTTTGAAGCTACCATAATCGCCACCGGATCACGGCCCTTTTCTCTGCCGTTTGCTCCGGAAGACCCAAGAATCTGGGACTCCACCGACGCACTCGCGCTCGAGTCGATTCCCAAGCGATTGCTTATCATCGGTGGTGGCATCATTGGACTTGAAATGGCCCAGGTTTATCATGCCCTCGGATCGGAAATAACCATCATCGAGATGGAAAGCCAGCTTATCCCACCTGCCGACAAGGACCTCGTCCAACCCCTCTTCCTGAAGCTGAAAAAAATGTTCACCATTCACACCGACACCAAGGTGACGGCCATTGAGGCCGGCAAAAAGTCAGTGCAGATCAGCTTCGAGGGTAAGAAACAGAGCGGCAGCGAAGAGTTCGACGCCGTACTGGTCGCAGTGGGCCGCCGACCGAACAGTGAATCTCTCGGACTAGAACATCTGGGTCTGACCACCGATGAGAGAGGCTTTATCGGCGTCGATGAACAGCAGCGTACCGGTGCTGATCATGTCTTTGCCATCGGCGACGTGGTTGGTGAACCGATGCTGGCCCACAAAGCTACCCACCAGGCAAAGGTTGCCGCCGAGGTGATTGCCGGGCATAAATCGGCCTTCACCCCGCTCACCATCCCATCTGTCGCCTACACCTATCCGGAAGTTGCCTGGATGGGAATCACCGAAAAGGAAGCCAAGGCTGACGGCATCGAGGTGGAGAAAGGTAAGTTTACCTGGGGAGCAAGCGGCCGGGCCTTGACATCCGGCAGCCCTGTGGGGGCCAGCAAAGTGCTGTTCGATAAACAGTCAGGGAGGATCGTCGGTGCCGGAATCTGCGGAGCGAATGCTGGCGAACTCATCCATGAAGCGGTCTTAGCCCTGGAGATGGGAGCGGATGCCGAGGATATCGCCAAAACTGTCCACGCCCATCCGACCCTTTCCGAAACTTTTGCCTTCGCCGCCGAAATTGTCGACGGATCGATCACCGATGCGCTGCCTGCTAAAAAGAAGTAGTAAAAGATTTTAATCGTCCATTAGTTTCAGCCACAGAACATTTGTACGTAAGCCTGAAAATGGGCACCTCTTGGGGTGCTCATTTTTCTTTGGCCGGGCTGCATTGGCTGACTCTTCATTTATAATTTTAGTCCCGCCTGGTAGTTTCGATCACTCATACCAAAAATTATCAGCCTAAACCGATCATAGTTAGCTAATTATTCTTGACAATACAATTATTGAAGAATATTTTCATGTCTAGTGTTATTAAACAAGAATCGACAGTGGCGATGGATAATACAAATTTAAAGATTCTGCGCATTCTGCAGAAAAAGGCCCGGATTCCCAATATCGAAGTTTCCCGCCTGATCAATTTGGCTCCGTCCGCCGTTCTGGAACGCATCAGGAAAATGGAGATCAATGGGATTATCAGCGGCTACGAGGTACGGCTCAATCCTGAACGTTTCGGCTATCCGCTGGTTTCGTTTGTCCAGATTCACCTGACCCCGGAGTGCGACCATCGCCATGTTGCCGATTTGCTTGGCGTCAGGGATGAAATCCTGGAAGTCCATTTTGTCGCCGGTGAGGATTGTTTTATGATCAAGACTAGAACTTCAGGTACCCAACAACTCAACGATTTACTTCGGGATCTGACCGCATCCATCAGCGGAATCAGCAAGACAAGAACCTTCGTGGTTCTCTCAACCCAGAAGGAAACAGGACAGATTCCCCTCGACTGAACATAAGGAGTTCCCATGCCTCTCTCGGAATCATTTAAAGAACGTCTCTACCCACTGCTGCCGGAACTGCAGAACCATTTCGGCAGCCCGTTTCATATCTATGACGAAGCCGGTATTAAAAAGACCGGCAACGATTTGAACAAGGCTTTTTCAGGAGTACGCAACTTTAGAGAGTACTATGCCGTAAAAGCGCTCCCCAACCCTGCGATCCTGAAGATTATGACTGAGGTTGGCTTCGGTTTCGACTGCAGTTCGATCACCGAACTGATTCTCAGCAGGCAGATCGGTGCCGGACCCGAAGATCTGATGTTTACTTCCAACAACACCAGCCCTGAGGAATTTGCTGTCGCCGCAGCCGAAGGGGGCTGCATCCTCAACCTCGACGACATAAACCTGATCGACAAAGTCCCGCACATGCCCGAGACGATCTGCTTCAGATACAACCCCGGCTCCGAACGGAAGGGCAACCACATCATCGGAACCCCGCTCGAGGCAAAATATGGCGTTGCCAAAGATCAGATTGTCGATGCCTATGCCAAAGCCCACTCACGTGGCGCCAAAAGGTTCGGGTTGCACACGATGCTGGCCTCCAACGAACTTGACTACACCTATATGGTTGCAACCGCCGAGATGCTTCTCGAAATTGCCGAGCAGATCCAGAATGAGCTCTCGATAACCTTCGATTTTATCAACATTGGTGGCGGACTCGGTATTCCCTACCGACCGGACGAGGAACCGCTGAATTTAGAAGCGATGGGAAATAAGATCGCTGCTCGGTTCAGGGAGTTTGAACGGAAGAATGGCTATATGCCTGATCTGTCCATGGAGAGCGGCCGTTACATTACCGGCCCACATGGCGCCCTGGTGGTCTCGGCCATCAACCGTAAGGACATTTATCGTACCTATATCGGTGTTGACGCCTGTATGTCGGCGCTTATGCGCCCTGCCCTTTATGGCGCCTACCATCATATAGAGGTACTGGGCAAAACCGGCAGCGACGCCCTCGAAACGGTTGACGTGGTCGGCTCTTTATGCGAGAACAACGATAAGTTCGCCATCCAAAGGGAACTGCCGACTATCGAGGACGGCGATCTGCTGATTATCCATGACACCGGCGCCCATGGACATTCGATGGGATTTAACTACAACGGCAAGCTGCGCCCTCAGGAACTGATATTAAGAGAAAACGGAAGTGTGGAGTTAATCAGGCGGGCCGAGACCAACGATGATTATTTTTCCACTTTGGACTTCGAACCCAAGGTGCTGAGGGCTCCCGCTACAGAATAATACTCGCTCTGTAGGGAGAATGAACTACTCGACGGCAGCTTTTTCCATGGCAAGCATTTCGGGCGTCATGGTCCAAAAAGGGGTGCCGTCACTGGTGAGCCGTACTTTGAAGGCGTAGTCGTTGTCTTTGCGGATCTTGGCAGCCAAAAACACCGACTCGTCGCCGATGTCGGCCCAGACACCCTTGACCTTCACCCAGTCTCCGCGCCGCAACCCCGTTTCGCGACTTGAGGCGTAGGACTCGGGACAGACGTGGACGACCACCTGGTCACCGCCGCCTTCATCTAGGATAAAGGCCGTGCCGGGAGCCATGCCCTTTAATGGCGTGACTTTGATGAATTTGACAATGTCTCCCTTGATCGAATCACGTTCCTTCGGATCGTAGAGTTCGTTATATTCCGAACCCACTTCCCAGCCGGAGATGTCGCCGGCCGCGATTACCAGCCCTGGAATTGTGAGAGCAATACTGCCTAGAATCAGTACAATCTTGCGATATAATGAGCGCTGCATCATTTTTCTCTCCCTTAGTTGAAACTTGAGACATACATCATAAAAGATAAAACAATAATGCTATTGTTCAAGCATCATTGTCACCGCCTGCTGGGCATGAATTTCAGTGGTGTCGTAGAGTTTCAGATCGGTGTCCCGGGCCCCGATGAGCAGCGCTATTTCGGTACAGCCAAGGATTACCGCGCCGCACCCTTGAGCAGCAAGGGATTCGACAATACGCAGGTATTCTTTTCTTGACTCATCTGCAATAACGCCGCGGCAGAGCTCATCGAAAATCACCTCGTCCACCAGCCGCCGGTCTTCTGCAGGAGGAACCACCACCCTAAGCCCGAATCGGTCTTCAAGAACGGAGCGATAAAATTTCTCTTCCATGGTAAAGCGAGTCCCCAGCAACCCTACCGCTTTGATACCGTCCCGAACGATCTTTTCTCCTGTTGCCTCGGCGATATGAATCAAAGGAAGAGTAACGGCGGCAACTACCTGATCAGCTACTTTATGCATTGTATTGGTACAGATCAGCATCAGGTCGGCACCACCCTTCTCAAGCCTTACGGCTGCCTCGGCAAGTAGCTGGCCAGCTTCGTGCCAGCGGCCGCTCGATTGCAATTCTTCAATTTCAGCGAAATCAACACTGTAAAGCAGCATCTTTGCTGAATGAAGACCGCCACAGCGATTACGGATCCCCTGGTTGATCAAACGATAATAGGTGGCGGTGGACTCCCAGCTCATTCCTCCAATAAGACCAACCGTTTTCATCATTTACATCCGTTCATAAAGTTTGCGGGCCCGCTCCGGCGTCATCAGCTCCCGCCAATTACTTCCCAGGCAGTTCTCCCAGAGCGGTTCCAGGGCCAGTGCAACAGAGATCATCCGGTCCATCTCGTCGTCGTTGAGGGAGGTGGTGATGTTTCGTGGCAGCTCGATCTGATGGCGCTCCATCATCGCCTTGAACTCGGCCACTCCTTCGGGATAGAACTCTTCAAGCTGATCGAAGGCAATGCAGCAACCGATGCCGTGATGCACATCGAGTATGAACGACAGCCCGTAGGACAGGGCATGACAGGCGCCGACCTGCGAATAGGCGATGGACATGCCGCCGAAGTAGGAGGCCATCATCAACTTGTCGGCCGCATCGTCGTGGTCTTCGAGAAATACCTGTCGGCAGAGTTCCAGAGATTTTTCACCGTACGCCCTGCTGAACTGGTTGATGAAGGTACCGGCCAGCGACTCGACATCATGGATATAACAATCCATGCCGGTGTAGAACCACTGGTCTTTGGGGATTCCGTTAACCAGTTCGGGATCGAGCACGATCTGGTCGTAGATGGTGTAGTCTGAATTGATTCCTAATTTCTTTTCTGGTCCGGTTAAAATCGTCGTCCTGGAGATTTCGGCTCCGGTCCCGGAAAGGGTTGGGATACCGACCTTGTAAACCCCGGGAATCGTGATCAGATCCCAGCCCTGGTAATGAGCCGACGAGCCGGGGTTGGTCAACAGCAGGGAAACCGCCTTGGCAATGTCCAGGGTCGAGCCGCCGCCGATACCGATGATGCCATCCGGGCTGCCTTTGGATAATCCCTTGATCTGTTCCACCAAGGCATCGATATAGCGGGTCTTGGGCTCGTTATCCACATTAACATGGACGAGTTTGTCATCTCCCTTGAGGGGCACCCTGCCCTCAAGCGGTTGCCCCTTGAATACGTCATCGAGAATGAAGACCATGAAACCGCCTGCGCCTCGTTTCTCTTCCAATATATCGTCCAGCTGGTTAAAGCTGCCGCGTCCAAAAATGATTCGTGGTACTATGGCAAAATTGCGAAACATGTGGTGGGTGCTCCTTGGTTAAATAGTCATTATTTGACCGTAAAAACCAGTCCTGATCAGACCGATTCACCAGTTTTCAACATCTGCTTGTCAATAGCAGAAGAGTGGATAAATCTCAAGCGCTTTGCCGCCGAATGAATCCTTTGTCGTGCACTATTGGACAGCTTACTGTATAACAGGTCGATCAATAAATTGCGCACCCTTGTTTAACGATGTCTGTTCTCACTGACAAATCGGTTTTTACCTCTTTAAAACAGAAAGGGCCTCTTGCAGCCCGGGACGAAGTCGAGCTTGACAGATTAATCAGTCCACTGAGCCGTGACTGGGTTACCAATCTCAAGCTCAGCGAGCTCGATGTCACCAAGTACCGGGCCCTCAGAAGACAGATATTTGAGTTTCTCGACATAAGCAGTTTCCGGGAGATACAGAAGCTGCTCAGCGACAGCGAGGCCAGGCAGCGCTGCAGTCGTAGGGCCTGCAACTTGCTAGGTAACATGTTCGCAATCAGCGGCACCGAGCAGGAAATCATCTTCAAGGTCAATGAATACGCCCGTACCGCCGACTCGGTGATAAAATCACTTCAGTCCAAGTTGTTCGCTCCCTACGCCTCCCATGTGGCAATCACCAACGAGGTGGAAATCACCACCGATACGGTGGACCTGCTGCTCATGATTTTCGATAATCGCTATCACAAAAAAGCCCGCTTCGAAGCACACCGCAAGCTTTCGTTGATGAATCTGGCAGGCAGCATCGATCAACGCGAGCGTGAAACCCAGATCGAGGATAAATTTGCGCAGTTCCTGGCATTCCTGAATGATTATGTATGGAGTACCGCCCAGAAAATTGGCGAGCATGATATCGTTTATCTGCTCTCCCATCACGAAGGCAGCGAATTCAGGTGCGTTGACGTCAAGGTTATCAGGAAAGAGGATGCGCCACACATCCCTCTTGGCAAAGGCATGAAACTCACCCTGCTGAAGAGGCGGCGCTTCCGGGTCGGCAGCAGGGAGATACCGATTTATGTGTCGATAAGAAAGAAACCACCCGAAGCCAAGGTGCTTAAGCTGCTTCGTAAAAACGAAAAGAATCCGGCTGTGGCGGTTGATGATGACTTAGGACTCATGGCTGTACTCAACTCCGAAGCGGATGTGAAAATTTTTCAGAATCACCTGACCCAGAGCGCCTCGAATGCAGAATCTTTTATGATTCTCGAAGATATCTCCGACACGCTTACCGGTGGCATTCACAAAGGCAGTTCCACTGGATCGAGTACCAAAACGCCGATGTTGAAATTCTTCGCCAGGCTCGGTGGCATGCGGGTCGAATTTATCATTCACACCAACCGGTCATGGGTCAATTACATATACCAGCGCGATGTGGCCCACGATGAATATGAAGTCAAAAGAATATTCGACTCAGGCGTCGCCGATCTTTTGTTTCCCCAAGAAATTTACTTTCTCAATCACCAGACGGTCAGAAACAATATGATCAGGTTGTTCAGGAAGCAGATAGAAGAAGCCTGGCTCTGGTCGGAAAACGGCAGCGGCTGATCTTCAACCAGCCAGGCGATCGGCCAACCCGCTATGGCGTAGCGTCTTTTTCTCCACCGAAGATTTGAAAATATCCTCTTGCGCGACCAAAGATAATCTTGCTCTCGCCCTGGTGACAGCGGTGTAGAGCAGCTCCCGACAAAGCACCCGGTTATCGATCTCGGGCAGAACCACTACGACTTCCTCGAATTCAGAGCCCTGCGATTTGTGAATGGTCAGTGCCCAACCGGGCTCATGGAGTGGAACTTGAGACGGCAAAATTTTCTTGAAGGACCCATCGCTGCCTTCAAACCACAGGCGTAAGACGCCATCGGAAGCGGAATCCGGCAGGCAGATGCCGATATCGCCGTTGAAGAGGTCGAGATCATAATCGTTTCTGGTAATCAGCACCGGTTTGCCAGGATACCATCCTTCCGCATCAGTTCTTATCTTCATGGTTTTGAGAGCCTGCTCGATTCGGAGATTTATCTCCTCGGCACCAGAAGGTCCCTTGCGCAAGGCGCAAAGAACCCGGAAGCGTTTGAATCGCTTGAAGACGGCATCGTAGTGGATCGGATCTGCTGTTTCTTCAGCCAGGCTGAGAAAATGTCTGTACTCAGCGATACATGCATTGAGCCAATCGGCGGGTGCAACTGCAACCGCGGAATTGTCTGAACCGGTGACGGACTTCCAGGCCTCGTCCGCTGCCCCTGTTTTGATTTTTTCGGCCAGGCGGGCAATCGACCTGTTGAACCGATAGCTTTTTTCAAGCCTGGCTACATTGTTCGGCAAGCTGTCAATACAATCAGCCAGCACCGCACCCGACTCAACTGAAGCGAGTTGATCGCGGTCACCCAGCAGAATGAGTCTGGCGTCCTTTTTCAGTGCGTGTGACAGTCGCCACATCATGGCCAGATCGACCATGGAGGCCTCATCGACTACCACTACATCATGGATCAGTGGATCTGATCTCCCGCTGGTTGTCCTACCTGGGCGCCTGCCCAGTCCGAGAAGTCGATGCAGGGTCGTGGCTTGAGCAGGGAATCGAGCCGCCAGTGCAGGCTCCAGGGTCAACTCATGAAGCTGTGTCTTGATTGATTCCTGCATGCGCAAGGCCGCTTTACCGGTAGGAGCAGCCAGCGCGATCCGCAGATCAGTGCCATGACGATCCAGCAGTTGTGAGATAATGGAAATGATCAGAGTCGTTTTACCAGTGCCGGGGCCGCCGCTGATGATGCAGAATTTCTTGGTTAAAGCGAGGTTGACCGCTCGTTGCTGATGCGGATCCATGTCCATGGTTGCCCTGCTTTTTTCTTTAAATTCTCGATCAGCAGAAGAATCATCCGCAGCAGCCAGATTAACAAGCACCTCGCTGAGTTCGGATTCGTATCCAAAATAGCGGCCGAAATAGAGGCGCGTTCCGGAAAGTACCAGTGGGGCTCGGGAGCCCACGGCAGTCAGCAAACTTCGGGCAGCCAGCTGTCGCTGCCGCTCACTCAATTCGATACAGATATGACCTTCGAGGAGCGCAGTGGTCAAAGCTGCAACAAGCGTTCGCAGCTCATCCACGCCCTTACCCTCAAGGCCGCTGTGTCTTCCAAAAGCGGCGGCCATGAATCTGCTCACAGGCGCCAGTGCGGAGTCTCTGCTATCGTCGGTCATTTTTATTCAATACCAGAGCCGAAACAGCGATCGAGCTCCATCAGCGAATCTTGATTGGGACGGTCAAAGAATACGCCGCTTCCCGGCTTATCAGGATTCATTCCCCGAACAAATAAATACATTACTCCGCCGAAATGAAGGTCGTAGAGGTAGTCTTCGAACCAGTTGCGTAAAAATCGATGAACCACCAAAGAATAGAGCCAGTACTGCAGGCCGTAGTTATGCTCCTGCATCGCTTGAATTAGGCCCTCAGGTCGATATCCATGTTCGGATCCAAGGTTGTTTGTTTTGTAGTCTGCAATAAAATAGCGCCCGTTGTGAAAGAAGATAAGATCCACAAAGCCGCTTAAATAGCCTTCGATTTCACGTCGTCCGAGTGGTCTGACGGTTTGCTCTTTGGCCAGAATCCGATTCAATTCAGCCGTGTTGAACGGTTCAAGGTGAAAAGTGAACTCCATTTCCTTGACCATCTGGGAATGGTCAACCATCGCCAGAGTAAACGAATCTTGACCCTTTTCAGTGTCTATAAGGGGGGTTGACACGGCGTTGTAAAGCAGGGTGCGCACCGGTTCTGCGTCGATCTCATAGCGGTATCTGCGGATCAGTGCTTCGAGCTGGCCACTGTTTAATTGCCCATTGCCAAGCTCTGCAAAGCAGAACATCTCGAGTCCATCGTGAATCAGATTTCCGAACCGTACACCGCCCGGCAGCACCGCATCTCCGGAGAGCTTTTCGCTGCCGCTCTCGTCGCCAGCCTTGTGATATCCGTCCCCATAGTTTTTAGAAAGCGTCGTCAGGCCCGAAAAGCTGGTGCGGATCCTGTTGGTTTGAAGTCTTCCGGGTGAATACTCCCGCGCCTCGAGCAAGTCTTCATTGGTTGGAACCACCTCGTAGTGCTGAGGAGGTGGGTCCGGTTCGATCAATCGATACTGACAATAATCTGCCGCGCCCCGTTCCCGTAAATGTTCCTGCTGCCGGGTGAAGGCGCACTCGCCGGCAGGAAACAGCAAGCGGCCGAGCGGCGACATGAATGGGGAAGGAGATTTTGCGCTCTTCTTTAAATCGGCCCAGATCACATAGGCGCACAATCTGGCCCGGGTTATTGCCACATAGGCGAGGCGCATCTCTTCGTCAACCTCTTCTTGATGGGACATCTGGGCGTGGCGGTCGTAATCGGCAGAACCGATATCACAGATTCTTCCCAGCTTCGGATCAAAGCACTTGACCGTCCCCGTATCCTGAGCAGATCGTGCAGAGCGGAATAGATATGGGCAGAAGACGATTTCATATTCAAGGCCTTTGGCACTGTGCATGGTGACCACATTGACAGCCTCGTGGTCACTTTCAAGCCTGAGTTCGGCCTCCTGCGCCGCGGTTGGCCCCAGCAGCCTTTCCTGAAGCCAGGACAGTGTTTGGGAGAGAGTCAGGCGACGCTGACCTTGCTGCTGCTGAACCAGTTCCACCAGATGCTGGATATTGGTGATCCGACGCTCAGCCTGAATCTTTCGACTCAAATGAAGAAACACATTTTCACTCTCCAGCAGATCGTTCATCATCAGCAACAGTCCTGATTCGGCCCATTGACGGTGATACCCATGGAATTTTTCCCGGAACCCGTTGAAACGGTCCTCCTCGTTGCACACCTGAACAAAACTGGTGCCACTCAAACCAAACCAGTCGAGGCTCAGCACCGTTCTCAGCAGGCCGCTGTCAGACGGGCTGGCAACCGCCCGAAGAACAAGTAGAAGATCAGCCGCTTCCCGGGTCTGAAACACGTCTTTGGAACTCGAGAGAACCACGGGTATACCACGCCTGCTGAACTCAGAGAAAAAATCTTCAGCCTGCCGGTTGGTCCTTACCAAAATGCCAATATCGCTTGGTTTCACAGCTCTTGCGTGATCACTGCCCTGATCATCTTCGTGGACTATGGTCAAGGCGCTGGAGGTGTTTACCAGCCGCACCACCTCATTGACGACCCAAGTCCGAATCTGTTTCTCTGCCTCGCCGGCTGACCAGCCCTTGTTGTCGAATTCGTCGTCGAGCTGGCAGTAAATAAGTCCTGACCGCTCTCCATCCAAATCTTCCAAGCGACCAAAAACTTGAGACTCTGGTGAATGAACAGAATTGTACTCAGTGCCGCCAATTTCCCAGCCCTTCAGAAGATTGTTCACCGCCCTGACCAGTCCCGGGTGTGAGCGGAAATTACAGTCCAGTGTCAAGCGCCGGTTGACCTCATTGCGGGCTTTGAGATAGGAATGAATGTCGGCACCACGAAACCTATATATCGCCTGCTTGGGGTCGCCAATCAAATAGAGATGATGTGCATCCTGTCCAAACAGCTGTGAAAAGATTTCATACTGGGCCGCATCGGTGTCCTGGAATTCATCAATGAGTGCCACCTTGAACCTGGAGCCGACCTGACGAACCAGTCTGTTCCCCGCTGCCGATCTGATTGCGTCTCTGAGGTTGATTATCAGCTCATCAAAGCTCACCAGTCCCTGGTCGTGGAGACGCGCCGCCAATTCGTTACGCAGGTATAAGGCCATCTCCAGACGGACAGACAGCACCAGGGTGTCGACCGCAGCCAGATAGCGCTCGGCAACTTCACCAGGCAGCCTCCAGCCGGACAGGAAGACTCTTTTTTTATTCTCACCCCTTACTTTTCTGCCGTTGATGGAGCCAAGGAGATTCTCCTCCAGAAGGCTTTTAACCGTTCCCGGGTCGGGTGCCCTCCCCTTTTTGAAGCTCGTTTCGATCTGTTCCAGCCAGCCGTTAAACCCGGTTGCCGCATTTTTGTTCAAGTAGCCTTCTGCGGCGGCAGTGCCAAACTGTTCTGCGAGTACCATGCCATTATTGTCCCACCAAATCTTCAACTGCTCCAAGGGCTCATCAAGAAGATCACCGGGGGCTTGGAAAGACAGTTCCTCAGGCAGGAGGGTACAGAGAGGATTTTCTGCATCTCTGATGCTCGCATAGAGATCCTGCGGTTTACTGAAGCGGCCAACAATCAGACTCCCATAGCGTTCATCGGCCTCATATAACCGCCGGCGCCAGAAATCACGGATCATTTCTTGACGAATAGTGCTGGTGTCGGAGATCAGCTCGGTATCGAAAAAGTGTCCACTCTCCACCACCTGTTCGGCCAAAACTCTCTGGCAGAATCCGTGGATAGTGTGCACTCCCATTGAGTCGACATCGAGCAGAGCCAGATCGAGTTTGCGAATGGCGGATTCTTTATGGTTGATCCTCATCAGCCATTTTTTCAGCACGGGATCAGCTTGAGACTCAGGTGCACGCAGGAGATTTCTCGCCTCTACCAAACGGCCGCGAATACGTGCACGAAGCTCTTCGGTTGCAGCAACCGTATAAGTAACAACCAGAATTTCTTTGATATCTATCTCAAGCTCGACAACGGCGCGTAACACCAGCATGCTGATAGCAAAAGTCTTACCGGTCCCTGCACTGGCCTCAATAAGGGTAATCCCTTTCACGAGCGGCGTTGCTGCTCCATCAAAAATTTCTGTATTACCAGTCATTTTAGACGTTGGTGTCAATTTCAACCTGCTCCACGACCGGCAGCAGGAAGTCATGACATATCTCCTCAAATTGCTTGTCAAGTAATTCAATCGCGCGGGGTTCGGCGAACAGGATCGACAGCTCTTCCACATATCCGTTGTCGATCTGGTGATCTAGTGCTTTTATTGCTTTGGCGAGTGGATCGGTCCTGCCTCTAGATCTGTTTGCTATTAGCTGCTGACAATAGACAAAGGCAGCTTCAGCAAAGAATTTCGACGGCTGCCTGCAGCCTGCCCGGAAAAGCTCTATAATCTCCTCCAGGTTATGACTAGCCCCGCTGTCCGACGCGATCGAGATCGTTGCATTCTTTAGCACGATCTTGGTTGGCCCGTTTCTTACTCCCGCTTTTCCCAAGGCTAGATGGTGAAGCCAGCCCCGGAGGAGATCCCGACCTCTTAGATTGCCATAACGATAGATAAGCTGGCCTTTCTCAAAACGGCTATCGATAATTCCTGACAACCTGTCAGAACCCACCTCAGTATCGAACTCGAGGTTCTCCAGACGCGTCCCCAGATTCTCTTCTGCAACTCTGACAGCAAAATCTTCCAACTCGCCGCAAAACTCTTGAAATTGCTGCCGGCCCGGAAAACCCAGCGGCCAGAGTTGTCTCTGCTGAAGCTCCTCTAAGAATATATCTGTATCCCGGTCATCCAGCAGTACCTCGACGAGCTCCTGGCTGACCAGATAACGTTCAAGCGGGTCGAGAGCGAAAGGCTCGCTGTCTTCCAGCAGCTCCACTTCTGTACGCAGCGTCATCTGCAGTATGCGGCGGACAAAATAGCGTTGCGGATTTGCCGCGAAGTCCAGCAGGTCCGCAAAGCGCAGATGAATGTCGATCGGTGGATCGATTGTATCCTGAAACCACGGACCGGCCACTTCTGCAGTGCTGGTTAGAAAAGACTTTGCCGTGGTGCAATAATATCTATGGTGGCTGAACAATTCGCTTTCCGAAGAAAAATAAGATCCATCGAAAGGCTGCAGCGGGTGGTGGCAGACCTTAATCGAACCGCCCTGCTGTGCAATCGCTTCAAGCAGCTCAGTTACCACCGGAGAAGGAGGGATTTTTGCGTTGGTTCTGCTCGACTGCCCCAGGTAGCTGATGTAGAGCCTGCCTCTCGCGGCCATTATCGCCTCGAGGAACTGGTAACGGTCATCTGCGCGCTGGGAACGGTCGCCTTTCTCGTAGTGCTCGGTGAGCAGGTTGAAAGGCAGGAACCGATCCTGTTTGGGAAATTCTCTATCATTGAGGCCAAGCAGACAGATGACCTTAAAAGGGATCGACCGCATGGGAAGCATTGAACAGAAGGTCAGGCGGCCCCGCAGGAAATCGACCGAGGTGGCTGCGTCTGCCTCAAATTCGAACCATGTGCGGATCACTTCAAACTCCAGCGCTTTGTCATGATAGGTGGCAGCCGGGTCGGCCAGCCCGGCAAGCATTTCCTCCAGCGCCAGATAATCGGCCGTGTCGGTGGGGCCGAAAAGCAACCGAGCCATATCATGCAGAACCGAGGACCAGCTGCGCAGATTCTGGATTTTGCTGACGTCTCTGCGGCTCAATTCGATCACCTCGATGAACTCGCAGAAACGGCCGAGCAGCTCGGCGTCGCCCCCTTCGAGTTCTCCATGAGGGATCAGAGAGCCGACGGGGTCTTTCGACCCGGTAGCCAGACCGAAAAGCATACGTTCAAGACCAAAATCCCAGGTGCCGGCCTCGAATTGTGCTAAGCCATCCTGATACCGCTGCTCTCCCGAAAGTCCCCAACGGATGCCGACATCCCTGAGCCAGGATTTTATCGTCTCTAGATCGGCGGGGCCTATCGCGAAGGTGTCCCCCACCTCGGGCTGGTCGAGCAGGCTGAAAATCTCTGTGCTGGTAAAGCGCCCCCTGAACAGTTCGAGGAACTGCAGGAAGATTTCCACGTAGCGGTTGTCCCGCCGTTTCCTACAATCACTGATATCGTGGGGCAGATCCTTGAACAAAGCTGGAATCAGGTCGGCATAAAGCTGAATATCGGGAGCCATCACGACAATATCGTGGAGCCCGAGATCGGGATTATCAGTCAACCATTTGAGGATGTGGTCTTTGAGCACCGCTGTTTCGCGCATGCGGCTGTGGCATGAAACGACGACCACAGAGTCATCGTCCTCGGGGCACGAAGCAGCACTGTCTGATTCTACCACGTTGCCATTGAGCAGGCCATTCTGGAGACGATGAAGTACCGGCATGACAGTCTTTTCATCGTGGTTGACAAAAAGATCCGGGCCTTCGATCATTTCTTCGACCTGCTCGAGCAGCATGTCCTGAAAGTCGGCTCCCTGACGGCCGAGCCCGACGAGCAGTGGATGAAACGAGTTTGAATCGGGCCACATTCCATCATCGGATTCCCGGGCTATTTTGAGCCTCCGGGACTCCATGTCTCCCCAATACGCTGAGCATGGCGCCAACAGAAAGAAATGGACAGCTGCACTGGTTGCCAGTCCAGTCAGAATTTTCAGGAATTGAGGCGGCAAGGTATGCAGCCCGAATACGAACAGCCGCTGAAGCTGCGCTGGAACGCTGTGCTGACGCTTCTCCAGATGGGTAATCAGTGAACCGATCAATTCACCGCGATGGATGATCGACGATCCTTCCCGCAGTTTCTTCCAGAGACAGAGCTGCCATTCCTCGGAGCTGTTCAAGGTGACCCGGTGTCCCGCATCCCAGGCCCTAATTAACTCCGGACGCATAATTTGATACTGATCGAACAGATGGGCGAGCTGCTTGGCGAACTGATAACGTTTTAGATCGGTATGTGGTCCGGAAAGATAGGCTCTTAAGGGCAGCAGAGCCCGATCTCCTAGGTCTCGAAGCAGCAGTTCGAGACGCCAGGTTAAAATTGAGCGATCAAAGGCGCCACTATCGAGATCGAGCTCAAGGAGTTGACAGACATGCTCGATGAACTGCATGGGCAGCAGGTATTTGCTGTTACCCCAGACACCAAACCGGTCTGCCAGAAACTGACTGAGCATCCGCTCCATCTCCCGGCTCTGAACCAGGAAGATCGCTTTGGTGAAGAGATCCTGACCACCGGTTTCGCTGATCACCGCAGCCAGCTGCTCGGCAAGTACTTCAGTTCGGTTTGAGGTATAAAGAGCAAACATGGGCTGCTTTCTCTTTTCAGCCAATATGGAGGTGAGTGGAACGGCCGTTCAGGATTTACCGGACTGACAATAACACAGGCGATTGACAACAACAATGGTGGCCTTTACTATGCACAAGCGCTGAAGATGACAGTGGTGTTAGCTCATACAATATGATCCGTGCTGCGACGAAATCCAATTGCTGTTGAAGAAGTGGTTACAATTCTTAAGAAAAGGTAACGCCACCGTATTCCCAAATGGCGAGAATAAGGCCGGCCATGATACCGATGGCGAAGAACAACCGAAGCCTGCGGTCCCAGGGCAGTTTTGAACCATCGCCCATGTATTGCAGCACCGAGACGATCAGATAGGTAAAACCAGCCACGAAGGGTGCCGTCTGCAGAATCTGCCAGCCGGTGGCCTGAAGCGAAGTTGACAGATCAGAACCGATGCGCAGATTGAAAAGAAAATAAAGAAGTGCAGAGACCGTAAAACGAATTTTCTCCTTGATATCTTGCATATGAAGCCACTATACCCGAGCCTTTTGTTTCCCGATACCGATATTTTTGGCTACCGCCAACTTCCACTCCTGCTGTTTGGTTGTCCGCTAAATTATCTTCAACTGGTGGAACCTTCCCCCGACGATGATACCTCTGTTGATAACACAGTCATTGTCGACAGCGGTCTATGCAATCCGCACATACCAGCCCCCCTCTATGCTGACCGGGCAAAATTTACCAGGCTCATACACGATATCAGGGAACGAAAAGACGACTATGCTGCCCAGCTCTCAGCCCTGACCATGGCTGCCATGTCTGAGAAAAAAGAAAAAAGTGGAGGCGAGGAACGCCACCAGATCATCTCCTCGCTTCTTGGCAACAAGCTGACTGCTGGTTCAGCGGACGGAGATGAGCAGCTCGACCTCTGGCAGGCCCGGTTGGTACTTGCCATCGCCGAAATATTGAAGAAAGAAAAAGAGGATCTGCTGCAGGAGATGCAACTGCTCGACGCCCAGGAAATCGAGATGCTCCGCTCACTACAGGGCGAGACGGGAACAGAGGACGAGGACCCGTTTGCCGAACTGCAAAGAATAAAAGCAGGTTTGGATGACGCCCACCCCCGGGAAGTGAAAATCCGTTTCCAATCATGGCTGCGGCTTATGAAGCGGGCGCCGCTCCCCGATACCAAACTCTGGTTGGCCTCATCGCCAGAGGCGGCAGACGAGCTTTTCTACGAATTTGAAAAGTCCAACAACGGGGCGCCATTGCCGATCCTGGAACTCACGATTCCAGACCGCATCGAAGCTGGGCCTATCTATGTGGTCTCCAGAGTGAACAGTTTTCTCGAAGACAGCGCGAACCTCAGAGTAAAAATAATCTCCGAGCTAGAAGCGTTGATCAGCAGCGCTGGTCTGTCATCCGATTCTGCCGACAACCTGCTGCCATCAGGCAGTGAGCATTCAAGCCTTTGGGCGGAGATGATCGAAGACCACTTTCCGTCAGGATCACATGGTTCGGCAACCCTGCTTTTCTACCTGCTCCCCAATTGCGCCATTGCCACATTACTCGGACTCGAGCATGATAAACTCAAAGATCAGCACCCCCATGGCTTGGTCGCGGTGCTAAAAAGATAGGGATTGCACTTTATTCTTTTTGATCCCAGTGATGATCATGCCTCCTCCAATTCCACCCCTTTACTGAAATCAACTGGGACGTTCGCGGCTCGACCCGCCAGTTCCCTGTCCATCATCAGCATTGCATGAGCATCATCGCCAATCATCTTTAATTGGGCAATCATGTCGCCGGCGGTGTCCTCCTCCTCGACCTGCTCGGTGACAAACCACTCCAGAAAGATTTTAGTTGCATGATCCCGATGTTCGATGGCCAGATCCATCAAATCGTTGATAGATTGAGTCACCACCTGCTCATGGGCAAGCGTTTTCTCGAATGCATCGAGTGGTGAAGCAAAACTTGCGGGCGGTGCCTCGACGGTCTTGAGAACAACCGACTCACCCTGGCTCTGGACATATTCGTAGAGCTTCATTGCGTGATACATCTCTTCATGATACTGGACCATGAACCAATTGGAAAAGCCTTTTAAAACTAGCTCGTTGGTATATCCGGACATGGACATGTAGAGAAAGGCGGAATAGATTTCCTTGTTGATCTGATCATTCAGGGCATCAGTGATTTCTTTTTTCAGCATAACAGTCTCCTTTTGGGATAGATGACAGTATTTGTGCGTGAGGAAATAACACATTGCCCCACGACATTCAGATTATGTTGGAAGGTGTTGAAAGACCAGAACAAACTCTAGGAAGGGCTGGTGAAAAGTCAAGCTGCAATTGAGCTAATATGGCCTCATACGGTGCAGTTTCAGAGCGGCTCCAGCCTACCGATTCACCAGCGGTCAGGATCCTTATTGCAGGCAAAATACGCAGGTGCCCGCCAAGGCTTTATTTGAGAGTTTGCCAGGTATCGATATGAAGCCGATTCAGTCTTCCCAATTACAGCAGGTATATGGATTGATGGTCGTCACCGGGCAAATGGCTGAGCGGACGACCTTGTCGGCAACGCTGCCAAACATGATCTTCTCAAGCCCTTTGTAGCCGTGCGTGCCCATAATGATCATATCGGCCTTGATTTCAGTGGCATAATCAACAATCTGCTCGGCCACGTCGCCCATCAGCACTTTGTGGGTTATTTCCTCAACCTTGAATTGAGAAGTAACCTCACTCATTTCCTCTAGAAATAATTCCATCCGCTCTTCGGCGCCAATCATCAGCTCTTCTTCTAGATTTGGCACGTGCATCTGAGGGACAAAAAATCCTGAGTAATCCTCAAAATTCTGAACTACAAAAACGAGATGAAGCGAGGCTCCGTATTTGCTGGCCATGAATATGGACGAGTCGGCTATGAGGCGGGAATTATCGGAAAAGTCAATCGGTGTGACGACGCGTCTGACTGCTCGAATCTGTTTCATGTTCACCTCCACATGTTGTTAGCTTGGCTGCGACATCAAACAAGCTGCCTTTATTACTAATTTTCTCATATCACTAAGATGCTTGCAAGGCGATTTGCTTCACCCCGTGACCAGCGGTAGGTCCATTCTCACTGGAATAGTTGGTTAATTCTCTGGTGGTAATTGCGCTCGATTATATGACGCTTTTTCTTCAGAGTGTTGGTCAACTCCTCTCCGCTTTTCAAGCCTTTCTCGAGAAATGTGATACCCATCAACTTCTCATGGGCCTTGAACCCTCTTTTGGGTTTGAGACGCAAATTTATTTCTTTTCGAATCTGTTCGAGTATCCTGTTGTCACTGAGCAGTTCCTCGGTCTCTTTACGAAGATTAGCAAAGGTTTTCTCTGCCCAGCCTTTGAACTCCTCGTGATTGGGCACCAGCAGGGCTGCCAGACCTTTCCTGTCCTGACCGACCAGAACTGCGTCTTCGATAAACGGAAACATGGTAATGGTACTTTCAATTCTGGTGGGATCAACGTTTTCACCACTGGCAAGTACGATAATGTCTTTTGCCCGGCCGGTGATCACCAACTCGCCGCTGACCGTCAATTTGCCAAGATCCCCTGTCTTCAGGTACCCGTCCGAGGTGAATGAGCGACTGGTTTCGACCTCGTTGTTGTCGTAACCGATGGTCACTTGGGGCCCTCGCACCTCAATTAATCCCTCTTCACCCGCAGAAAGCTCCTTGCCAGTTTCTGACACAATGCGCAGCTCGGTATGGATTGCCGGTTTGCCGAGAGTACCGTAGATCTCGCAGTCCAGTCCACGCCCGGCTATCGCCGGTGAACATTCGGTCATGCCGTAGGCGTTGACAATGCGGATGCCAACTGCATCGATCCAGTCTTCGAGAAAATCTGAGAGGCTTCCTCCACCGCTCACCGCCAGCCGCAGCCTGCCCCCAAACCTTTCCTGCACCAATTTGAATTTTTTCTGGGCAAAAAAATAAAAAGGTCCAAGCAGCAGGCGGACAATCGCCGCCCAGATCTTTCTCATCATCCGGTTGGGTGATGAAACAGGCTGATACTCGGGCAGTTGATTATTGAGTATTCTTAGGTTTCGGCGATACTTTGCCGATATTCGAACGAGAACATTGAATATCGAGGAGGCTACCGCGCCTTTTTTTCTCAGGGCCGTCAACACTCTGTTGTGGAGCGACTCCCATATACGGGGAACGGTGGCCACGACGGTTGGACGATAGGTGACCAAATCCTGGGCGAATGTTTTGATCGATGAATAGACCAGGCAGCACCCTCCGGCCAGGGCCACGTATTCGGCTGTGCGTTCAAAAATGTGCCAGGTAGGCAGCACCGACAGCCATCGGTCCTCCCTGGTAAGCTCAATGATGGATGGAATACAGCGGACATTGTGCATGACATTGGAATGGATGAGCATAACCCCTTTGGGCATGCCGGTGGTACCGGATGTGTACATCACGGTGAGCAGATCGTCAGGCTTGATCTCAAGACCCCGCTCAACAAACTGTTCGACATCTTTGTCGCTGTAGGTTCTGTCTTTTAATAAATCCTGGTAGCTGTATGTTTTACTGAACATCGAATGAAGTGCCGGTCCCGTCATGATGAAGATGTTCTTCAGGCCCCCCATCTTCTTCAGATTAGGTCGATGGTGCTCGAACAGTATTTCCGTCTCCACAACCAGATGGGTACATTTGCTGTTATCCATAATAAACAGCAGTTCCTGGGCCGGGGTATCACTGCCCCTCGGCACACTAACGGCGCCAAGAGACATGATTGCCATGTCGGTGACAATCCAGCTGTAGCGGTTGTCGGACAGGAACATGACCCTGTCTGCTTTGCCAACGCCTTTCCGGCTGAAAGCACGGGCCAGAAGTAGCACGTCTTCGAACAGTTTATGGTAGGTGACTTCTATTTCCTGTTCTCCGGCGCGATAGATATAAGCGCATCGGTCACCGTGGACAGCGCAGCTGTGGCAGAACATTTCGAACAGGTTTTGAGGATCCCCGATGGCAGGGATCGCCAGGGCAGTAAGGCTCATTTTGTTCCCCAGTGCACGGCTATGGTGCCGAACATGAATTTTTTATACGCAACCTGGCTGAACCCAGCCTCTTCGAAGAGACGGGCCAGAGTATCGGCATCGTGAAACTCCATTGTTGAACCGGTGAGATAGGCATAAGCCGATCGATCCCGGGCAATGAGTCTGCCCAGCAGTGGAATAACAACTGCTAAATAAACCCGGATAAGCGGGTAGAGCAGATTTCTCGCAGGCGGGGTGGTGTCAAGACAAATCACCCGGCCCCCCTCTGACAATACCCGGTGGACCTCCTTTAAAACCATAAGCGAATCATCGACATTACGCAGCAGGTAACCGAAACTGACCGCCCGAAAGACCCCATCGCGATACGGCAAGTGATTGGCGTCGCAAGCCTGAAATCGTATGGAGGCAGCCGACAGATCCTGTTGAGCCCGGATCAGCATGTTGCGGGAAAAATCCGCACCGACAATCCTGGCCTCGGGGTTGCTTCTTCTGAACTGGGCCGCAATCTCACCGGTGCCGCAGGCCAAATCAAGCGCCCAGCCATCGACAATCTCTCCGCCGCGGTCAACCACGAAGTCCTTCCATCGCCGATCCTGACCGAAGGTCATCACCCTGTTCATCAAATCATAACGATCGGCTATGGCGTCGAACATCTTTTCAACACCGGGCCCTTTGCTCAAATAGTTACCTCACTGGTTACTTGCTGACCTCAATGATATGGTGATCAAGTCACTCAGCACGGGGCGAAACCCGGGGTCCGCGGGAATGGGATGGTCTCCCGAATATTGTGCATGCCGGTGATGAACTGTATCAGACGCTCAAATCCGAGTCCGAACCCTGAATGGGGCGTCGTGCCATACCTGCGGAGATCGAGATACCACTGATATTCATATTCGTCGATACCGATCTCCTGCATTCGACCGAGCAGCACGTCGTAGCGCTCTTCCCTCTGACTGCCGCCGACGATTTCACCAATTCCTGGCACCAGTATATCCATGGCCGCGACGGTGGTGGGATCGTCATTGACTCGCATGTAAAAAGGTTTGATCGAGGCCGGGTAATCGGTGACGATGAGAGGCAGTCGGTAGGCCTCTTCGGTAAGGTAACGTTCATGTTCCGACTGGAGGTCCACTCCCCAGCTCACCGGAAACTCAAAGTCGCGGCCCGATTTAAGCAGCTCATCCACGGCTTCTGTATAGGTTATTCTGACAAAGTCATTGTCAACCACATGGTGCAGCTTGGCCAGCAGCCCTTTTTCGATAAATTTATCGAACAACGCCATATCTTCCCCGCAGTGAGCCACGACGTCGCTGAGAAGGTATTTAAGCATTTCTTCGGCCAGATCCATATTGCAGGAGAGATCGCAGAATGCCATCTCCGGCTCCAACATCCAAAATTCCGCCAGGTGTCTGCTGGTGTGTGAGTTCTCGGCCCTGAAGGTCGGGCCGAAGGTATACACCGAGCCCAGCGCCTGGGCAAACACTTCGGCCTGCAATTGACCGCTGACCGTCAAACCGGCCTTGCTGCCGAAAAAACTTTCTGACTCACCGGTTCGTCGCGCAGTGTCCTTTAGCTCCTGCTCGGTGACCACCTGGAACATCTCACCGGCCCCTTCACAATCGCTGGTGGTGATCACCGGTGTATGGATCTGGTGGAATCCCTTTTGGTGGAAAAATTCATGTATGGCAAAACTGATCCTCGATCGCACCCTCGCGACCCCGCCCAGAGCGTTGGTTCGTGGCCTAAGGTGGGAAATTTCTCGCAGAAATTCAAAAGAGTGGCGCTTTTTCTGCAATGGGTAATGCTCGGGATCGGCCCACCCTACCACTTCGATCGAGTCAGCCACAATCTCTACCCGCTGCCCCTTTGCCGGCGATTCCTGCAATTCACCTTTGATCACCAAACTGCACCCGGTAGTAAGCTTTTTTATTTCAGTTTCGTAGTTGGCCAGCTGCTTGTCGGCGATCACCTGAATATTGGCCAGGCAGGAACCATCGTTTACCTCGAGAAAAGAAAATCCGGAACTGTCTCTTCTGGTCCTGAGCCAGCCTGCAATCGTGACACTGGTTCCAACTGCAGTATCTTTCAACAGCGTTCTGATATGGTCTGATTTCATAAAGTTCCGCTTTTTCTGTGGATATTATTTTCGCTTTTCGCGGGTAACGCGATGATCACCGGATACAGCTTTTTAAATTTATGAATTTGCTTTTTGAATTTATGAATTTTTTGCAGAATTAGGATTTTCGTTCAAGATCAAGGCATGGAGGCGATTTGACCCGGAGGCGTATATTAGAATACGTCGAGGATTCAAATCGCCTCCATAACGCAGAGATTGGACGAAAAGACAATTCTTTTTATTATTCATAACATATATCCATCCCTGACATTGCCAAGAGCGGAAAAGATTGAATTTCTTGCATCCGGAACCTCTTTACAGATATCCTGAAGCAGCGAGCGGACCGTTTCCCGTCTGGAATCTTCGCCAATCGGGCAATAACTCTCGACCGGCGCTAGATCAACTAGGCGGCTGATTTCGATAATATCGCTTTTTTCCAGGTAGGCAAGTACTCGAATAAGCGACAACCTTCCTTCAAACAAGTCCTGCCGAGGTACCATGGTCGAGATATTGCCGCTATAAAGCGCATTGATCAGGAAAGTCTCGATGAGATCATCCTTGTGATGTCCCAACGCGAGCTTGTTGAACCCCTTTTGTCTGGCCAACTCAAAGAGCTGACTGCGCCTGTTCCGCGCGCAGATGAAGCAGGTGCGTTCACCTTCCACTTTCCAGCCCTCGACCGAAAAAAAATGCAGCCCGAATCGTTCAAGCTGGCGGCCGATTCTTTCTGCCGGGGGACTGGCGCCATGTGCAGGGGTCCAGAATCCATTATCCACGTAGACCGCTTCTATGTGATAATCTATCGGAGCCTTATCCCTCCATTTCCTCAGTACCCAAGCAGTAACCAGGCTGTCTACGCCACCGGACACAGCAACAAGAACGCGATCTTTGTCGGCGAGCATTTGATAATCTGCCATAGCTCTGCCAATTTTTTTATTACACTTCGATGGCAGCAAAGAAAGTTCCATTAATTTCCATATCCCAAAGGGATTGTTGAAAAATTAGGATTTCCGTTCAAGATCAAGGCATGGACAGAAATTGACCCGCAGGTGTTCTAATACGTCGAGGACTCAATTTCTGTCTATAGCGAAGAGATTGAACGAAAGTCAATTTTTCACGGTGGCCTAACATTAGAACACCCGCCTGGCTGCAAGCCAGACGGGTGTTGAACATTACTTGGGTTCCGGAGTTATAGATAGGGACATTGCGCTATTTTTTCCTCAATACCCAGCGTGGCGAGGTCTTCGGCAGTGAGCCACTTGAGCCCGTACTTGTGGGCCGACATTATATTGCTCATGAACGATTGCTGGGTTTCATCAAACGTCGCCGACCATATGACTGAACCATCGGCGGCATCGAAAAGCTTCATGGAAAAAGCCACCGAAGCCGGAGAGTCAACCCCGTAGTCTCCACCGACTCGCTGTGTATAGCGGGATAGACTGGTGACCAGCACCGCATTACATTTCAGTTCCGTGTATATGGATCTGAGCAGGGCTGCCTGGGTCATCTCGTTTTCTGGTAATAAGGAGGTGAGTTGTCGATTGGACAGAAACCGCACGGTGTCGTGGCCCCTTAACGCGTTCTTCAGTTGCGTGTCGAGAAACTCCGCTCCTTTCTCCAGTTTCGCTGCGTTTTGGTAGGTAAGCGCATCATCCGACGTGGGGCCAGCCATGACCGGAAATCCAGTGCTGTCAATCATTTTTATGGTTTCTTTGTGTTCACGCTCCATGGCCAGGGAGCCCTCCGCTCTGGTCGAAGGGGTCTGATCGCCGGCACCTTTGTTCGACCTCAGATCGGTAATCACCGGAAGTGCAATGATGCAGGGCACCTTCATCCTGGCGACTTGCTTTTCCTCTTCCGTGGGCAGTGGCTGCTTAGTGCTGCAGGAAGCGAGCAGTATGGCAATTGCGGTGCAGATGAGCACCAAAACCTCTTTCAATCTTTTCACCTTTCACCTCGATTGCTTGGATTAACCACTACAACGAACCTTTCGAGGACAATACCGCAGTGTCCCCTTGCCGCAGGGCGGAGGCTTCGCAGACCGCCCTCCCGAGCGCCTTGAAAACTGCCTCTATGATATGGTGCGCATTCTCACCATGGATAAGGTCAACATGCAGGGTCATGCCGGCATGCAAGGCCAGGGCCCTGAGAAATTCTTTGGCCAATATTGTATCGAAGGTACCCACCTTCTGATCGGCAAGATCAACACCGTAGTGCAGGTAAGGCCGGTTGGAGAAATCGATCACCACGCGAGCCAGGGTTTCATCCATGGGGACATAGGAGCATCCGTAACGATTGATGCCCCCCTTATCACCCAGAACGTTAAAAAAGGCTTGCCCCAGACAGATTCCCACGTCTTCCACCGTATGGTGATCGTCAACATTGAGGTCACCTCTCGCCTTGATTTCCAGATCGAATAATCCGTGCACCGAAAAAAGGGTGAGCATATGATCTAGAAACCCTACCCCCGTCTTGATGGATGAACTGCCCGAACCCTCAATGGTCAAACTGAGTGAAATATCAGTTTCGGATGTTTTTCTTTTTATCTTGGCCGTACGAGGCCTCTTATCTACTTTCATTGGCTCCCTGATTTGAAGCTGTTGTTGAAAAGCGTTCGATATAACTACTAATAAACATTTTTTCGTGGTGTTAATATTTATACTACATCATTGTCTCATGACCATCTTTTTTTACCTCTGCAGAGATTTTGAAAATCTTGCATTAAATCGAAGAGGTACTATTTTTTCAGTTGACATTTTACCAGTCCTTTATTAAGAGTTGTCCTGTTTTGGTGAAAGAACTGAGCGGGAATAACTCAGTGGTAGAGTGCAACCTTGCCAAGGTTGAAGTCGCGAGTTCGAATCTCGTTTCCCGCTCCAGACAATCAGACCAAGGTTCGGCATAGTTCGAACCTTTTTTTAATAATTTGAGGTACCGCATGAAAACCTATCTTGCTCCGGTGAACGAGATCGAGAAGAAATGGTATGTGGTTGACGCCAAGGACAAGATTCTCGGACGCCTGGCAACCGAAATCGCCTTTCGTCTTCGTGGCAAACACAAACCGACTTTTTCTCCTTTTATCGACAACGGTGACTTCATTATTGTCACCAACGCCGACAAAGTGCAGCTGACCGGGAAGAAATGGGACGATAAAAAGTATTATCGCCACACCGGCTACATGGGCGGCATCAAGGACACCACCGCCCGGGAGCTACTGGAAAAGCATCCGACTGATCTGGTCACCAAGGCGGTTAAGGGTATGCTGCCGAAAAATAAAATCGGCCGGGCTCAACTCAAAAAACTCAAAGTATACGCCGGCGCCGACCATCCGCATAAGGCCCAGCAACCAGAAGCACTGGAAATCTAATAACGGAGTCAGAAACATGGCCGATCGTTTTTACGCAACCGGAAAAAGGAAAAAAGCTGTCGCCCGGGTCTGGATTACTCCGGGAACCGGAAAAGTTCAGGTCAACAAGATGACCGCCGAAGACTATTTTGGCGGCACTTTTCAGACCCATAAATTTGTCAAGCCATTTGAAGTAACCGAAACCACAGAGCAGTACGACGTTTTGGCCACCTTGACCGGTGGCGGTAAATCGGCCCAGGTCGATGCCTTGACCCACGGAATTTCGAGGGCATTGCTGGAAGCCAACGCGGAACTCAGGATCCCGCTCAAACGTTCGGGCCTGCTCACCCGCGATCCGCGCAACAAAGAACGAAAGAAGTATGGACAAAAAGGCGCCCGCGCCAAGTTCCAGTTCTCAAAGCGTTAGATATTGTACACCAGACGTGGTTGGCCACCCGGTATCAAACCAGGGCGGCGGAACCGATCGCAAGGGGATGGCAGATTTTCTGTTATCCCCTTTTTTGTTTTCAAATTTAGGGAACTTTACAAAACCATGGGTAATATCGATTTGTGGATGAAAATTGCCCCGTAGGCAGACATCAAGTAGACCGGGGATTACGTTGCATTCCAATTTAAAGCATCATTCAAAAAGTTCTATAAAATGAAAGTTAGGGTTTTTACTCAAAGCCGAGACATGTGAGAAAATTGATCCGCAAGCGTATAGATAATACGCCGAGGATTCAATTTTTTCGCACAACGAAGAATTTGAGCAAAAAGACAACTTTTCAGATCGAGAGGAACACACATGCTGCGCACAGCAATAGTCGGAGCATCGGGCTACACCGGCGGAGAGCTGGCCCGTCTGCTATGTAATCATCCGGCAGCTACCCTGACCGTCGCCACCTCCAGACAATATGATGGACAACTCCTGTCGAAAGTGTATCCGCATCTTAGAGACAGGGTTGACATTATTTGCCGAAACCTCGGCAGCGCAGAAATTATTGACCAGGCAGATCTGATCTTCTGTGCCGTGCCCCATAAAACTGCAATGAACGTCGTCCCCGCTTTCCTGGATGCTGGTAAAAAGGTAGTCGACCTGTCAGCCGATTTCAGGCTCAAGGACGTGGCTGTCTATGAACAATGGTACCAGCCCCACAGTGCTGCTAATCTGATTGCTGACGCTGTTTACGGCCTGCCGGAAATATATCGGGAAGAAATACGTTCAGCCAGATTGGTGGCCAACCCGGGCTGTTACCCAACCTCGATTACCCTGGGACTCGCTCCGCTGATGAAGGCTGATATAGTCGATCCAGACACTATCATCATCGACTCCAAGTCAGGTACCTCCGGGGCCGGCAGGGCTGCCCAGGTGGGAACCCTGTTCTGCGAAGTTACAGACGGCTTTAGACCGTATAAAGTAGGAGGCGTGCATCGTCATATACCGGAAATAGAGCAGAATCTCTCCGCCCTGGCCGGCAGTCCTGTAAAAGTTTCCTTCACGCCTCACCTGCTGCCCGTCTCCAGGGGAATACTCAGCACCATCTATGTGAACCTCAGCCGCGAGGCAACGCTGAATGAGATCTCTGGACTCTATCAGAAGATGTACGGCAAAGAACCTTTCGTCAGACTGCTCGATTCCGGTTCTTTGCCTGCAACGCAACAGGTAAGAGGTTCAAACTATTGCGATATTTCACTCAACCTGGATGAACGCACAGGCAGGCTGATAATCGTCTCGGCAATCGATAATATCGTCAAGGGCGCATCTGGGCAGGCGGTCCAGAACATGAACTTGATGTGCGGTTTCGATGAAGATGCAGGACTGCAGCAGGCGCCGCTGTTTCCCTGAGACGCTGACTCTCGAAGGCATATCCTGACCATCAATGAGAACCGTCAAGCTGCTCATTGCTTTTGATGGCACCGGCTACTGCGGCTGGCAAAGACAGAAAAACGGCTTTTCCATCCAGGAGGAGATCGAGCGGTCTCTGTCAGTCATCTGCAACGAGCAGATCATTTTGCACGGGGCTGGAAGAACCGATGCTGGTGTGCACGCCCAGGGCATGACCGCTCACTTTAAGACCTACAGCAAGGTGGACGGAACCGCCCTCCAGAAAGGGCTTAATTCGCTGCTACCCGGAGCAATCCGAATCCTTGAGGTCAGCGATCAGCCGGCTGATTTTCATGCCCGCTTCTCAGCTCTGGCCAAGACCTACCGATACACTATTTTTACCAGCCAGGTGATGCCCCCGAACTGGAGACTCTATACCTACCACCTGCCCTTCAAACTAGACCGATCCATAATGGAGCAGTGCCTTGGGGAATTGCTCGGCACCCATGATTTCAGCAGCTTTGAAACAACCGGCTCACGCGACAAGAATAACAATCACGGTCGAGGGGGCATGCGTACCATTTATCGAGCTCGCTTGGTTGAGCCGGAGGAGCACATTGTTCTACTGCAATTCACCGGGGATGGCTTTCTCCGCCATATGGTGAGAAATATCACCGGAACTGTGCTCGAAGTTGGCCGGGGAAAACGCACGGTCAAAGAATTCGTTCAGATCCTGCGCTGCAAGGATCGAAATAAGGCTGGAGCCACTGCACCGTCGTGCGGTTTAAGCCTGGTAAAAGTACATTACCAGAAAGACTGGTGAAATACACACAAAGTTTCCTTTTTACATCTGGGAAAGGCAATTATATTACAAGATCGAGGCATACGATAAATTTTACCATGGGCGAAAAACGTCCGAGGATGAAATTGCGAGCACAACGAAGAGATTGAGAAAAAGAGCCGTTTACGGACGGGTACTGGTCAGCGTCTCTTGCCTGTGGAATGGCGCGCTAGCAGTGACTGCAGTTTCCATGGTGAGGAGAGACAGACATTTTCTTCATCGCTGGCTGACATGACATCGCAGAAGGCAAGGAACTCGGCAGTTACCTCATCGACCTGAATCCCTTTGCGACTGATGATTTTGAGCTGCCGTCTCATGTCAATACCTTCTATCTTCATGCTTTTGAGCCAGCCATTCTCGACTTCTCTACAGATGGTCAGGGCTGACAGACAGGCAACACCAACACCCGATTCGACCGCTCTTTTGACCGACTCGGGATGCCCCATCTCCATGACGATGTTGACATCGTCTAGGTGATCTTTGAGTTTTGCCCTGAAGATTGCCGCAGTGCCTGACCCCCTCTCACGCATAATCCAGCGACTGTTGGGCAAGTCGCGTTCGATGTTGAAAGTCTCATTATTGGCAATCGGGTCCGAGGGTGCAGCGAGCACCACAAGTTCATCTTTAAACCAGGGACGCGAGAATATTTTATCGCTGTCCTCGACATCCCCCTCGACGAAACCAAGGTCCACCGTACCGTCTTCTACCATGCCTTCAACCATTTTGGTGTTGTAGACCAGCATGTTAATCAGAACTTTCGGATGCGCCTTTTTGAATGCACCAATGAGATAGGGAAGAATGTAGTTACCTACTGACGAACTGGCGGCGATATTAATTTGTCCGGTCAACTTATCGTTGCGCTCGGACATAATGGTCTCGATATTGGCGACCTGGGCGATGATATCCTTGCCCAGGGGCAGAAGATATCTGCCTCTGGTGTTGAGCACCAGGCTCCTGCCATGGCGGTCGAACAGGGATCCGCCCAGTTGGTTTTCCAGCTCGGCCAGCGCCATGCTGACCGCAGACTGAGTCACGAAAAGTTTCTTGCTGGCCTTGGTCACCTGGGCAGTCTCGGCAACAGCAATGAATATTTCCAATTGTCTCAAAGTAATAGACATGCGCTAACGCCTGTATTCAGTTTTTTTGATAGTTTACATCTTTTTTACTTACAATGCACCTGAAATCATTGCCCGTAAAAAAAAAGATGACAGACAACGTATGAACAAAAACTGCAGAATATTTATTTAATACGGATGATTATGGGACTAAAAGACCACATTGTGGTTCTAAAAAAAAATTGACACCCTCAAAAGCGTTCTATAAGATGTCAGGAATTTTGCCGATCTGAGAACGCCATAAACGGCTGTTTTCATACAAAATAACGGAGAGTTTCGCATGGATTTTTCCGTTTTTCTCTATCGTGACGATATCCTTTGGATCACCGCATTCACCCTTGGAGGGTTGACTTTTGCGTTTGGTCCGATAATCATCGTCCACCTTTTTATGCCCCGAAAAACCAGGCAGATCGGCAATAATACTGATCAGTTCATTGAATGCGGTATGGAGCCCATCGGAGATAGCTGGATTCGCTACGGGGTGGTTTTCTATCTATACGCTTTGATTTTTCTCGCTTTTGACGTTGATGTACTGTTTCTGTTTCCCGTTGCTCTCGCCTACAATGACGAAATGTTCGTAATCAGGGATTTTATCGAAATCATCCTGTTTGTTGGTATTCTATCACTGGCTGTTGTCTATGCCTGGATCAAAGGAGTATTTAAGTGGGAACGCAAGACGTATCTCCGTCATTAGACACTGTTCCATCGTCATTTGTTCAGTTCGCTGTTGCCGACAAGGTCATAGACCTGTGCCGGGCCAACTCGCTCTGGCCCCTGACTTTTGGTATCGCCTGCTGCGCCATCGAGATGATGTGTACCGGGGCGGCTCGGTTTGATCTTTCCAGATTCGGGGCCGAAGTATTCAGGCCCTCTCCCCGGCAGTCCGATTTAATGATCGTGGCCGGAACCATTTCCAATAAAATGGCACCCGGCATCAAAACCCTTTACGACCAGATGCCCGAACCAAAATGGGTAATTGCCCTGGGCAATTGCGCAATTTCTGGCGGACCATTTGTCTATGAAGGACAATACGGGATCGTCGAAGGAGCGGACAAATTTCTCCCGGTCGATGTCTACGTGCCTGGCTGTCCGCCCAGACCGGAAGCCCTGATTGAGGGAATAATTGAACTCGAATACAAGATAACCGGCTGGCGACGGTGGCCTAAACCAAAACCCGAGTGGCGTGAATCCGGTTCAGATAAGAGTTGAGCGTTTGAGGAACTTCTGTATATGAACATTCAGGACAAGACCAGAGAAGCCCTTTCCACGCTGTTTGCCGACATGCCGTCCCCGGAACCGGAAACTGACGATGGAGAAGAAGGAGAAGAAAAGCCGGAGATCAGGGGCAACGGTATCCTTGAACAGGACTATCACGCCAAAGGTTTTCATCTCGACGTCCAGCTCGAGCCCAATCAATTGATTGAGGCTGTTCGGATAATTTATGATCTTGGCTACTATCTCGAATCGATCACGGGTGTTGACTGGATAAAGGAAGAACAGCTCGAAGTGGTGTATGATTTCAGCCGCTACGATTTCGATCTCTGCCGCACGGTGGTTCGCACCAGAATCCCCCGTACGGAGCCCCACCTGCCGACCATTACCCCCATCTATACCGGCGCCTCCTGGCACGAAAGGGAAACCCACGATTTTTTCGGTATCGTCTTTGACGGACATCCCCATCTCGTACCTCTACTGCTCCCTGAAGATGCCGATTTTCATCCTCTACTGAAGGACTTCAAAGCATGACCGAGCCTATCACCCTCCAGCAGGATGAAACTTTCGTACTGAATGTCGGTCCCCAGCACCCGGCCACCCATGGAGTGCTGCGGGTAAAAATGACCATGGACGGCGAGTATATTTACAACGCCGAGACGGTACTCGGCTACATCCATCGGATGCATGAAAAAATGGCCGAGAACCGGACCTATCCGCAGTACATGCCCAACATGGGAAGGCTGGACTACCTTTCAGCCATGTCCTTTAACCACGGCTACGCACTGGTGGTCGAGCGGGCCTGCAACATAGAAGTCCCCGAACGAGCTGAGTATATCCGAGTCATCACCGTAGAGCTCAACCGTATCGCTTCCCATCTTGTCTGGCTCGGGGCCTATGTCCTCGACTTGGGCGGATTTACCCCGCTGATGTACTGCTTTGACGACCGAGAGCAGATTCTCGATCTACTCGAGGCCGTCACCGGCTCCAGGCTCACCTACTGTTACTTCAGGTTTGGCGGGCTCTATAACGACATTGACGACGACTTTATCACCGGCACCCGGGCATTTATCACCCATTTCCGTAAAGAATTGAAGATGTACGCCAAACTGGTTACTGGCAACGTCATTCTCATGAAACGCTTAAAAGGCCATGGCCCGGTCGATCAGAATATGTGCCAGCGCTACGGTGCCACCGGCCCGGTGGCACGCGGTTCGGGCATCAATTACGATGTAAGGCGCAACGAGCCTTATTCGGTTTATCCGGATTTCGACTTCGAGGTACCCGTCTTCACCGAGGGTGATAGTTACGCACGCTATCTGGTGCGGATGGAGGAGATGGAACAGAGTTTGAGAATCATCGAGCAGGCCCTTGACAAGCTTCCGGATGGCCCGATCAATCCAAAGAAAAAACCGAAACTGATCAAACCACCTCCGGGAGATTATTTTGCCGCGGTCGAGACCGCACGCGGCAATTTCGGCATCAGGATGGTCAGTGACGGCGGCAAGAATGCCTATCGCATGAAGTTGCGCTCGCCCACCTATTCAAACATGCACCTGTTCGACGAAGCCTGCAGGGGTATGCTGATCGCCGACGCGCTCGCGTTTATGGGCAGCCTCGACCTGGTCATTCCGGAAATGGATCGGTAACGGAGACAAGCATGAGTCTGACACTTTTCAACGTGGTTCTCGCGGTTATCATAGCGATCAGTTTCGTTGGTCTCAATGCGGCCTACCTGGTCTGGTGCGAACGAAAAGGGGCAGGCCTGTTCCAGCGCCGCCCCGGACCCATGGAAAACGGCCCGTGGGGACTTCTGCAGCCGCCGGTTGACGGGGTAAAGCTGATGACCAAACAGCTGCTCATCCCGGGTGGGGTCGACAAAGCAATTTTCATGGTGGCTCCGGTGCTTGCCATGTTTCCGGCACTGATCAGTTTTGTCACCATACCCTTCAGTGAGAATATCGTCGCCCACCCTATCGATGTCGGCGTACTGATGATTTTCGCCTTCGCTGCTCTGGGCGGCATGTCGTTGCTGGTTGCCGGCTGGGGATCAAGAAACAAGTACTCGATGATTTCCTCGGTTCGGGCCGTGTCCCAAACTGTCGCGTACGAAATCCCATTGATGATCACCACTATAACTGTGGTAATGATTTCCGGTTCGTTGAATCTCGGCGACATTGTCCAGACTCAACTCGGCGGATTCTGGCACTGGAATATCTGGCCGCTGCAGAAGCAAGTGGGCTTCAACCTGTTGATGCCATTCTCGTTTCTGATTCTATTCGTCTGCTCTGTAGCCGAAACCAACCGCGCGCCTTTTGATCTCGGCGAGGCCGAAAGCGAGCTCGTGGCTGGTTTCCACACCGAGTACTCATCCATGGGCTTCGGACTGTTCTTCATGGGCGAGTATGCCAATATCGTCATCGGCGCCTGTTTGACGGTGATCCTTTTTCTCGGGGGCTGGGCCTGTCCTGTTGGTGATCTGGGCTTTTTTCCGTTTACCCACCATGTGGGCTGGTTCCTATTGAAAATCTACCTGATCATCTTCGTTTTCATTTGGATCCGCTGGACGTTCCCCCGCACCACTATTTACGGGCTGCTGAACCTGTCCTGGAAGTATCTGATTCCAATTTCGCTCTTTAACCTGCTGCTGACTGCAGGATTGCTCAAGGTATTCTGATATGGGCGGCTATTTTACAGAACTTTTCACCGGTGCCAAATCACTGCTTGACGGCATGTGGGTGACGCTGAAGGAATTTCCGCGTCGACCGGTCACTCTAAACTACCCGCACGAATCGGTGAAAATGTATCCCCGGTTCCGGGGCCATATCGAACTGATCGGTAATCAGGAGGGCAAATCCAACTGCATCGTCTGCTCGATGTGTCAGCGGGCCTGTCCATCCGGCTGTATAAGCCTCGCCGGGGTCAAACCTGAAGGTGAGAAGAAAAAAGTACTGACCAAGTATATTCTCGATTTCACCACCTGCTCGCTCTGCGGCTCGTGTGTCGAATCATGCAATTTCAATGCCCTGAGGTTTTCCAACGAATACAATCTGGCCTCGACCAGAAAAGAGGACTTTATCATGGATCTGCTCAAACGACTCGAGGAACAGAACCAATGACTCCCGTTCCGCCCCCCGCACTATTCAGCGCCGATGGCATGGTTGGTCTAATTTTTTTGGTCATGATCGGCGTTACCTTGTTCGGCGGTTTCATTGCCGCCACCGCCGAACGTCTGGTCAGAGCTCTGTCCGGCATCGTCATCTGTTTCACCGGGGTGGCAGGATTCTATTATTTCCTGAACTCGCCTTTCATGGCGATGATGCAAATCCTCATTTACGTTGGCGCTATCTGCGTAACCATCTCATTTGCAATCATGCTGGCGGCTCCCGAAGAAAAAATAAAATCCAGTCCCTCCAATATGCTCTCCGGCCCTTTTGGCTTTATGATAGCGGCCCTGATTTTCGGCGGGATGACCGCTCTTGCCTTAACCACAGAATGGCAAGTCAACGCCAAAACTGCGAGTGGCTCGGTAAGGGAAATAGGCATTCACCTGCTCACCACCTACTCGATGATTTTCGAATTGATATCGATCGTCTTACTGATCGCCATCATCGGGTCGATCGTCATCGCCAGGGGAGGAAGAAACTGATTATGGCTCTGCTGTCGATCCATCACTATCTGACGACCTACCTGGTCTTCGGCGCCATGCTCTTCAGTCTCGGTGTCTATGGCCTGGTGACCAGAAAAACACTGATCGGCATGCTCATTGCCGCTGAGCTGATGCTGGCCGGGGTATCGATCAATTTCATGGCTTTTAATAGATTTCTGGCCCCGGACCCATCAGTGGGGCAGATTTTCACCCTTTTTATCATGGCCATTGCCGCCGCCGAGGCGGCCATTGGACTGTCAATCGTGGTAGCCGTCTATCGTCACTACAAAACGGTCGATGCCGAAGAGCTGATCAACCTTAAAGGCTAATACACATCATGGACGAGACCATCATCATCACGTCAAAACTGCTCCTGGCCTTACTCATACCTTTGATCGGCTCAATTTTCGTGATGCTCCTCGGCAAAGATGAAAATCTCCGGGAGACGATTTCATCCGTTTCCTCAATTGCACTGTTCGTCGTCGTCTGTTCGATGACCCCGACCATATTCGCAGGCCAGACACTTTACTACAATCTCTTTACCATCCTGCCCAACGTGACCATCTCGCTACGGGCGGACCCGATGTCGATGATTTTCGCCATGGTCGCTTCTTCGCTGTGGACCATCGCGGTGTTCTATTCCATGGGCTACATGCGCGGGCTCAACGAACACGCCCAGACCAGATTCAACGCCTGCTTCGCGATTGCCATTTTCGGGGCCATCGGCGTGGCTTTCTCCGATAATCTGTTCACCATGTATTTGTTTTACGAGATCGTTTCTGTCTGCACTTATCCACTGGTTGCCCATCACCAGGACCAGGAAGGTTACGACGGCGGCCGCAAGTATCTGGTGTATCTGACCGCCACCGCCAAAGCTTTCCTGCTACCGGCCATGATACTGATTTACGTGCTGACCGGAACACTCGATTTCGCCACCGATATTTCCACCGGCATTTTTCCCGACGGGGTCAATAAGGCGGTGGTGGTGATGCTCTATATCTTTTGTCTGTTTGGCTTTGCTAAAAACGGGATCATGCCGTTTCATCACTGGCTGCCTGGTGCCATGGTCGCCCCAACTCCCGTATCGGCACTCCTCCATGCGGTGGCAGTTGTCAAGGTTGGCGTGTTCTGTACCACCAGGGTGATGCTCTATGTCTTCGGCGTTGATCTCATGGATGCACTCAATCTCGGGGTGCCCACCGCTTATTTCGTCGGTTTTACGATTATTGCCGCCTCGATTATCGCTCTATCCAAGGACAACCTGAAAGCACGGCTGGCCTACTCGACCGTCAGCCAGCTGAGCTATATTATCCTGGGCGTCGCCCTGCTCACCCCGGCAGCCATCGAAGGCGGACTGATCCACATTGTCAATCACGCCTTTTCCAAGATCACCCTGTTCTTCTGTGCCGGGGCCATTTACGTGGCAGCGCACAAAAAGGAGATTTCTGAAATGGAGGGGCTGGGCAAAGTCATGCCGTTCACTTTCGGCGCCTTTGCCATCGCCTCGCTGTCGATGATCGGTGCCCCGCCGGTGGCCGGGTTCGTATCCAAGTGGAAACTGCTGGTCGGTTCCATGCAGGCTCACCAGATTGGCATTCTGTTGATCCTGCTGACTTCGACCCTGCTCAATGCGGCCTATTTTCTGCCGGTAACCTATCGTGCTTTTTTCGGCAAGCGGCCACCTGACGAACCTTACACTGGAATCAAGGAAGCACCACTGTCGATGCTCATCCCGATTCTGATTGCCTGTTTCATATCAGTGGTGATCGGCATCTTCCCCAATTTCATGATGACCTTCGTCAAGGGGGTGCTAGGATGATTCAGTTTATCGACTTTCTGAAAGAAAGGGGGCGGGAAGTTCGTTACATCATTTATGGAACGATGGCTGCGATAGTCATCTGGTCCATGACCGTCGACACCTCCCATGCCCACACCTGGGTAGAAAAATATATCCCTGGATTCTGGGCCATTTTCGGTCTTGCTTCCTGCACTGTACTGATTTTTTTCGCTCGCTGGTTTGGCTCGGCAGGCATCGAAAGGGAGGAGGACTACTATGACGAATAGTTTCTTCCACCCCTCCCTGCTGCTTATCTGTGGAGGGCTGCTGCTTCCGTTTATAAAAGAACCGTTCCGCAAGCCTTATCTACTGCTGGTGCCGATACTCACTTTTGTCGACGTGGTTTATCTCGGCTTCAACCAGGGTATTTACGGCGAGGTTGCCTTTCTCGACTGGCAACTGACCTTCGGGCGTATCGATGGTTTGTCCAACGTCTTTGCCTTTATCATGGCCCTGATGGCCATCCTCGCCACGCTCTACAGCCTGCAGGTGGAAGACTTCTGGCAACAGATGGCAGCCTGGTTCTATGTTGCCGGCTCCATCGGGGCAATCTATGCCGGCGATTATCTCAGTCTCTTCCTGTTCTGGGAAATTATGGCCTTTGCTTCGACTTTTCTGGTCTGGTGTAATAGAGATGAGAAAGAGGCGACTGCGGCCGGCTTCAGATACTTGCTGGTGCACACCTTTGGTGGATTGCTGCTGCTCAGCGGTTTCGTGCTCCGTTATCAGGCCACCGGCAGTATCGCCTTCGAACTGCTCGATTACGAAACTCACACCGCTTATAACTGGTTGATCATGTCGGGCCTGATGCTCAATGCCGCTGTCGTTCCGCTCCATTCATGGCTGCCCGACGCCTACTCAAAAGCAACCATCGGGGGCGCGGTGTTCATGTGCGCCTTTACCACCAAAACTGCGGTCTACACCCTGGCCCGGGCCTGTGCCGGGTTCGATATACTGATCGTGCTTGGGGTGGCAATGGCGATCTACGGCATCGTCTATGCCATTATCGAAAATGACATACGCAGACTGCTGGGCTGGGAAATCATCAGCCAGGTAGGCTATATGGTTGCCGGCGTAGGGATCGGGACTGCTCTGGCGATCAACGGGGCCGCCGCTCACGCCTTCGCCCATATTCTCTATAAGGGACTGCTGTTCATGGGGGCCGGTGCGGTCATCCAGATGACCGGCAAAAGCCGCTTCACCGAGCTGGGCGGTCTCTACAAGAAGATGCCGGTGACCATGCTGTTCATTATAATCGGTGGTGTATCGGTTTCGGCCTTCCCGTTTTTCTCAGGTTTTGTGTCCAAATCGATTATCATCGCCGCCAGCTACGAAGAGCATCTGCTCTGGGCAGGTTTTCTTCTGACCATGGTGTCCGCCGGCACTTTTCTGGTGGCCGGTCTGCGATTGCCCTGGCTGATCTTTTTCTGTGAGCCTAATTCCGCTGAAGTCGTTGAGCGGGCAGCCGACCCGCCCTGGAATATGCAGGCCGCGATGATCGTTGCCGGTCTGCTCTGTTTTTTACTCGGTGCTTTGTATCCACTGCTCTACTCCATGCTGCCTTACCAGGATGCGCTCTATCATCCCTACAGCGCCTACCACCTGAGCGAAACGCTGCAGATCTTGGCCTTTACTGCCCTGGGATTCATTTTTTTCCGCAACCGGCTTGTCGCCCGACCAATTATCAACCTCGATCTGGATTGGTTCTACCGTCGTGGCGGACAGGCTTTTCAATGGCTGGCAAAGTACCCGATCCAGTGGCTTGATACTATCTGGGGAAAGGCGTATAGGGTAGTCGGCCTCCTTTCATTGATGACTACAGCCCGTTTCTCGGCCTGGTTCGACTGGCATGGTATCGATGGATTTCTGGATGGGTCCGCACGGGGGGTGCGTTCGTTAGGAAGATTGGTTGCCAGGGTGCTGCAGCGTGGTCAGATCCAGCATACCCTGGCTTATACAGTAACCTTTGTGGCGCTGGTTTTGATCGCCTTTATCTGGATGTAATGCAAGGAATCAAGGAATAAGGAAATGGATCAACTTTTGATAAACCACGGCTTCCCGCTCCTCAGCGCCTTGATCTTCCTGCCCCTGGTAGGTGCCTTCGTTCTGTTGCCCTTGAAGAGCGATGAAACATGCAGGTATGTGTCCCTTGTCTTCACCGCCATCGTTGCCCTTCTGAGTTTTGTGCTGGTGGCCGGGTTTGACACGACTACCGCAGCCTTTCAGTTTGCTGAAACCCATACCTGGATTGCTCCTCTGAATATCAATTACACGGTCGGTGTCGACGGTATCTCGATCCTGCTGGTGGTCATGACGGCATTGATCATGCCTTTCTGCGTGTTGGCTTCCTGGTCCTATATACAATTCAGGGTCAAACCTTTCATGATCTGTCTGCTGATTATGGAAACAGCCATGATCGGCGTATTTGTCGCCCTCGACTTCGTCCTGTTTTACATTCTTTGGGAGGCCATGCTGATCCCGATGTACCTGCTCATCGGCATCTGGGGAGGTCCGAGGAAAATCTATGCATCGATCAAGTTCTTCCTTTACACGCTGGCCGGTTCCATCCTTCTTCTGGTGGCGATCATCTGGCTATACTGGAAGAATTCATACACGTTTTTCATCCCGGACATGATGTGGCAACCCTACGGCATTACCCCGCAGGTGCTGGTCTTCATCGCTTTTTTCATCGCCTTCGCGGTCAAGGTGCCGATGTTTCCGTTTCATACCTGGCTCCCCGCTGCTCACGTTGAAGCACCTACGGCGGGATCGGTAATTCTGGCCTCGATTCTTTTGAAAATGGGTACCTATGGATTCGTCCGTTTCGCCCTTCCCATCGTTCCTGACGCGACTCTGCTCCTGATGCCTTATGTGCTCTGGCTCTCAATTGCCGGTATCATCTACGGTGGCCTCACCGCACTCGCCCAGCAAGACATGAAAAAGCTGATTGCCTACTCGTCGGTTGGTCACATGGGCTTTGTCACCCTGGGCATCTTCGTGCTCAACAAACAGGGAATCGAAGGAGCCATCCTGCAGATGATCAATCATGGCGTTACTACCGGCGCCCTCTTTCTCTGTGTCGGAATGATCTATGAACGCACCCATTCCCGTGAACTCTCCGCCGCTACCGGCGTGGGCCGGTATATGCCGATTTTCGTTACTTTCCTGGCCTTTTTTTCTCTCTCTTCATTCGGTTTTCCGGGAACAAACAGCTTTGTCGGGGAATTTCTGGTGCTGGCAGGGACCTTTGAATTCGACCTGACCCTGGGGCTGGCGGCAATCCCCGGGGCGGTTATCGCTGCCGCCTACATGCTGAGAATGTTACAAAAAGTCGTCTGGGGAGGTGTCGATAATCCGGACCAGTCCTGGATAACCGACTTGAACACAAGGGAGATTGTAACCCTGGCTCCTTTTCTGCTTTTTGTTCTGTGGATAGGCTTGAGCCCGGGTCCATTTATGGAGATGATGGATTACAGCGTCACCGACCTGCTGGACCAGTTTAATGTGTACAAGGCGCAATCGGTGGCTGCGGCCGAGATCTTGGTCAGGCGATAATGAGGTAATTAAAGGAACATTATGCTCTTTCTACCGGAACTGATTTTGCTGCTGGGAACGCTCTGCCTTTTTCTGGTGAGCCTCGGCAGCCCAGCTATCGACACGCTCAGAAAACTGACCGTCATTATCATGGCTCTGGTGATGTTGGCTTCGCTGGCTTGTCTGAACCAAAAGGGCTCCCTCTTCTTTGATTCCTACCAGGTCGATTTTTTCTCCCAACTTTTCAAATTTCTGATTTGTACGGCAACCTTGGTAGTTTTGATTTTTTCAGAAGATGCCCCAGGCATCAGGAGCGACGTCAAAGCTGAATATAATGTCTTTCTCTTTACCGGTGTACTCGGACTCATGATGCTGACCTCCAGCGTTGAGCTTCTGGCTATCCTGGTCTCACTCGAGTTGTCGAGCTTTGCGCTATACATCATGGTACCGATGCGTTCTGCTGAGAGTGGCGGGGCCATGCAAATGGAATCGGGCATCAAGTACCTGCTCTTCGGGGTGATGTCGACCGGTTTCATGCTTTTTGGTATGAGCTATATCTTCGGTCTCTGCGGATCTACCTATCTCTCAGATATCGCTGTCCAGATCGAACCGTTGTTTTACCAGCCGGCAGCGATCATCGCGATTGCCTTGATGCTGGCCGGCTTCTTTTATAAACTGGCCATATTTCCCTTTCATTTTTGGGTGCCTGACGTGTATCAGGGGGCTGCCAACGAGACCACCGCGTTCATAGCCGCAGTTCCTAAAATTGCGGCGGTGGCGGTCATGATAAGAATTGTGTCGCTGGTCAGCGCGGAGGGACAGACAGTGGTCAATCTGCTGCTCATCTGCGCCATTGGGTCAATGTTCTACGGTAATCTCTCGGCCCTGGTTCAGAAAGATTTTAAACGTATGCTCGGTTTCTCCGGGATCTCCCACGCCGGCTTCGTACTTTTCGGCCTGCTTACTCTCAGCAGTCAGGGATATGCGACTTCGCTTTATTATATAATTGGTTACGCGGCCATGAACCTGGCCTGCTTCCTGGTTGTCTGCACCGTTGCACCTTCGGGGAAAAATCTGGCCATAGAGGACTTTACCGGGCTCCACCAGCGCTCTCCGCTGCTTGCCGTCATCCTCGCCATTGGCCTCTTTGCCCTGGCGGGTATTCCGCCTTTCGTGGGTTTCACCGGAAAATTCATGCTGCTGGTAAGTGCTTTCAAACAGGGTCATGTGCTGGCTGTGGTCCTGGCTGCAATCAACACTGCCATCGCCATCTATTACTATCTCTCCGTGGTAAGGGTAGCCTATTGCAGTGATCCCGAAGGGGCAACGATGCAAGTAGCACCCGGGACTCTGACCACGGCAGTTTCACTGCTGCTGCTTCTCGTCATAGTGGCCATGGGCATTCTTCCAGGCGCTTTTTTGAACCTCACCTCCACGGCAATCGGAACAATTCTGTGAAGCGATAGACCGGTCTGCTGGCCGGTTTGCCTCCCTTCTGAATACTTCACCTGAATTCGGGCCACTTGCGAGCTCGCCGTTCTGCACTATTTTACCACTAGTCCGACGATCATGAGAAAATAACATTTCCACCCTGCGGCAGAGTCGTCAGGTTATACACATTAATAGTTTACCAATGACCATACTTCCATGAATCCCTGGTTGATATTTATTCTTGCCGTTATCGGCGGCAGCTTTTTGCTCAACACGACCATATCCCTGCTCAATCTCAAGGCTCTCTCACCGGATCTACCGGAAGAATTTGCTGACACCTATGATCAGGAAAAATACCGACAGTCTCAGGACTACACGCGAGTCCAGACTAAGTTCTCACTGATCGAAAACACCATTATCACAGTTATTACAATTATTTTTCTGCTTGGAGGCGGGTTTAATCTGGTCGACTTGTTCGTACGTAGCTTCGGGCTCTCCTCTATTCCCACAGGCGTAGTTTACGCAGGCTCTCTAGCTTTGCTCTCTTTCATTCTGAGTTTGCCCTTTTCGATCTACTCTACCTTCAAAATCGAGGCTCAATTCGGATTTAATCGCACCACGATCCAGACATTTGTGACCGATATAATCAAATCGATATTATTGACCGCAGCGCTAGGGGCTCCGCTTCTCGCGGCAGTCCTCTGGTTTTTCGAACACACAGGTTCATACGGTTGGCTGCTGTGCTGGCTCGGAACGGTAGCGTTTGGCTTTATTGTCCAGTTTCTGGCCCCAGTATTAATTATGCCGCTTTTCAACAGGTTCACCCCGCTGGAGGAAGGCCCACTGAAAGAGAAAATTCTCGCCTACGCCCGAGTTCAAAATTTCAAACTCAGCGGCATTTTCACCATGGATGGATCCAAAAGGTCAACCAAGCTTAATGCCTTCTTCACCGGATTTGGCAAATTTCGGAAGATTGTGTTTTACGATACTCTTCTGGAAAAGATTGGTGATGACGAGTTAGTTTCCGTTCTGGCCCATGAAATGGGCCATTTTAAAAGACATCATATCTGGAAAATGATGGCAATATCGATTCTGCAGACCGGCCTGGTTTTTTATCTGCTGTCGCTATTCATTAACAATCCTGGATTATTTGAAGCTTTTGGAATGGAATACCTTTCCATCTATGCGAGTCTTTTTTTCTTTGCTTTTATCTATTCGCCTTTCAGCACCCTGCTTGCCATTCTGTTCAACATCATGCTCAGGGCCCACGAGTTCGAAGCCGACAACTATGCGGCGCGCACCACCGGTGCACCTGACGCCCTGGTGCAGGCACTTAAAAAATTGAGCCTGGCTAATTTGTCCAACCTCACCCCCCACCCTGCCATGGTCTTTCTCAGCTACAGTCATCCTCCGGTTCTCGAAAGGATAAGGGCGCTGCGAGAGACAAAAAGCTTGCCATAACCGGCAGAACGTTCTTGCACCGTGGCTCGGGGGCGATTAAGATAGTGTCATACATGGTGATATGTATGACATCTCGCACTAATTTCCTGGACTTTATCCGTTTCACCACGCTGGGGAGCACACTATGAATAAAAACGACTTTAAAAATCCACTTATTCAGTCGGGAGCCGTATTACTTCTGGTTTTTTTGCTCATTTCCATCGTCGCCGGCTCGGAATCCCAAGGATTGTTAGGCTCAATCGGTGCGCTCATCTCGGGTCTTTTTTCCGCCATCCTTTTTGTTATCGCCCTCTGCATCTCCATTGTCTTCTCTATTGCCGTAATCATGGGGATCTACGTTGCGGCAGTTTCTATTTACTCAGCCGACAAGGGTCGTGATCTCTTAGAACAACTGAAAACCTCTCTAAATGCACTCTATACAAAAGTGAAAGGCGCCACACCAAAGTATAAGGTTTCCTCATCAAAGCGCGTCGAGCCGGAACCAGAACCAGCACAAGCGACTAGACCTTCGTCACCGGCTGCACCACAGCCGACTCCAAAGGCTTCAGCCGGGGCTCCACCAGCTCAGGGGCCGGCACTTGAGGCCAAGGTCGAGACAATTAATTCCATGCTTACCGACCTGACACACTACACGTCCACCAATGCCGAAAAAATCGCGGCACTCAATCAGCAAATGGATGCATTCTCCAATGCCAGCAACCATGAAAAAAAGCTCACGACGGTTTCAGAAGCGCAGGAACGAATTAGTGCTGAAATGCAGGAGTTAAGCGGTCGCATTGAGACAAGCAGTGAGGCGATACAGAAATTGGAACAACGGCTTGGTAATGAAATTGAGAATATCAAGCAAGAACTGGCCGCTTTGCATGATAAAACATCGGTTCCTGAAGTCGTTTCCGGGATATTATCTTATATCGATGCTCCCGAAGATCGCGACTTGATCACCGATAAGGCAAAGGAGGCTATCTCCAGGGGGATGACCTACTCTCAAATAGACGACTTTTTTAAGGCCTCTTTGTCTGACGAAGTGTATCAAGAACTGGCGGCACATCCACGGCTGACCAAAGATTTCCTGCGCTCGATTAAGAAGAAATTCTAGTGCGGCAAACATCTCGCGACACTAATACAGACTATTCCCCAGATCAGGTGCAAGCCAAGCTACCAGCCCAGAAGAGTCAGTAACCGGACCTACGGTCGCTCGCACGAGCGACGTGATGAGCTGATGGTTTGGTTTCATGTTACTCTCTGTTTCGTACCAAATTTTTTCCGGCTGCTATATTCCCGATCTTACAAATCTCTTTTCTCGTCAGTGGCGATGCGAACCTGATTTGCGGGCTGTGGTTGTTGCCCTTAGTACAATCGTAATTATTCTTAAAGGTGAATTACAAACTTATTGACAAAGGTAGTGGTAGGGTATATTTTGTCGCGGCTTTTGGAGGTGGTACGAGTCTGCCAAAAGCGGTGCGAGGGTAAAGAATCTAATTGACATGTGATTGAGATCATATTAGATTGACGTTCTTGCTCACTCGTCACGAGTGGCGCCTTTTTAGGTGTTTCGACGATTCTTGACAACTGAATAACAGCAATACGCAAACGGGCCCGACGTGTCTTTTTAGCGAGACACACTTGGGTTCTGTCAAACAGCAGAGCCTTATAGTTTTATATAAGGATTGAGTGACACTCAATTCAGG
>JABDQA010000060.1 GCA_013042475.1 Desulfofustis sp.
GTTGCAGCGGTACAGGCAGCTGACCTTGAGGACGTTCTCAGAGGGGATGGCCCTTTCACCATTCTGGCACCCAATGATGATGCCTTTGCAAAGCTTCCTGCAGGCACGGTGGAAGACTTATTGAAGCCGGAGAACGTTGACAAACTCAAAGGAGTACTGACATACTACGTTATTCCGGGAGAAGTTTATGCCAAAGACATCGCGAGTATGACCTCCGGAAAGACGGTTAATGGTCAGGAAGTCAAGTTTAAGGTAGACGGTGACTCGGTATTTGCGGACGCCGCTAAAATCATCCAAACAGATGTGAAGGCGTCCAATGGGGTGATTCACATTATAGATAACGTTATTTTACCCATGTAGTACCACAATTCTAAATCAATATTATAACGGCGGCAGCCTCCGCGGCTGTCGCCTGTCCTTATGACACTTCCCTTCCAGACAGGTAATAAAAGTCCAGCCTTCTAATTGTCAGCAGCAGACGAACCGGTTCCGTTTACTTCTCTTCTATCCGGGACCTCTTGAGGTTCGATCCGACCGCTGTTCCAATCCTCTGAAACATAAAGTGCACAGAAACAGGAGCCGTATTCCTCGATATCAGACTGACGATAGATGCAGGGACAGATAATATCCTCGTCAGAGTGGCGATCTCCAGATGGGACCCTGCAGGGACAGGCCATATAGCCCAAACGGTCCTCGTGGGTCATCAGCCCGCGCAGCAGATCGAAGGTTCGCTCGGTATCCTGGTTGAAGAAATAGCCCTGGGGTTCGTTAATCTTCTTCAATTCGTCATGCAACTCATCAACTTTAGTGCGAATCCCGATAGCTGCCTTAATTTCCTGTACCTTGAAGCCGATTACCGTTTTTTCACCGATTCTGGTGGTGGGAAAAGAACACTTAGAGTTTATGGCGCGGAGTTCCCTCATCAATTCATCACGCTCGGCCCCCTGGAGCAGGTCGGCGTCTTTAAATTGGTGGGGAATTTCAAGATCTGCCAACATTTTCTTGATGGCGGCACAATAAGTACAAGTAGTCAGGCTGTAGAGGGTCACATCCGGGTAGGTCATGCGAAATCCTGTGATGACAAGTTTATCTTAAGGGAGATTCTGTCCCGATCGACCCGATAATAACTTTTTAGAATGCGGCTGTACAGAGCCCATGGCTAATTTTCCTAAAGCGGATAGATGCCTGTCCTACAGAAGTTTATCTAATCTTAATCGTTGCAATAACTATATTAGCCTGGGTTATCGACAAGTTTTTAATTAGCGCTATAATGACTCGTATACGGCCTGACGAAAAGGTGGCTTAAGTTTCATTCACCTCGTTTCGTCATTTGCTGTGATTGGTTGTCGATTCGTGAATTTATCTCCGTGAGGATCTCATGAAGAATCTGTGGTGTCGTTACCTTTTGTTTTTGTCTGTGATTTACTTGTTGCTGCCTCTCACTCTTGCTGCCGAAACAGCGGAAACCACCCCGCAGGAACACAGTGTGGTAGACGTTCAGAAGGCCGCTGAACAGGCTGATGAAGCGGTTGCCGGGTTGAGTACCGAGAAGAAAAAACTTCTCGCCACCTGGCTGCACCTGCTTGATTCCGCAGAAGATACAGATGAGAGCGGCGCGAGTGTGCTGACCTATGCTCCGAAGGTGCCTGCTGATTTGGCCCAAATCCTGCGATCAACAGCGGATGAAGGTAAATCAGTCAGTTTCATGTCTGTGCTGTGGCGCACGGTTTTCGCCATTGGGCTTGGCTATCTCCTGGTCAGGGGGCTGCTGGGTTTACTGCGCAAACGCTTGACCCAGTTCGGTCGGGCTGCGCCAGCGGAAGATGAGGGGTTCTCCAGAGTCTGGATGGGATTGATGGACAACCTCCCCCGAATTGCTGCCCTGCTTCTTCTCGGGATAATCTCCACCATAATTTTTCTGATCTTAGCAGGGGATGTGGGAATCAAAGGAAGAATGTTCTTCCAGACAGTTTTGGGCACGATTCTATTTTTCATGCTGTTCGCGCTTCTGGGCCGCATTTTATTTTCGCCTGGAAACAGTCAGGTACGCCTCCTGAATATCTCTGACAAATTGGTAAACCCTCTGTATCGTGCGTTCTATATTTCAGTCGGCGTTCTTTTTTCAGGGCTGCTAATTGTTAATTTCGTCGAGGAACTCGGTGCGGTACCCCAGACCGTCTCCTGGGTTGTCATTGTCCTGGGCTCAGCAGTCTTGATCATTTATGGCTATCTGATCGTTTTTCTCAAGCAGCCGGTGGCGGACGGGTTGCTCGAACAACTCGAAAAACAGGAAGCCGGCTGGGTAATAAAACAACTGGCCGGTAAATGGCATGTCCTAAGCCTCATCTATTTATTGCTGGTCTGGTTTTTCTGGATTGGTAAACAATTAACCGGGACGGGCGGTAGAGATAGTACTTTTCTCGCCTCGATACTTATCGTCCCGCTCTTCTTTGTTTTAAATTATGTGGGTAGACTAATTATTAACGCATCAGTTGAATCCCTTGGACTTGGGCAGATATCCGACGATGAATTTTCTGAGGATGCTGATGATGCCTTCAAGACGGAAGAGCGGGAAGACAAAAAGAGAAAAATTTCGCAGCGGGTGCACCAGGTGTTTAAGATCGTGCTGATCACGGTGTTGCTGATCTGGTTTCTCTCCCTCTGGGGTATGTCAATTCCGTTTGCCGGTGCGGCTCTCAATGCAGTGTTCGATTCATTGGTGGCTGTTGCCCTGGCTTTGGTTGCCTGGCGGTTCGCCAGTAGCTATATCGCCAGAAAACTAGAAGAGGCAGAACCGGAAGAAGAGCAGAAAGAAGAGGATGTCGATGACGAATTCGGCGGGGCGGCCCAGCGCGGCAGAAGCTATACCCTGCTCCCCATGCTGCGCAAAGTCACAGGTACGGTGTTGGTGGTAATGGTGCTGTTGATCGTTATTTCATCATTGGGCGTAAATATCGCCCCACTGCTGGCCGGTGCCGGTGTTGTCGGATTAGCGGTTGGATTCGGAGCTCAGAAACTGGTTTCTGATGTGCTCTCCGGTTTCTTCTTCCTGCTCGATGATGCCTTCCGGGTCGGTGAGTACATTCAGGCGGGATCAATTAAGGGCACGGTCGAGGCGATCACCTTGAGAAACGTGATGCTTAGGCACCATCGCGGTATGCTGCAGGTGGTGCCGCACAGCGATCTGGGTGCCATCACCAACTACATGCGCGGCGGCATCGTAATCAAGTTCAATCTGGAATTCCCCTATGATACGGAAATCGACAAGGTAAGAAAGATTATCAAGAAGGTCGGTATCGCCATGCTCGAGGATGAAGAACTCGGTGACGATTTCATTTTGCCGGTCAAATCCCAGGGGGTTAGTGAGATCACCAATTCGGTGATGGTGATCAGGGTCAAGTTCACCGCCAAACCGGGCAAGCAGTTCGTCATCAAGCGCGAGGCGTTCCGCCGGATTACCGAAGCCTTAAATGCCAAAAATATTTACTACGCGCATCGCAAGGTTATTGTCGATCTGCCCGAGGATGCCAGGAGTGACATACAAGATGGGCAGGCCAGTCAGCAGGCTCTGAAGGCGGGGGCTGCAGCGGCAAGTGCCATACAGGCGGAGAAGCAACAGCAGCAGGAGAAGAAAGCTCAGGAATAAGACGCTGGAATCACCGCATGCTGACTACTCGGGAGACGGATCCTCCGGTTTGGTGTTGTCAAGGTGTGCGGCGGTCTCTCTGAGGGTTCTTGCGGCTTCTTTGCGCTCTTTCTCGTTCATCTGCTCGATCTCGACCTCGAGCCTCATATGTTCTGAGCTGGCCCTTATCGGACGGCGATCCTCCTCCAAACTTTCGTGAAAGTCGAGCACCCGGTAAGTGGAAACCGGTTCGTGAAAGCCCTTGGCCTGGATCTGGCCCTCGAGTTGGCAGGATATCCTGTCCTTGACATGGGAGTAAGTTTCATAGGTGATCAGGATTTCGCTCGGCGGACAGGCTTTTTCAAGCCGGGCGGCGAGATTTACACCGCCGCCGATAATCGTGTAATCCATACGATCCTCGCTGCCGAAATTGCCCACCGTACAGATGCCAGTGTTGATGCCCATGCGGCATTTCAGGGGTTTCTCCAGGCCGGCCTCCATCCACACCCGTTCAAGCGCCTGCATGCGTTGGCGCATCTCGATGGCCATGCTCACGCAGGCCAGGGCGTCCTCTTTGACCCCGAGAGTGTCCGGATCGCCAAAGAAAATGACCATGGCGTCACCCACGTATTTGTCGATGGTGGCGCCGTGGGCCAGGGCAATCTCAGACATTTCGGTCAGGTAGTGATTGAGCAGCCGGGTCAGGTCTTCTGATTCGAGTCGCTCGGTGGTACCGGTGAAATCGATCAGATCGGAGAAAAATACCGTCAGCCGTTTGCGCCTGCTGGCCAGCTTGACTTCCCGCTGCCCGGTGAAGATAGAATTGTAAACCTGGGGAGAGAGATATTTGGCCAGCTGACTGGAGAGCTGTTCCAGTGCCTGGGACTTTTCAGTCAACTCCTCCTCGCGTTTCTTCAGATCGGTGATGTCGGAATAGATCGCCACCGTTCCCCCGTCTCCAGTCTTGCGCTCGGTAATAAGAATCCACTGGCCCGAACTCCTCTTCTGCACCCGCGGCTCTCCGGGATTGCGGTGAAGCTGCATCCGTTCTTTCACCCAGTCGTCGACCCGACCTTCGGCTTCGACTATATGACCATTTTCGGCTGCCGCCCTGATGATCGATTCAAAAGGAGTACCAACCTCAATATCGATTTCCATATCCGGATACAGCAGTTGCTTGTATCTCGAATTGCAGATCACCAATTGGTCATCATTATCAAAAAAGACGAACCCCTCGGATGAGTTTTCGATGGCGTCCACCAGTCTACGTCGTGCCGTCTCGATGTCACGAAGATTGGTTTCTTCCACCGCTATCGCCGTGTCCCGAAAAACGACTAGGGCTTCAGCCATGCGCCCGATTTCATCATAGCTTCCAGGATGTGGCAGTGGAGCCCTGAGGTTGCCATCGGCAATGGCGAGCATACTGTC
>JABDQA010000063.1 GCA_013042475.1 Desulfofustis sp.
CCATTTTTTCATTTCATTGATTGCATCCAACACAAGCCTCCATAGTCATATCTGATTGATGAAAATGAACCACTGGGGAACAGATGTTCGACAACTAATCTGAACCTTATTTATCATGATATCGACGCGATCACACCATTCCCTTATCGAGTACTATACATAGCGACATAAGTTCAAGACGCTTGATCAGGCAAGGAACGAGCGAGTAGCCGGCGGGGCAGCCTTGTAGCGCTGTGAGCAGGCAACGTAGCGAGTGACACAGCCTGGTAAGATGTATCGGACTTATGTCGTGATGTATAGTACTCGTGGAGCGGATCGCCAGACAGTATTTCACATTTTTCAGATCAAGCCGCATCACCCGATTGCCGGTCCATGAGCTGTGGTTAATTCATGAGGTAGCGGGTCAAATGCAATATGCAGGAAGTTAGGCGCAAGCACCGCCTCATAACGGTAAAAAAGTTGCAAAATATTAATTGGAAGGTAGCCTGACCTTGCCGCATCGGTTAAAACATTGGCATGCTGGCGGTTTTTAGAACTGCTATAAATATCACCTCACAATCTATGACCCACAGATCATCAACCTGCGACACGGAGGACCGCTATGAAATTTTGTCATTAACCCGGTAATATAGTCGAACTTTTAAAACTATCTCAATTACCGAATCAGTTGATCTATCAACCTTTTAGAGGGAGGAATGCAATGGAAAGACGAGAGTTCATCAAAACAGCCGGTGCTGGTGCTATTGCCGCCGGAGCCTTGCTTGCAGGCGCCCCCGCCGTACAAGCCCAGAAGACGATAGAGATTACGATGGTAACCACGTGGCCGCGTGATTTCCCGGGACTTGGTACGGGAGCACAGCGTTTTGCGCAACGCTTGACTGACATGACCGATGGCCGGATGAAGGTCAACTATTTTGCCGCGGGCGAACGAGTCAAAGCGTTTGACTCCTTTGATGAAGTGGCATCAGGCAATGCCCAGATGTATCACGGCGCTGAGTATTATTGGAAAGGCAAACATCCAGGGTTTCCATATTTCTGTAGTGTACCCTTCGGCTTGACGTATGCTGAAATGAACTCCTGGATCCGCTTTGGCGGCGGCCAGGAACTCTGGGATGAACTGGCCGCTGAGTTTGGAGTAAAAGCGCTGATGTGCGGCAACACCGGTTCCCAGATGGGCGGTTGGTTCCGCAAGGAAATCAACTCGCCGGATGACCTGAAGGGACTCAAAATGCGTATTCCGGGCCTCGGCGGCGATGTTATGGCCAAGCTCGGAGCCTCTCCTGTCTCCCTTCCCGGCGGCCAGATCTATGAAAATCTGATCGCCGGATCGATCGATGCAACCGAGTGGGTCGGCCCCTGGAATGACGGGTTCATGAAGTTCTATGAAGCCGCAAAGTATTATTACTATCCGGGAATGCATGAGCCGGGATCGATGCTTGGTGTAGGTATTAATAAGAAGTGGTGGGACGGCCTGTCAAAGTCCGACCAGATGATCATCGAAGCTGCCGCATCCATGGAAAACGATGTAATGATGGCTGAATTTAACGCCAGAAACGGAGAGGCCCTTAACAAGCTGGTCACTGAGCAGGGCGTACAACTCCGTGAATTTAACGATGATGTGTACGATGCTTTCGGTGAAGCGGCTGCTGAAGTCTACGAGGAGACTAGAAAACACAGTGATTTGGCTGCACGCATCCATGATAGTTTTGCCAAGGCACGTCAGGAAATAGGAAGCTGGATGAAGATTTCAGATCAAGCCTATCTTAACAAACGAAATCAAGTGCTTGATCTTTAAACTAATCAGAATATTTCATCAGATATGGTACCCCCTGGGGTACCATATCTTGTTTATAAGAGGGATTAAAAGTAAGTTATAGCATCATACACCACCATTTAATCACACTGCCTTTCTGCCTTTAGCCACCACCAGTCCGCATCTATGAGTTCATCTGCTGCCATCGATACCGGAAATCAGCCGGAAACTGTCACCATCCAGGATAATGGAGATCACAAGGTGAAAGTTTTCGCCATGCGAGCACTTGCTCTATCGATTGTCGCGGTGCTGTTTCTATTTCTGATCAACGATTTTTTGAATTTCGGACAGCAATGGCCAGGTGTGCCGACTTTCTTTGCCCACCAGGGCTGGTTTGGTCTTGAACCGCCAAGCCCTCCTCTGTCTGAGGTTCAAATTACACAGGGGTGGCTTCAGCTTTTAAGTTACCTGGGTGCAGTTGCAGCTACCGCACTCTTTGTTCTTTTTACCAGCGGACGAACACTGCGAGATGATTCTGCTCTTTTAAGCGAGCTTGCGGCATATATTATTCGCGCCGCCTTCTGGGGTGTGTTTATCATCGGTGTCGCCGATATTATTATCTCTTTTCTCAGAGTGGAGGAGTTATTGGTACCGCTGGTTGGAGAGGAGTTGGCCGAGAATCTCGGACGCTCGCAATTTCGCGGTATCTATGTGCATTATCCACTGCTCATTCTGTCGTGTATGATTGCTTTATTCAATCGATCTCTCGGGTTTATCTGGTTGACCCTTCTGGTTGTTCTGGCACAGTTTCAGATAGTTATTTCCCGCTTTATCTTTTCCTACGAGCAACCCTTCATGGGCGATCTCGTGCGCTTCTGGTATGCCGCGCTCTTCCTTTTCGCCAGTGCCTACACGCTGGTACACGAGGGCCATGTTCGCGTTGATGTGCTCTATTCACGATTTAAGAAACCTACCAAAGCATGGGTCAACACAGTTGGAACCCTTCTGCTGGGCCTGCCTCTGGGGTGGATTATCCTAGTTACCGGTATGTGGGATAAGGCCAGCAGCATCAACAGTCCGCTGTTCAGCTTCGAAGTCACACAATCCGGGTATGGGTTGTATGTAAAATACCTCATGGTTGGATTTCTGGCCGTCTACGCCATGTCTATGATCGTTCAATTCTGCAGTTATTTTCTCGACCATGTCGCTGATCTTGGCAAGGAACCTGACGGTGATCAGTTAGCCGATAACTCATAGACGAAACGGGAATTCACGACATGGAGCTTCTCTTTCTGGCAATTCTTATCCTGATGATGGTAATTGCCCTTTCTTCCGGCTATCCGGTTGCCTTTTCCTTGCCGGGAGCAGCTATTCTCGCCATCGGAGCCGCGGCGCTCTGTGGTTTCCTGTTTGTTGGTGATTCCAGCGCTTACTTTGTAGAAGGAGGCCCCTTTCAATGGCTCAGTGCCGGAGTCACCAATTTCCGTAGTCTCTATTGGGATGTAGATCGAGATACGCTCATCGCGGTCCCGCTGTTCATTTTCATGGGCATCATGCTCCAACGTTCAAAAATTGCTGAAGATCTCCTCATTACCATGGCCCAGTTGTTCGGGCCGGTTCCAGGCGGACTGGGTATTTCGGTTGTCCTGGTTGGAGCTCTGCTGGCGGCGACCACTGGGATTGTCGGGGCAACGGTCATCGCCATGGGATTGATTTCACTGCCGGCCATGCTGCGAAACAATTATGACCGACCCCTGGCAACGGGTACGATTTGCGCGTCAGGCACCCTCGGCCAGATCATTCCCCCCTCTGTTGTTTTGATTATTCTGGCCGACCAATTGGCCGGCGCCACCGATCAGGCCAGCACGATCCGAAAAGCGGCGTATAAATCCGCAACCGGTGAATTCAGCATGCCGTCGGTTCTGGATGTAACTTCCACAAGCGCTGGAGAAATGTTTATGGGCGCCCTGGTTCCCGGTCTTGTCCTGGTAGGGCTCTACATTGTTTACATCCTGTTTATCGCTCTGTTCCGCAAGGGATCCGCACCGCCCGTGTCCTATGAAGGAAACTTTGATTTTGCCTTTGTAAAACGAGTAGCCCTGGCCTTGACTCCGCCCCTTACCCTGATCTTTCTCGTACTCGGCTCAATTATTCTCGGTGTGGCCACGGTCAACCAGGCAGGGGCGGTAGGCGCCATCGGCGCCATGATCATGGGTGGTTATCGTCTTGCCGAGGGTCAGCGCAATGCTTACTATCCGGCGATTCTGGCACTTGCTTCAGCCGGGGCGCTGGCGCTGCTCCTTTACTTTTATGAGTTGAATATTAAAAGCATCAAACCCGGAGATGAGATCGGTCTCAGCCTTGCTGCAGCTGCTTCCGTCACTTTACTGGTTGCCATCATCTGGAGTATCTGGCGGATATACAAAATCGATAACACCCTGCATGGGGTTATGGTGGAAACAGCCAAAACCACCTCAATGGTTTTCATTATTCTTCTCGGCGCAGCCATGCTGACTGCTGCGTTTCGCGGATTTGGCGGTGAAGAACTGGTCAAACATTTTCTCACCAGCCTCGAAGGCGGATTTTGGGTGCAGTTTATCGTCGTCATGCTGGTGATGTTCGTGCTTGGTTTCTTCATTGACTTCCTCGAGATCGCCGTAGTCGTCGTCCCCATTGTCGCCCCTATTTTGCTCGCCGACCCGGGTGCAAACGTGACCGCGGTCTGGTTCGGCGTGATGGTGGGCCTCAATTTACAGACCTCGTTTCTGACTCCTCCGTTCGGATTTTCTCTATTCTATCTTCGGGGTGTCGCACCCAAAATCGTCAAGACTATAGAGATCTATCGCGGAGCTTTACCATTTATTGCTCTCCAGCTTGTTGCCCTGATTATCGTTGCCCTGACCCCCAGTCTGGTTAATTATTTGCCCACTCGGGTCACTCTTTCGGTCGAGACTGCACCGCCACCTATTAATCCACGTTTGCAGTACTGCATCGAAGAGTATCTTTTCGACTACTATGATACAGAAGGTGATGCACTGCGCGGCCATGTCGACAAGATGCGTGAGGCGAACCTTTCAGTGCTGCCGGAGAAACGGCAGCAGGCCGTGAACGAGAGTTTGGATCGCACCCTGCACACATTCGAACTGGTGTCCCTGGTTCGTCAGACAGAAGCTGATCGTCTCAATTACGAGCCTCAATATCGCCCACTGCACAAACAGGTTCGTCGTCTCCAGTCACAGCAGCGGATAATCGAACTGGAAATCGAAGAGTTGAATCAGAATGTAATTAGGATTTCCCGTAGTGAAAATCCGGACCAGATTGCACTCGAACGAGTTGAGGCGAAGATAGAAAACCGTAAAACCGAAATTGCTGAGCTGCAGAGTCAGATCCCCGCTACCTGGACCGAGGCGAACAAGACATTTACCGATTTGGACAAGGCCGAGGAGAAAGCCCGCCGCACCTATAGAAGCAATGTAGACCAAGCCTACGAAACGATAGCAGAGTTGCGGACAGTGCTTGACGGGGCTGAGGAGTTAACGGCTATTGAACCTCAACTTGCAGCTCTTGAAGAGGCTGTTGTGCACAATTCATCTGAAGATGCGATGGCTCAGATTAAAGAATCGGAGCAGGTTCTTGGTCCGATAGGGGGTACCAGCTCTATTAAAACAAAGCTCTCTAGAGCACGTCGGGCACTCAGAGGCAAGAATCCCGATTCCGAAAAAGCCCTTCAAGAACTGCAAGAGGGTCTAAAAATCTACGGTTCTGAAGTAGATTGGCGCAGGCAGGCGGCCGTTGAGCTGGCTCATGCCCTTGCCACCTATGATGAAGCTATTAAAGATACCATTGGACTTCGGTTGCAGAGGCGATTACCGCCTGAGCAGATCCAATCTGTTGCCAGCTGCCAGTCGGTACACCGCGATCGTTCACTCCAATTCTAAATCCTAGCACCTGATTGCAGGTTCTGCTGGGCCAGACAGAGTTGCGAAAATTCTCAAGGGTACACCGTTATAACGGAATTTTACGAGGTACCCTAAATTATTTGCAATTCTGCTTAAGTTTCTTAATTTATACGCTTCATCTATGGAATCCATTGCAATCTATAGCGGTTCCGGCGCCATTCGTTTCAACCTGGAGGTGTGACAAGGATCATGGCACGAGCCATAGAAATCTACGACACGACATTAAGAGACGGCACCCAGGCCGAGAACTTCAACCTCTCTGTCGATGACAAGGTGCGCATTACCCATGCGCTCGACGACCTCGGTGTTGATTATATCGAGGGCGGTTGGCCCGGCTCCAATCCCATGTCGGTTGAATACTTCAAAAAAATCCGAGGGGTACAGCTCGACCATGCGAGAATAACTTCATTCGGGTCGACCCGCCGGATCAACAACAGCGCCGACAAGGACAGTAATCTCCAGGCGATGCTTCAGTCGGAGACGCCGGTCATCACGATCTTCGGGAAAAGCTGGGATGTGCACGTCACCGACGCCTTGAAAATCACCCTTGAGCAGAATCTGGAAATCATTGAAGACACCCTCCAATATCTTAAAAGTAGGGTTGACGAGGTGATCTATGACGCAGAACATTTTTTCGACGGCTTTAAAAATAATCAGCAGTATGCCCTGACGACCCTCGACCAAGCGGTGAAAGGCGGGGCTGAAACGCTGGTGCTGTGCGACACCAATGGCGGAACGCTGCCCCATGAGATTCCCGAGATCATAGAAACGGTCAGGCAGAGATACGCCAAGGCGAAAAATCCAATCAAACTGGGAATTCACCCCCATAATGATTCAGAGACAGGGGTGGCTAACGCCCTGATCGGTCTCGATCACGGTATCGATCACGTCCAGGGCACTATTAACGGCTTCGGCGAAAGATGCGGCAACGCCAACCTGACCTCAATCCTGCCCGCCATGATTTTCAAGATGGGGCTCGAATGTCAGGCCAAGGAGCATATCGAGAACCTCTATCCCACTTCGCGGCTGGTCAACGAGATGGCGAATTTGCGTCACAATCGCTATCAGCCCTATGTGGGGGATTCCGCCTTCGCCCATAAAGGAGGTATTCACGTCAGCGCCGTGAAACGCAACCCCCTGACCTACGAACACATCGAACCGGAAAAGGTCGGCAACCACAGGCGAATTCTTATCTCTGACCAGTCGGGCCGCTCTAACGTTCTGCACAAGGCTGAGAAATGGGGCATCAAACTGCGTCCCGAAGACCCGCTTCTCGCCTCGATCATGAACGACTTGAAAGAGAAAGAAAATCAGGGTTACCAGTATGAGGCGGCAGAAGCCAGTTTCGAGCTTCTGATGCGCAATGCCCTGGGTATTCAGCGCAAGTTTTTCAGGGTCGACGGTTTCCGGGTGATGAACAACAAGTACCGGATGGACCGCCCCCCCCTGACAGAAGCAACTATCAGGCTCTACGTCGGGGGACACGAAGTGCACACCGCCTCCATGGGGGATGGCCCGGTGAACGCCCTGGACCGTTCCCTGCGCAAGGCCCTGACCAGGTTCTACCCGATTCTCGAGGAAATGGAGCTCACCGACTACAAAGTGCGGGTGCTTTCCGGTGAATACGGAACCGAGGCCAAAGTACGAGTGCTGATCGAGAGCACCGACGGCAAATGCCAATGGCGGACCGTGGGGGTCTCGATCAACATCATCGAAGCCAGTTGGCAGGCCATGATCGACAGCGTCAACTATAAATTGATGAAAGAGGAAAACGGCTCCGGAGATTGATCCGCCCCGCCAGTTTTCGACACTCCCCCCTGAGATGGATAAAGTTTTTCTGTCACTCGCCCTGATTATCAGTGGGCTGACGCTGGGTTATGTGATTCAGAACCTGGATCGCCAAGAGGTTATATCTCTGCCCATACCTATTGTCGCTCTGCGCAAGACCCTGCAGAAAATGGGATTGCTCTTTTTCATGCCGATCTCATTTCTCGGTGCGGTCTGGATTGTCTCCTTCGAAAATGTCAGGGTTGTTCTTTTACCGGTGGTCGGTCTTTTTTCCCTGCTGTTCGGCGGTATGCTGGGCCTTGCGTGTGCGACGCTGCTCAGAAGGAAAACCAGGGACAAGGCCGTGCTCTACTGCTGTGGTGCTTTTACCAATATCGGATCGGTGGGCTCGCTGGTCTGCTTCTTTTTCTTTGGTGAAGCCGGTTTCGCCCTGGCAGCGCTGTATAAGATGTTCGAGGATATCAGTTATTACACCATCGGTTTTCCGCTGATTCGTTTTCTTAGCGGCTCCGAAGAACAGAAGCAGTCCACCTTGAAGCGTCTGCTCGGCGTCATCACCGATCCTTTCGTGGCGGCCGCGTTCACCGCCTTTTTCCTCGGTCTTTTCCTAAATCTCTCGGGAATCCCGAGACCACCGGTCTTTGAAACAATTACTGGGCTGTTCGTCCCCCTCGGCACTTTTATCCTGCTTGTGTCCATTGGTTTGGGCATGAAGTTTTCCAGGGTCTCAAATTATATCCCCGAATCGGCCCTGATTTCTCTGGTCAAATTCGCCGCAGTTCCGATTTTCGGTTGTACCCTGGCCTATCTGTTCAACCTTCATCTGCTGAGCGACGGGCTGGTTTTCAAGGTGGTACTGGTTCTCACCTCAATGCCGGTGGCCTTCAACGCCCTGGTGGCCGCCTCGATCTTCGATCTCGATCTGGACATGGCCAACTCCTGCTGGCTGGTCACCACCCTCGGGCTCATCATCGTACTGCCCTGGCTCTACTTCCTCCTCTCATCTTCACTGCTGCCGCTTTAGCCTGACGTTTACGAAAAAACAAGCCACCCTGCTGCTCAAGCAGCATTGCCTTGGGATATTTACAAATTTCGAGAGGGTAGCGATCAGTCAGATGGAGTATCGGGGCGGCCCAGGACCATGATTCGACGACCGTATTCGGCCTTGAGGCGATCAAGATAGGGGGCGTCAACAGGCCCTTGAAGAGTGGCAACCGAATAGAATCTTTTCGGGATTTCAACGTCATCAGGCTTAAACCCGGTAGCGATACGGACCTGCCAGCGCAGACGCCTGATCCGTTCCGCAGTTTCTTCCAAAGAGCCCGCGAGCGTTTCGAAGCCCGCTGCCGACAGGCATTGGGCCAGGGTTTCGGTATCGTACACTGAACGGGCGAATAGACAGGCTACCATGGAAGTGAGGAGAACCCTGCCCGGTTCGTCATCGATAAGAAAATCTACCGCTTTCTCCACATCTTTCTCGTGGTGCTTCTGCTCGTAGGAATAGGCACCGGTATCCAGATGAGAATGCCTGAATCCTAAAGATTGGGCGACAAAGTATAACGACCCTGTGGCGTAACCGGCCATCTCCTGACCAAGTACGCACGCAAAATCCTCGCCTCCGTAAACTGACACCGCCTTGAGTGTACCCCCACCCAGCAGGCGGTAGAACTCGTTGTAGCCGGTGCCCAGATAACCCGCTGCTTCCTGGTAGGCGGAAACGTTGCCAAATTTCAAGCTGGCGACCGTTTCCCTTACAGAGATAAGACCCCGCTCCAAGGCCTCGGTTGCCCAGGCCAGGGCCACGCCGGCTGACATGGCATCGAGGCCGACCCGCTCGAAATCTTCGAGGATTCGAAGCACATCGTAACAATTGGTCACTCCAAGCATGGTACCCGCTGCAAAGATGGGCTCGTAATCGTAGGGAACCTGATGATAGAGGTAACGTGCATCCTCTTTGAACTTATCGCGGAAAAATCCGAGGTGGATACAGCCCACCGGGCACCCAGAACAGGCTGCGTTGCGGAGCAGGGTCTGGTCGGCAAAAACATCGCCGTTAATTTTGCTGACTTCGGGATCACTGGTTGTCTGGAGATTGCGCCAGGGCAGCGCCTTGATATCATTTAAGCCCTGCAAATTGACGGCCGTACCAAGATGATAGTACTTCCGCATCATATCGGTTGAGGTGACCCGTTGGTAGACCTTGTCATAGATATTTCGGTATTCCCGGCCATCGGGAAGTCGACGGCTCGAATCCCCGTTGATGATGATCCCTTTGAGATTTTTGGCGCCCAGTGCGGCGCCACCGCCAAGACGGCCGAAATGACGATATGAGTCGATATTAATACAGGCCATTGCCGAACCAATTTCACCGGCAGGACCGATACGCAGGATTGATCGGTGCCCAGATGATTTGGAAAACATTCGTCTGAGCAATTTGCCGGTCATTGCCGTGCCATAGCCCTTCATGAAGCTCACATCCTCTATCAGAATGTGTCGACTGCCGATTGACAGACAGCTCAACTCCTTGGCCCTGCCGGTCACTACGAGTGCGTCGTAGCCGGCAAAGAAAAGGGAGAGCGCCGAGCGACCTCCGCCGTGGCTTTCGGTGTACTGATCGTGGTATGGTGAACGGAAAGCGCAGATCGTCTTGCTCATCAGCGGGAAGTATCCGGTCAACGGCCCCACTGCCAGGATAAAGGGCTGTGAGGGATGATTCCAGGCCACATCAGTATACCCATAGCGGCTGAACAAAAGTGCGGCGAGACCGCTGCCACCGGCGACGCGGGAACGCTCATCGATGAGCTCGATCCGACTTTTGCCCGCTGCAAGGTCGACCGCGAGAACTCTGAAACAATCAGTCATCGTGAAGACTCCTGGTCAACGGATCCAGATCATCAAACTCCAGACAATTGTGCGGACAAAAATCGACACAACGGCCGCAATGCAGGCAGACATAAACCTCTCCATGGTGATCCTGGCTAACCGCATCAACCGGACAGGCGGTGACACATTCCCCACACCTGATGCAATGCTTTTTTCGGACCACAACACCACCTCCCGAACGCTGGCTGAAGGCACCGGTTGGGCAGGCGGCAACACAGGGAGCCGGGTCACAGCCCAGACAGACGAGGGCTACAAAGCCGGTCGACAGACCGCCGGCCGAGTGGATGCGTATGCCAGCGCTGGACCAGGAAATCTGTCGGTGAATCAGCCGTGCACAGGCCAATGAACAGGAGTGGCAACCGATACAGCGGTCAATTCTGGGGGTGGTCAGAAATTTCATTGCTTCAACGGTGATCTATCAACAGTTTCCGACCATAGAAGTCGGAACTTTTTACCTTAATCGCCTTGAACCTTTTCTCCTTGATGCCGTCGGCAGAACTGTATCTCACCTCCACCTTTTCCATTCTTTCAGCAGACCGCGACTTTGCATCGTTTCCGGCGAACATGTCTTCTATCTCTTGGAGGAGAAGCACCTGCTGACCCATCTGGTCAGGATTCTGATTAAAAACCTCTGTCAATTTCTCCAACTGAAACAATCGCTCGACCGAAGCGACAAGAAGCAGGGTCTCGGTACCCGGCGGAGGAACAAATGTAAAACTTTGATCACCGGGTGGAACAAGCTTTGGGCCCCTGGGAAACCCATAATCGTAGTACCCTTTCTGAGGAGGATAAATCGGCGTCAGGTTATCGCTCGAATCGAGCAGGAATAAATAGACATGGCAGTTATTGAGATGCTCGATATAGAACTGCAAGGCAGTTCCCGAAAAAACAATGGGTGAGCCCGTGAAATCAAGCGCTCGCATCCCCTCGGTCGAATCTGCGAGGATGGCCCAGCGAAAGGAAATCTTCTCAGCGAACGACGTGGTAGTCGTGAAGAAAATTGAAAGCAGTAAGGCAATCAGAAAAAGCCCGATTCTGGGTCCGCCGCCTATCATTGCGGATAACAATCCATGTGCTCTATTGTTGAACATCCTGCTCAGCCATGGCCCGGTCACCATACTCCTCCATCAATCTGTGGATTTCCAGAGGTTCTCCCCGGGATGGATCACGAACCAGCAATAAGGCCTCCTGTGGACAAAAATTAACACAGACCCCACAGCCCATGCAGGCCTGTTCATCGATTCGCTGTTCGCTGTCCATATCGATTGCGGAAAACTGGCACACCGATACACAGTCCCCGCAACTCACGCACTTCTTTTCATCGAGCCTGCACACGAACCCGGAAGAAGCCAGCATCGGTGTCCCTCTTCTCTGGGCCTGCATAGCTCCGCAGCAGCAGCTGCAGCAATTGCAAATGGCGTAAAAACGATCGAGCATCACATCTTTGAAAAAGGCGTGGGCCACATGCCCTCTCTTGTTTTCCTGTTCGAGGATATCGAGAGCCTCTTGCTGGGTTATTGCTCGAGCTTTATGCGGACCATGGTGATCGAACATGAAAGAGGCGAACGGTTCGCCAATGATCAGACAAACGTCCAGCGGCATGCAGGGATTCTCCCGCACCGAACGGCAGGGGCAATCGAGAGCAACGATATGATTCGGATTGTGCAGAATGAGATCACGGGCCCGTTTGTAGGGAATTATTTTTTCGAGATTTGGCAGTTCGATGGGACGGTCCAGAGTCACCAGTTTTCTGGCATTTTCCAGGGGCACTACTTTACCGTGATAGGTATCGGCAAAACTCACGCCGTCATGTTGATCTTTTTTACGGCCAAGACCAGTGACCAGATTGAACACCCTGCAGACGGCCGCTCCCAACGGTCTGAACCGTTTGACCAGCGTATGCTCACCCGTGCCTATGCCAATGTAAAAATATGCCCACCGGCCGTAGACATAGCCGTGCAGCCAGTCAATAAACCCATACCTGCCGAGTTTTTTTGACTCTTTAAAAAATCGGCGCGTCGAAGGTTTGATGAATCCCACCTGTTTTTCAATAAACCACCGGAATCGACTTGTTTCAAATTGCACATTGCAGACCGCACCCCGCAAAGTGGTTACGACCGCCAGCCTATAATAGCAGTTTTTAAGAAATTTGTTAACTGGCCAGAACCAGAGTCCGGTCACGGCAGTTCTGAATTATTTCCGTGCAGACTGAACCGTGGAATACCTGAGCCATCCTAGAGCGGTCTCGGCGGCCGAGAAAGACCAAGGTGGCATCACAGTCCCGCACCTCTTCGGCAAGAATGGTGCCCGGTTTACCAAAATGTATGACTGTTTTTATTTTCTGACGGTCAACGCCAAGATCAACCAGGAGATTACCGGATGCCTCCAGAGCCTTCTGACCGGTCAGGCTCGCGTCCATACAGTTCTCGCCATCCTCGTCGTAATAGCAGGATTGATCGAGGACATGTACCAGATAGATCTGATCAACCCGGTCGTTTGCCCTGGCGAGGATTCCTCCCGCCTCAGCTACGCTGTTCATGCTTGCGGGGGAATCATCCACCGCGATCAGACAGCGCGACAACAGGGTAGTGGTTTCAATCGGTGCCCGATCACCAACCAGATAGATGGTTCCCTGAATGGAACGATGCAGCACCCCGGCTGCAATACTGCCAATAAGTTTGTCCGACTGCTCGGCCAGATTTCGTCTGCTTATTACCAAGCTCGAGTAGTTGTGATCTTCCCAGATGGAACTGATGATTTTTACCGGATTCCCATCTTTGATAATGTTACGGGATGGTTCTCGCCCCATCTCGAGTTTGAGCAGCTCGCCGCAGATCTCGAGCAAAGGCGCAACAGCGTTAGCCAGGTGACGACTGCGCAGCTCATTCATTTCAACGGCAGCAGGCGTCTCTCCCGAAGCCAGATCGAGTCCCCTCATCAATTCGCCAAGAAAGGTGCCGGTCACCACATGGAGAAGATCAATCTGCTGCGGAGACTGATCCATCGCTCTCAGCAGGGCACCAGTCACTCGAGCAGCTCTCCTGAAAGTATCGATATCATCGACGGGAAGCAATATCCCGCTCAACGGATCAGGTCTGCTGGCATCTAATTGTTCTTCCATACGCTCCACTCTTGATCCATGGGGATCAGATAAGTCCGGCCATCATCTGGGGGATGGCCTCGATCATCTCTTCGTTGGTTCGACTGAAGAGATTCACCAGCCGACCGTCATACATCACGCCTATCCTGTCTGACAGTTCCAGTGCCTCGGAAAGATCACCGGTGATGAGCAGAATGCCTGCCTGCTCGCGAGCCTTGAGCAATAGGTTCCAGACGTCCTCGGCGGCAGCAATATCGAGCCCCTGGGTCGGCTGTTCGGCGACGATGAGCCGCGGCTTGCGATAAAATTCGCGTGACAGCACCATCTTCTGCAGATTGCCTCCTGAAAGCTGCCAGGCCATCAGGCGGGCGTCGGGTGGCCTGATGTCAAACTCCTCGATCAGATATTGCAGTTTCTGGCGGGCTTCATTCTTAGGCAACCACGGCCCGGTCTGAAATCCTTGTCTGGTGGTCAGCAGAAAATTGTCGAGCAGGTCAAGACCCTGGCAGGTGGCAAGGCCCTGCCGGTCCTCGGGGATATAGCTGAGCGCTTTATCCCACGAGTGGCTGGAGAAAAATTCCCGGCTGTCACGTCCCAGCAGGGTGATCACACCTCCATCCACTTTTCTTAGCCCCACCACCGATTCCACCAATGGCTTCTGGCCGTTGCCCGCCACACCTACGAGACCGACTATTTCGCCCTGCCGGATCTCAAAGTTTATATCCTTCAGGCCCGCCTCTTTCAGGCCCGCGACCCTGAGCACCTGCTGGCGTGGTTCCATGCGCTGGTGATCGACCTGCAAAAGAACCTCCCGGCCAACCATCATTTCGGCCAGTTCTCTGCTCGAAGAGACGTGAGCAGCCTCCATCACACCGACGATTTCTCCGCGTTTGAGGATGGCGATGTCATCGGCAATCGCCATGACTTCCTCGAGCTTGTGACTGATGAAAACGATCGCCTTGTTGTCCTTTTTCATCTGTCGCATGGTCTCGAACAAATTGTTCGCCTCGTGCGGCGTCAACACGGCAGTGGGCTCGTCGAAAATGAGGATGTTCGACTGTCTGAACAGCAGTTTCAGGATCTCGACCTGTTGTTTTTCACCCATCGACAAGTCGGCGACCAGTCGATCAGGGTCGACCTGCATCGAATACTGGTTGGCTATTTCGGAAACGGTTCGCTGCAGCCCTTTGCGGCTGAGCCAGGTTTTGTCCGAGCGGCCCAGGCAGATATTTTCAGCCACGCTCATCGCCTCGACCAGCTTGAAGTGCTGGTAGACCATCCCTATACCGGCTTCAATGGCTTTCTCTGTCGAGGAAAAATCAGCAGGCGTGCCATGAAAGTAGATGGTACCACTGTCGGGCTGGGACTGACCGGCCAACAGCGACATGAGCGTCGATTTACCGGCGCCGTTCTCACCCAGCAGGGCAAGAATGCGCCCCTCGGCAATATCGAGGCTGATATTGTGGTTGGCCCGGACCTCGCCGAACGATTTGGATATCTGTTCCAGCCTTATGACAGGTGCGTCGCTCATCAATGATCGATCTTATGTCTGCTGCCCGGCTATCGGCTGCACGAATGTCGATTCAGCGTCCCAGGGGAAGAGGATCCAGGTATCCTGGCTCACCTCGGTGACAAAGGTGTCGACCAGAGGACGCCCTGCCGGCTTTGCATAAATAGTGGCAAAATGAGCTTTGGGTGCCATCGCTTTGACCACCGTTGCCGTGCGTCCGGTGTCAACCAGGTCGTCGATCAGAAGCCAGCCTTCTCCATCCCCTTCAAACTTTTTCAGAATCTCCACCTCCCCATGCTTGTCCTGCCAATCATAGCTTGACACGCAGACGGTCTCAACCAACCGGATATCGAGCTCTCTGGCAATTACCGCCGCAGGGACCAGTCCTCCTCTGGTAATGGCTATGATGCCCTTGAAATAGCTCATGTCCAGCAAACGCCAGGACAGCGCTTTTGAGTCTCGATGAAGCTGTTCCCAGGAAATGGGATAGGTACGTTGATAGTCAGTGCTGCTCATAGTACATCCTCGTCGTATGAATTGTATTCAGTTCCATCGTTGTTAATCGGCCGGCAGTACATTGGTTCCCAAGGCTTCCGGTTCATCTGTTTTCCCTCGCCACCAGGATGAAAAAACCAGCACCGCCACAGTCAAGAAATAGGGAAGCATCAACAGCAGCGATGAGGGAATCTGGGTTCCCGAGGCCTGAAGTCGAAGCTGCAAAGCCATGATGCCACCGAACAGATAGGCTCCGAACACGGCCCGCCCAGGCCGCCAGAAAGCAAAAATCACCAGGGCAACGGCGATCCAGCCGCGCCCGGCGGTCAGATTGTTGGTCCACAGATGGGTGTAGGCCAGTGACAGATATGCCCCTCCCAGACCCATGAAGAAGCCCCCTACCAGAACGCCAAGCCAACGATAGCCGATAACATTGAGCCCGGCAGCCGTGGCTGCCGCCGGATACTCTCCCGCGGCCCTTAAGCTGAGTCCAAACCTGGTGTTATAAAGAAATATCCACATCAAAACAGGAATCAGGTAGGTGAAATAGACCAGCAGATCCTGGCTGAAAAAGATCGCACCCAGCACCGGAATTTCTGAAAGAATGGGGATTGGAAGCGGGTCGAAGCCTGGGGCGTTCATGCCCACGTAGGGGGTACCGAAGTAGTTGGCCACTCCAACGCCCAGGATGGTCAGGGCCAGTCCGGACACTACCTGGTTGCCCTGAAAGACGAGACAGACCAAGCCATGAATCGAGGCCGCACAAGTGCCGGCCAGGCCGGCGGCAACAAATGCGATGTAGGGGCTGCCGGTCGCTTTGGCGACCACAAATCCGGTCAGAGCACCAATGATCATGGTTCCTTCAACCCCGAGATTGAGAATGCCCGAGCGTTCGGTAAAGATCTCACCCAGGGTGGCATAGAGGATCGGTGTACCAGACTGGACTGCTGCCGCCAGAAGCGGGATCAGAATTTCAACGTTCATGGGCTTTTCTGGCGACTACGATTCGATAGGAGGTAAAAAGCCCGCCGGCCAGCACGGTCAAGAGTATGAGCCCCTCGATGATACCTCCGAAGGCGGCCGGCACCTGCAGGTCAAGCTGCAACCCTTCGACCCCGACCCGAAGACCGGCCAACAGGAAAGAGGCCACCCCGATATAGAACGGGTTCAACCTGGCCAGCCAGGCAACAACGATGGCGGTATAGCCGTAGCCCGCCATGATGCTCGGCTGCAGCCTGTTGATAGTGGACGAGGCCTCGAGAAACCCGGCCCAGGCAGCCAGTGCCCCGCTCAGCACCATAACCAGCATGACCAGTCGATCGTAGGGAATGCCAGCGTACTTGGCTGCTCTGACGTTGTCTCCACTGGCCTTGATCTCAAAGCCGAGCCGACTGTATTTTATAAACACCCAGAAGATGAGCCCCAGTACCAGACAATGTACAAGGCCCCAGCTGTAATTGGTTGTCCCGATCTTGCCGACGATCGCTGCTTCGGAGAATTCGGCTGTCATCGGGAAACCAAAGCTGGCTGGGTCCTTCCAGACGCCATAAACCAGATAGTCCAGAATCAGAATGGCGATATAATTCATCATCAAGGTGACGATGATCTCGTTGGTCTTTAATTTCTGTCTCAGAAAGGCTGGAATGAACCCCCACAGACCGCCAGCCACAGCAGCCATAGCGATCATCAGAGGAAGCACGATATAAGACGGTGCTCCAGGAAGCGACAGGGCCACCCAGGTGGCGCCGACAGCACCCAAGGCGAACTGTCCTTCGGCCCCGATGTTCCAGACCTGCAGCCGAAAGGCCAGGGCCACCCCTAGCG
>JABDQA010000064.1 GCA_013042475.1 Desulfofustis sp.
CGGGATAGCCGGGCTCTCCCTGGTACTTCCTTTCATTTATGGGATGGAGCCGGTTTCCGGCCTGGCCCTGATGGTCGGTCTTGTTGCCGTCATCCCGACTTCTGACACCTTTGCCTCGGTCTTGATGGGTATTCCTGGCTCATCTGCCTCTCAGGCAACCGTTCTTGACGGCTTTCCACTTGCAAAAAAGGGCGAAGCGGCCCGGGCACTCTCAGCCGCCTTTGCTTCGTCGCTATTTGGCGGGCTTCTGGGAGCTTCTTTCCTCACCTTTTTCATCCTGATTGCCCGGCCTATCGTGCTGGCCTTTGGTTTACCGGAGATGCTGATGATCACCATCCTTGGCCTGAGCATGGTGGCAATTCTTGCCGGTCGCCTGCCGCTGAAAGGAGTTGCGGCCGCCTGTATGGGGCTGCTGGTCGGCACTATTGGAGAAGCTGACGCAGGAGGTTCGCTGAGGATGTCAAGCTACAGCATACCCTATCTGACCGACGGGCTGAAATTAGTAGTGGTCGGCATGGGGATTTTTGCGATTCCTGAAATCATTGCCCTGCTGCGCCAGGACCGGGCTATTTCACGGGATGCGACGCTTGGAGCCGGCTGGCTGAAAGGGGTGAAAGATTGGTGGGTCAATATCTGGTTGTCGATACGATGCTCCCTGATCGGCGTAATTGTTGGGGTAATTCCTGGTCTAGGCGGTTCGGTTGTCGATTGGATTGCCTATGGTCACACGGTTCAGACCACTAAAGATAAATCCGGCTTTGGGTCCGGAGAGATACGCGGCGTCATCGGGCCTGAATCCTCAAATAACGCCAAAGAGGGCGGCGGGCTGGTACCTACCCTGATATTCGGCATCCCCGGTTCGGGGTCAATGGCCATTTTCATCGGTGGCCTGGCACTCCTGGGATATGATGCCGGCCCCCAGCTTATCACCAATAATCTTGATATAACCTATACAACCGTCTGGTCTCTGGCACTGGCCAACGTCGTTGGTGCCGGGCTGTGTATTACACTGTCGCCGCTTATTGCACGACTGACAACCATTCGATTTACCCTGCTGGCGCCATTTCTCTTCATGATGATTACCTTTGCGGCTTTTCAGTCACGGCAGTCACTGGGTGATTTGGTGGCACTCTTTGCAATCGGCCTCCTTGGCATCTTTCTGCGGCGTTTTGACTGGTCGCGCCCGGCCTTCTTGATCGGCTTTGTACTGAGTACGCAGGCTGAGAACTTTTCCTTTCAGGCCTACCAGATAGCCATGAGCAAATTCCGCCGGGGGGCTGATATCGGGCTGGAATACATCTTTTCGCCGATCGTGATTGTGTTGCTGATCATCACGGTTATCTCGATAGTTGTCGGCATCAGGCAGGCCAAATCCATCATGTCTGAGGGTGAGGTTCCGGTAGGCCGCAAACGAGCCCCATTAGTCTTCCTGCTGTTTGTCACAGTATACTTTGTGATCAGTTACTTCAATGCCGCAGCAATCACCATACAGACAGACCGAATCTTCCCGATGACAATCTCGTTTGTGGCAGCGGTTGCCTGTCTTTCGCTGCTTATCGGCATGATCCGTGCTCCGAAAACGGATGTCATCTTTGCCGATAGAGAGGCAGCGGGAGAGGATGCTGAAGCTCCGCACGGTCTCTGGAAAACCTTGGCCTGGTTTGCAAGTTTGTTAATCCTTTCATCGCTGCTGGGGTTCATTCTGGCCCTGGCTCTCTTTCTTGTTGCCTTTATAAAGGTGAGAGCCGGTGTAAGCTGGACCAGGACCTTCATCCTAACTGCCGGTGGCATCGCGCTCATATGTTTTATGGCAGGTGTTTTGAATCGAGACTTTCCACCGGGGATCCTGCAATCAATCGTTGATCTTCCCTGGCCGCTGGGAGGGTTGTAAGAAAACTTACAAGGTGCGTTTATGGCACAAACCGGTATTCCCTTTCTTTTCATGCGCGGGGGAACATCCCGCGGACCATATTTTAAAAGGAGTGATCTGCCCAAGGATCTGGATCGTCTCAGCAAAGTGCTGGTGGCTTTGGTTGGTTCGGGTCATCCCTTTAACATCGATGGAATTGGCGGTGGCACGACGGTAACCACAAAGGTTGCGATGCTGTCACAATCAGAAGATGACTGGGCGGACATCGACTATTTTTTTGCGCAGGTGAGCGTCGAGGATCGTCTTGTGGATTACAAACCTACCTGCGGCAACATTCTGTCGGGTGTTGCTCCGGCAGCCCTGGAGATGGGGCTGATTGCGGCGGGGGATGATGAGACGACGGTCAAAATACGGGCGGTCAACACCGAGGCTCGGATCATTGCCAGTGTGCATACCCCAAATAAACAGGTCGAGTATGAAGGCAAGGTGGCAATTGACGGCGTGCCCGGCACTGCGGCACCCATTGAGCTGCAGTTCATGGATGTTGTTGGTGGGGTGACTGGAGCGTTTCTGCCCACCGGCAGCTTGATCGACGAGATTGATGGTATCCCGGTAACCTGCATGGATGTTGCCATGCCAATGGTTATTGCCAGGGCTGAGGATTTTGGTTTGACTGGATATGAGAGTTGTGATGAGCTGGATGCTCATCGATACTTCTATGATCGAATGGAGCCGATCAGGATAGAGGCTGGACGGCGAATGGGTATGGGTGATGTTACGAATTCTGTGACGCCGAAATTTGGTCTGCTCGCACCACCGAAGGCTGGAGGAACCATTTCCGCCCGCTATTTTATGCCCTGGAAATGCCATCCGACCATGGCCGTGACCGGGGCTCAATGTCTGGCGGCGTGCCTGCTTACTCGAAACACTGTCGCTGATGGTATGGCTCGTCTGCCCAACGAAGTTCCAGCTTGCATTACCCTAGAACATGCATCAGGGCAGATTGACGTGATCGTTGACTATGACTATGAACCAGACGGGTTCAAACTCAAGTCGGCAGGTTTAATCCGAACCGCACGAAAGTTGGCAGAAGGCAGGGTCTTTGTACCAGCTCTCATCTGGGACGGTCACGGATAATAAACTCAGCAGTGTGCAACTCGTATTACAGCCACCATTTTCCCAATAATATTGCATGTACCTGACAGCTTACCTCTCACAGATAATAGGCATTGTAGACGAAAGGTGATCACCCATGAAGATTTTGGTTTTGCCCGGTGACGGCATCGGACCTGAAATTACCGAGTCGACCGTAGCAGTTTTAGACGCGGTAAATAAACGCTTCGGGCTTGGCGTTGAGTACGTTTATGAAGATATAGGCTTTGTCAGTCTTGATAAATACGGTACGACCTTACGTGGTGAGGTATTGGAGCTGGCTCGCACTCTCGACGG
>JABDQA010000138.1 GCA_013042475.1 Desulfofustis sp.
TGATGGAGCCGTTCATCGTTGAAATGGAGATGCGGGAGGCAAGTGATATTGTCTTCAATAATCACCGCGGCGAAGAGTTTCTCTATGTCCTCCACGGTCGCCTCGAATTCTGTTATGGGGAAGAGACCGTTATCCTGGAGGAGGGTGACAGTCTCTATTTTGACTCCATCGTCCCCCACGGTTACCGAGGCCTTGAAGGACCCGCCAAAACCCTCGTAGTTATATATAGGCCCCAGTAGCATCAGACCGTTACAAGACGGGGACTATCAATTTTTTCAAAGATCTACTTCGTCTCCATTTTGTAGACCTGGCAGCTCATTCCTCAGCTCCCATCATTATTTCAAATGGCCAAATATAATTTGACCATTTTACCTTATAAGAAGCCCGCTAAAGATAATTATTATATTTATTTTCAAATATTAAGTGAGATTTATTATATGTTTTGGCAAACACGATGAGTTTGACACAATAAAAAAATATTTGATAAAATTAAACATAGAAAAGATTTTACCATTTCTGACGTGGAGGCGTAAATGGCCGACAGGAGAGGTATACCGCACATCGCCGTGGAGAGATGCAAAGGCTGCGGACTCTGTGTGTCGGTCTGCCCGGAAGCGGTGCTTTCTATCGATGAATCACGTGTCAATCTCAAGGGCTATTATCCAGTTACTGTTGAGTCGGGCGAGAGCTGCATTGGCTGCCTCAGTTGCGCGCTGATCTGTCCCGATGTCACCTTTACCATCGAGCTACTCGATGATCGATAGGGAGGAGACATGGGCAGAACATTGATGAAAGGCAATGAGGCGATGGCCCTGGCGGCGATCCGCGGAGGCTGTACTCATTTCTTTGGGTATCCGATTACTCCGCAGAATGAAATTCCCGAGCTGTTCGCCCGGGAACTGCCGAAGGCCGGTGGACTCTTTCTGCAGGCTGAAAGCGAAATCGCCGCAGTGAACATGCTGTATGGGTCGGCAGCGGCTGGGGCTCGGGCCATGACCTCGTCCTCATCGCCCGGGCTGGCTCTCATGCAGGAGGGTATTTCGATGCTGGCCGCCACCGAAATCCCCTGTGTCATCGTCAACGTAATGCGCGGCGGGCCAGGTCTTGGCACCATCCAGCCGGCCCAATCGGATTATTTTCAGATGACCCGGGGGGGCGGTAATGGTGATTATCGGATCATCTCGCTGGCTCCGGCGACGGTTCAGGAATCGGCGGAAATGATGCAGAAAGCATTCGATCTGTCCCATAAATATCGTACTCCAGTTTTTCTGGTGAGCGACGGCATGCTGGGGCAAATGATGGAGCCGGTTGAATTTTTAATCCCCCCTAGCACAAAACCTGCGGGTGACCAATCCTGGGTTCTTAGCGGACATCAGGGGCGCAGGCCTCCACGCACCATCAAATCTCTGAGGCTCGACCCGGCCATGCTGGAGAATCACAATCTGAAACTGCAGGGAAAATACAGCCGAATCACCAGAAGAGAGTCACAATTTGAATCCTACCGGGCTGATGACGCCGAACTGCTCTTCTGCGCCTTCGGATCAGCGGCGCGCATTGTGAAAAACAGCGTCGATGATTTACGCCAAAATGGTCGACGGGCTGGCCTCATTCGTCCCATGACCCTCTGGCCTTTCCCATTTCCCGCTTTCCGGGTGCTGCCAGAGAAATGCAAATCACTCGTCTGCGTCGAAATGAGCTGCGGGCAGATGGTTGACGATGTCAGACTGGCGGCAGGGGGCAGGGTGCCTGTCCATTTTTACGGTCGCTGCGGCGGCGTGATCCCGGAACCGGCTGAGTTAAGTGAGTATGCCGAGGAGTTAATCGTCGGAGGTGCAGTATGAGCGTGATTTTCAAAAAAACTGCCGGACTCACTGAAACCGATACCCACTACTGCCCGGGTTGTACTCATGGGGTAGCTCATCGGCTGGTTGGCGAGGTACTTGAAGAACTGGGACTTCTGGGTGATACCATCGGCTGTGCCTCGGTGGGCTGTTCGATCTTCTCCTATAATTATTTCAACGTTGATATGATCGAGTGTTCCCACGGCAGGGCTCCCGCAGTGGCAACGGGCATAAAACGTACCGTACCGGGTAAGACAGTATTTACTTACCAGGGCGATGGCGATCTTGCCGCCATAGGTACTGCCGAGATTGTCCATGCCGCCCATCGGGGAGAACATATAACCGTTATATTTGTTAACAATGCCATTTACGGGATGACGGGAGGACAGATGGCCCCGACAACTTTGTCCGGCCAAAAGGCCACCACCGCCCCGACAGGCAGAAACGCTGAGCTCAGCGGTATGCCGTTGAAAATGTCTGAAATGATAGCTGAAGTTCCCGGTGCAACCTACGTGGAGCGGGTCTCACTCCATCACCCCAAATATATTCGTAAAGCGAAAAAGGCCATTCTCCGTGGATTTACCTATCAGTTGCAGAACCGGGGCTTTTCGATGGTGGAACTGCTCTCGACCTGTCCGACAGGGTGGGGACTAGCGCCAGTGGCAGCACTGGAATGGCTGGGGAACAATATGATTCCATACTACCCGCTCGGTGTCCTGAAGGCACCGGAGGAGGTGTGAATGTTTAGCGAAAGGATTCTCTGTGCGGGTTTCGGCGGTCAGGGAGTCATGGTATTGGGCAAATTGATCGCCTGTGCGGCGATGCTCGGCGGCCGAGAGGTCACCTGGATGCCGTCCTACGGACCTGAAATGCGTGGAGGAACTGCATATTGCAGCGTAGTCTTAGCAGATCATCCGGTAGGCTCACCGATTGTCACAACCAATGCCACCAGCCTGATAGTCATGAATCTGCCTTCGCTGGAAAGATTTGAGCAAAGCGTTCTTCCCGGTGGTCTTGTTCTGGTCAACAGCTCGCTTATTGACAGGGAGGTCCGCCGGGATGATGTCCTGGTCCAGACGCTCGAGGCCAATAAAATCGCCGCTGAATGCGGTGCTCCCAAGGCGGCCAATATGGTCATGCTGGGTGCCTACATGGCTATTCGAGAAGTCATTGATCAGAACCATCTTAAAATGGCTTTCAGACAGATTTTCGGCACCATGGCAATGACCAGCTTTGAGCTCAACATGAAGGCGGTGCGTCGCGGCTTCGAATCTGTCGACACTGTTGTGGTGACACGAAAAGCAGCCTAGAAACTGTCGAGCCCAAAACGTAATCGGGTGCTGAGCGATGAACAGATACCGTGCGGTTGCCGTTGACGGTTACGAAGAGGTTGTGCGCT
>JABDQA010000069.1 GCA_013042475.1 Desulfofustis sp.
ACGATATCCTGTGCCAGAATTAGACAAACAGGTTTACCGGTCGGTATCTTAAGGGCATTTTCACTCACCTCAAACTCTTCTTTGGCATTGTAGAAGGGGCAATGATGTTCATCAGTGATGATAAAAATCGAGTTCTTGAAATGCGAAATCATTCTCTCCTGCTTCCCGTAAAGCTATATCAAATAGGGATATGGCGATGAATTTTGGATTGCGCCAATAACTTCTTTTCCGCCTTCAATCCGATCGGCCAAAGAGCAGATAGATGACAATACCCATGATAGCCGCCCCGCCGAACAGTACCGGCAGCACCTTGCTCACCTGAAGTTCCTCACCTACCACCAGGGTCTGCATGTACTGGGTTCCGGAAGCCCACCATACTCCGAGGAAGATGGCGATAAAGATCATGTCACGCCAGCGCTGTTTCCAGATTAGATAGACGACCAGCGCGATAAAAGGTACGAGAAACCAGGGGTTGGTGAAAAGTCCAACATAGTCAACTTCGGCAATCTGATCGATCAGCTTGGTTGACTCGACGAATGCCATTATCTTTCCAAAAAATTCGCTCATCTGACGCACACCTCCGGATATTATTTGCCCAAAACTGTCCTTCAGTCACAGGATTATATCATCTGCTGAAAATGATTCAAAACAAATAACAAACTGTAATTACATGTCTTCTATCTTCGAATAACGAGCCGAGCTCGACAATCTTTTAAACAAGTATCCGAGACAACAATCGATAAACTGAAAGTAGATTTTTGAAATTATAAGAGATTTACCTTCCGATATGGACTATCATCAGTGTCGCTTTTTCATAATGATTACCTGTTAATATCGCTGCTTATCCTTTCATGAGAGCTGTCGGCTGCAAATGAAAAAGTCCGCAACATCATCTTTTACCAGCACGCCGATGTACGGTTATTTGCTGCTGCTCACCATCTGCTCAACCGCCGGACTACACGTCTGGCGAACCCTTTTCGACAATTTTGCCGTCAACGTGGTCAACCTGGACGGTTTTCATATTGGTTTCATCCAATCGGTTCGAGAACTGCCCGGCTTTCTCTCCCTGCTTGTGGTTTATGTGCTTTTGATTGTCAAGGAACACCGGTTGTCTGCGCTTTCGGTCTTGATTCTTGGGATAGGCGTTGCCCTGACCGGGCTTATACCAAGTTTTTATGGACTGATCTTCACCACCCTGGTCATGAGTTTTGGCTTTCACTATTTCGAAACCACAAACCAGTCCCTTACCCTGCAATATTTCGATAAGCGGACATCGCCGATTGTCTTTGGCAGGCTGCGCAGTTTCGCAGCCGCAACCAATGTGATGTGCGGCCTGATTGTGGTTATATTGGCCCCGCACCTTGAGTACCACCAGTTCTACCTGCTCTTCGGCATCACCATTGCGATGGCGTCGGTCTGGGCTTTGACTAGAAATCCCGTTGATCCCAAGCTGCCGCGCCAACGCAAGGAGATGGTCTTCAGAAGACGCTACTGGTTATTTTACAGCCTGACCTTCATGTCGGGCGCCAGGCGCCAGATTTTCATCGCCTTTGCGGTTTTTCTGCTGGTAAAAAAATTCAACTTCTCCGTTTCCGAAATTGCCATCCTTTTCCTGCTGAACAATGTTGTCACCTTTATCGTCAGCCCCTATATCGGAAAATGGATTGTCAGGTTTGGCGAATGCCGGGTCCTCTCCGTGGAATACCTTTCTCTGATTGTCATATTCATCTGCTACGGTCTGGTAGAATCACGTTATCTTGCTCTTTTTCTCTACATAGCAGATAACCTGTTTTTTAACTTCTCCATTGGTATCCGAACCTTTTTTCAGAAAATAGCAGACCCTCAAGACATCGCCCCGAGTATGGCGGTGGGCTTCACCATCAACCATGTCGCTGCCGTGTTTCTGCCGGCCCTAGGCGGCATGTTATGGCTGATTGATTACCGCTTTGTATTTTTTACCGGAGCCCTGCTCAGTTTTCTCTCCCTCTTGCTGGTCTTGATCATTCCTTCCCAACTCAGGCTTACCAAGCAGTCGGACAACATACCATAGACTGCCGGGTGCAGGCCGATTGGGTGGCAAGGCGCAGCGCTACTCCGCGGCAACCTGCTTGAGTTAAGCGAAGCAGAGTTATACAGGATGTATTGGCCCAACAGTTTACAATCAGCAGGTGAACGCTTTGTCACATTGAGATCATCGGAGCACCGTGTTGGTTTAAAATGGCTTCTGATTCACAACTTGGCGTGTATGTCTTACTGTTTTAGTGGTTTACTAACTTTCAAACAGCCACTATTGCGATGATTAAACGAAAAAATCTCATTCTTATCGGCATGCCCGGGTCCGGAAAGAGTACGGTAGGGGTAATTCTCGCCAAGGCCCTGACCAGGCCCTATCTTGACAGCGATATTCTGATCCAACTCAAAGAGAACCGGTCACTGCAGGATATTGTTGACGCTGACGGCTACATGGTATTGCGTGACATCGAGGAGCAGGTGCTGCTTGACATCAACTGCGAAAACCATGTGATTGCCACGGGCGGCAGTGCTGCCTATAGTGACAAGGCTATGAGACACCTCAGGGAGAACGGTGTGGTAATATTCCTGAACGCTTCTCTGGAGACGTTGAGATCCAGAATTCACAACTATGAAACCAGGGGGTTGGCCAAGCGCGAAGATCAAAGTTTCGCCGATCTTTTTCAGGAACGTTTTGAGCTCTACACCACCTATGCCGACATCGTCATCGACAGTAACGCCCGCTCCCAGGATCAGGTGGGCGACGACATCCACGAACAACTGCAGCTCTTCATGGCCCGTGAAAATGTCAAAGCCTAGAACAGCAGGTGCCTCTGAAAGCCCCATGCATCCACGCCTGGTTCGGGAACTCAAAACGGTGAAGGCCATGATACGTATTTATTGCAAGGCCCATCACCATTCATCCGGTTTCTGCGAGCAGTGCAGCGAGTTATCGGAATATGCTGAACGGCGGCTGGCCAACTGCCCATTTCAGGAACACAAATCGACCTGTGGAAAATGCACCGTGCATTGCTACAAAACTAAAATGCGTGAAAAAATAATCAAAGTAATGAGGTACAGCGGTCCCAGAATGCTGTTTCACCATCCGTTTCTGGCAACCGCCCACCTGGTTGATGAGAAAAGGAATCTACAACCGGAAGAATCAGCCCAAACTACTGAGAAGAGAAAGCGACCATGAATATCTTGATTACCGGTGCCTCCGGACTCGTAGGTGGTGGACTCGTGCAGCACCTGACTGCAGCTGGACATGATACGTTCAGTCTCCAGCGTAACAAGAATCAGGCCGGTTCATTCTGGAAATTTGACCAGCTTCAGGTGGCTGGATCTCACCAAATTGATGCGGTGGTTCATCTGGCTGGAGAGAACATCGCAACCGGCCGCTGGACTCAGGCGAAAAAAAAGAAGATCATCACCAGCCGGGAGGAAGGGACGAAGCAACTGGCGCAATTTTGTACCGGTCTTGAGATCAAGCCACGGGTCTTTTTTTCTGCTTCGGCCATCGGATACTACGGCGATCGTGGCAGTGAGACTGTCGATGAAACCGCCACCTCGGGCACCAATTTCGTCGCCGAAGTTTGTCGTGCCTGGGAACAGGCGGCCCAACCGGTCGCTGAGGCTGGCATTAGGGTTGTTTTTGGAAGAATTGGCATGGTTTTGAGCGGCCGGGGGGGGACCCTGCCGACCATGCTGCCCTCGTTTAAATTAGGTATTGCTGGAGTGGTCGGACGTGGGACTCAATATATCAGCTGGGTACAATTAGAAGATCTGATCACCATGATCGAATTCATCCTGACCCACGATGAAATCGAGGGCCCGGTAAACCTGGTGGCGCCAGCCGCAGTGACTAACCGGGAATTTACAAAAACCCTCGGAAAAGTGTTGAAAAGGCCAACCGTGTTAAATATGCCTGCCTTCGCTGCCAGGACCGTCTTTGGTCAGATGGCGGACGAATTGATACTATCGAGCACCAGGGTGCTCCCCAGCGTCCTCATGAGAAATGGTTATGTTCACCGCTATGCAAATCTCGAGGCGGCAATCAGGGCAAGTCTCGCTTGAACCCAATTTCTTAACGTGGTGTGTCGCTAGCCTGATGTTCGCTCGTTGAGACGTCCCAACTAGCCGGCAATTCTTGAAAGTGCTTCCTCGTATCTAACCCTGGTTTTCTGAATAATTTCCGGAGGCAGGATCGGGGGCGGAGGGGTCTTGTCCCAGTCCAGTGACGACAAATAGTCACGCAGAAACTGCTTGTCAAAGCTTGGCTGTCCCCTACCCGGAGTATACTCGTCCAATGGCCAGAATCTTGAAGAATCCGGAGTCAGCACCTCATCGATCAGGATGAGGCGGCCGTCCTTTTCGCCCAGTTCAAACTTCGTATCGGCGATAATGATTCCCTTTTCCCGGGCATAATCTGCTGCTTTCTGGTAGAGACCCACACTGGTGCTGGCGATTTCTGCGGCCCGGTCGGCGCCGACGATCTCCTCTAACCGTTCTATTGAGATATTTTCGTCGTGATCGCCGATATCCGCTTTTGTCGAAGGGGTGAACAATGTTTCAGGAAACCTGTCCGATTCCTTCATTCCTGCGGGAAGCTCGAAACCGCAGACGGTGGTGTCTTTCTGGTAGGCACTCCAGAACGAACCGGATATGTAGCCACGGACAATGCACTCCACCGGCAGCGGCGCCGTCTTGTGCACAAGCATGGAACGTCCGGCAAGAATCTCACGATGGGGGACGCAGACCGTGGGGTATTCATCCACCTCGGCGCTAATCAAGTGATTTTCGACAATGTCGCCAAGCAAATCAAACCAGAACAACGACAGGCCTGTGAGGACTTTTCCCTTACCGGGTATGGGATCCGACATCACTACGTCGTAGGCTGAAATCCGGTCGGTGGCGACCATCAGCAGTTTATCGTCGTGGCCGGGAATTTCGTACATGTCACGCACCTTTCCCCGGTGCACCAGGTTCAATCCATCAAGATCAGTCTGAATTACCGCCTCACTCATTTTTTCTCCCTCTCGATTAACGTTCGTCCACGTATTTTTCCGCTTCTATTCTGTACTTTTCCAGGATGGCCCCATCATACTTGGGGCAGGCCGGGTTGGAATAGCTTACCAGCTTGGCGGTCAGCGAACCGAGTACGAGCTTGGAGTTGACTCTGACCGGTACCCGGCACTCGTCGTCGCTGTACCAGATGACAGTATCTCCTCTTTTGTCGTAGAGACCGCTGAACTCCATAATAGGTTCGACCACCATGGTGTCAACGTCACCGAGGATGGTTTTTTTCACCTTTTCCCTGCCCCGTACCATGACCACCACTTCATTGCGCTTCTCGTCCGCAAAGGTCGGAACCAGAAATGGTCGCCCCGGAAAGAAATCCATCAATCTGCTGGAAAAAAAGGAGGAAAACTCATTTTGAATAGGCATTTTCACCTTAAAGACCTCGACCGGCTTGTCGTTGTGCTGATAGAGAATTACTCCCTTTTTCTGCCTGAACTTGAACACCCGGTGAGCCTCGTAACTATAGCCCTCCTTCTGCCAGACCTCATAGTGGTATGGCAACCGCTGGGGGCCCCCTACCCTCGTGGCGTAGATATCTTCTATCGGATAGATTTTCGAGAACATGCCGTTATCGGTCGTGACCCGGGCGTGGATTATAAACCCCTGCTTAGGATCCTCGGCCTGATCGACCCTAAGATGCAATTCGCCGAGCTTGAGACCACCGGTGTAGGAAACGTCGTAACGAAATTTCTCGTTTCCGGCATAGATAGTCTCCATCAACTCCTTGTTCATTACACCGAAAGGAATCCCCTCCCGCGGATCAGCCGGCTTTTCCTCTGCTGCGACAGTCGTGGCAGCTGTGACCAGCAGACAGATAAGCGTGGTTAAGAGCAAGCGCAGCATAGCCCGGTCTCAGGAAGTGGCAAGCGACAGCCAGGTCGCACAGAAAATAGTGATGCTGATGAAACCGTTCATCGAGAAAAAGGAGGCATGAATTCTCGACAGATCGGTGGGGCTTACAATCAAGTGCTGATAAAACAGTGCCGCCGCGGTGATGGCGAGACCGAGGAAATAGAAATAGTTGAGTCCCATCTGCACCCCGGTAACGGTAAAAAGAAGAAAGGCCAGCAGATGGAAAACGACCGCCACCCTGAAAGCTTTTTGGGGACCCAGCCGGGAGGGCAATGAATAGAGCCCTGCCTTGCGGTCATAGTCGACATCCAGACAACCATAAACAGTGTCGAAACCGGCGACCCAGAAAAGTACACCGAGCGAAAGTGCAAACGGAAATTCCGTGAGACTTCCCCGTACGGCAACCCACCCGCCCAACGGAGCGAAGGCAAGGGCGACACCGAGAACAAGATGACAAAAAGAAGTGAAACGCTTGGTCAAAGAATAGAAAAAGCTGAGTCCGAGGGCCAGGGGAGAAAGCAGCAGAGTCAGGCGGTTGAGCTGATAGCAGCTGATGAAGAAGAGCAGAGCCGCGATGATTACCATGAGCCAGGCTTCTTTAAGATTGACCTCCCCTGCCGGAATTGCCCTTTTTACTGTGCGGGGATTGGCAGCGTCGAATTTCCAGTCGATGATCCGGTTAAACCCCATGGCACTGGTCCTGGCCCCGACCATAGCCAGAATGATCCACATGAACACCAGCAGATCGGGAACGCCGTCGGCGGCCAGAAAGGCACCGGTAAAGGCGAAAGGCATGGCAAAGATGGTCAGCTTGAACTTGATCATCTCAAGCAGGACCGAAATTTTCCGGGTCAGGTTCATTCCTTTCCCCACCTCTCTCTCCCGTCGACCTCGATTCCCAGCTGGTCCATGACCCTCCACCCGTATGATGTGGCCGCCTCTTCCATGGTCTCAGGTCTGAAATAAAAGCTTGGCATCGGTGGACAGATGACCGCGCCGGCATCATGCAGGGTAAGCATATTGCTGAGGTGGGTCCGGTTAAGAGGTGTTTCCCGCACTCCGAGGACCACCTTTTTACGTTCCTTGAGCAACACGTCCGCCGCCCTGTGAATCAGGTTGATCGACAACCCTGAACTGATTGCCCCAAGAGTGCCCATCGAACAGGGAAGGATTACCATTGCCTGGTAATCGGCAGAACCCGAAGCCGGCGGAGCGAAAAAATCATCGGCCGCGAACCACTGATCCACCCCTTTCAGTGTGGTCGCCTCATGCCCAAGTTCCATTTTTAACACATCCCTGCCCGCATCCGAGCAGATGCCGTGCACTAGAAGATCTTTCTGCTGCCGGCAGAGTTGAGCAAAGGCTTTCAGGAAGATCATGCCGGAAGCACCGGTAACTCCAATAAGTAGTTTCATGGTAACCTAGTTTAAAGGTTTTTCTGATTGTCTCCACTGGGTCATTATTCTTCGACTTTTCTGATTTTCAAGGGCAGACACTCCTTTCTGGCCTCGTCGAACTCGAAGAGATAGGTGTAAAACCGTTGCAGCGCCTGCTGTTTGAAAGGGCCAAGGTTGAATTCGATAGCGCTCAGATAACGATGGCAGACATCAACGTCCATGGGTATCCGCGGAGCTGCGAGCAGACAGATATTGTCGAGCGCACCAAGTCCAAGATCTCGGCAGACGATAAGTTCCCTGTGCACGGCGTTGACCAGCTCCGGATGGTTTCTGGCGAACTCGGACCGTACCCCGCACACTGCGAAAACGAATGGCAACCCGGTGTAGCGGCGCCAGAGTTCTCCTAAATCGAGACAATATTGGTAGGATCCTTCGATATTCAGCCGCAGGGCATCATCGCCAATGGCCAGCACCGCATCCGCACCCAGTTTTCGCGCCTGGCGCACTTCACCTTCAATATAAGCCGGTGAGACCTTGAGGAACTTTTCGAGGGCTATTTTGACCAGACAGACCGAAGTCTTCGACTGAACGCTGAGAAGCACCCTCAAACCCGAGAGCATTTCGGGTTTAATCATGGAGAACAGAAAGACTGATCCGACAGGTCCGTGCGCACTGATAGAGAGATCTTCGAGAATCTCATATTTTTCAGGTCTGATGCCGTACTCGTGCGAAGAGACAAAACCCAGATCAATTTCCCCACCGGCCAACATCTGGTTCAACGCAGCAGGGTGTGCTTCGACCATCCGCCAAGAGTCATCATGAGGCCTCGATTTCCAGATTTCGTGGATAGGGGCTGTATTGATATAATTGACCATGCCGATGCGCACGGCTGGTGGGGTCCGCATGGTCATCGTTTTCAGTTGACGATAGTGTAGTCCATCAATCGTTGCCGGGGGGTGAATCCGGCATCGGTAACAAGACGGCAAATTTCTTTTTCGGAGAGTGAGAAATTCACCCCGGCAGCGGCGACGACATTTTCTTCAATCATGGTACTGCCAAAATCGTTGGCGCCAAAATGAAGCGACAGCTGGGCAATCTTCGCACCCTGGGTCACCCAGGAGGCCTGGATATTATCGAAATTATCCAAGTAAATCCGGGACAGGGCCAACATCCTGAGATATTCCCAGCCGCTGGTTTTGAATGATCCCCCTTCACCGTATAAAGTCGTGTTGTCGGGTTGGAATGGCCAGGGGATGAATGCGGTGAAGCCTCCGGTCCGATCCTGAAGTGCGCGCAACCGGCTGAGATGCTCGAGCCGCTCCTCAATCGTTTCGATATGGCCGAACATCATTGTTGCTGTAGTTCGCAGCCCTTTATTATGTGCCGTCTCCATAACCTCGAGCCACTCATCAGCGCTGCACTTTTGGGGTGCTACCAACTTTCTGACTCGATCGGCGAGTATCTCGGCTCCACCCCCGGGTATCGAATCGAGGCCAGCGCCTATCAAGCGATCGAGAACCTGCGCAACACTTAATCCCGAGATAATGCTGAAATGATGAATCTCGGGAGGCGAGAATCCGTGTACATTGATACCGCACCTTTTTATAAAGGATACCAGATCCTCGTAATAATCCAGTTGCAGGTCCGGGTGCAATCCTCCCTGGAGCAAAATCTGGGTACCGCCCAGGGAAAGGGTTTCTGTGATTTTCTTTTTAAGTTCTTCACGACTCAGGAGATAGCCTTCTCCTGATTCGGGTAATTGATAAAAAGCGCAGAACTTACAGGCCGAAATGCAGATGTCTGTGTAGTTGATATTTCGATCTACCACATAGGTCACAACTTTTTCAGGGTGCTTATGCTTTCTTGCCTGATCGGCCAGAAAACCAAGCTGGTGAATATCGGCTTCAGAATAGAGCTTCAGGAACTGGTCATCAGAAAGACGTCCGCCAGAGAGCACATCGTCGATCCGATCTATCATGATTCTACCCTCTGAGAGCTGTCATGCACCTCGAGCACATCGTACAGTGTCGTTCGCTCTACCGGAACCCGGCCTGATTCGGTGATCATCCTGATCAGCGTCTCTGAACCGATGGCCTGGTCGGTCTCGGCACCGGCCATATGGGTAATTACTTCTTCCTTAACCGTACCATCCAAATCGTCAGCCCCGAAGGAAAGCGCAATCTGGGCCAATTTCGGACCTATCATCACCCAGTAGGCCTTGACATGGGCAAAATTATCCAGCATGAGGCGGGCCACCGCGATATTTCTGAGGTCATCCATTCCCGTGGTCGAAGATAAGGCGGACAGATCAGTATTCTTAGGGTGAAAAGCGAGTGGAATAAATGCCAGGAAACCGCCAGTTTCATCTTGAGCCTGACGCAGAGCATCCAGATGTTCAAGCCGCTCCTCGTAAGTCTCAATATGCCCATAAAGCATGGTCGCATTTGTTCTGAATCCATGACGATGAGCTGTCTTTGCCACCTCGATCCAGTCCTCTCCCGGCAGCTTGTCGGCGCAGGTGCGCTCTCTTATTCTACTGCTGAACACTTCAGCGCCGCCCCCGGGCATCGAATCGAGGCCGGCCTCCCGTAGAATCTCCAGGGTCGTTCCAACGGATTTTTCACAAAGGCTCGCAAGGTGAGCAATCTCAACACAGGTGAACGCCTGAATGTGTACCTCGGGCCGCACCTCTTTGATTCCGCGCAGCACTTCCGTGTAGTATGAAAAAGGCAGATTGGGGTGGATGCCGCCAACCATGTGAATTTCAACGATGGGCTCGTCAAGTCGCTGGCGTACCTTCTCCTTGACCTCCTCGATTGACATCTCGTAGGCAAAATCGTCATCTTGTTTACGCCCGAAAGCGCAGAATTTACAGAGATTGGTACAAATGTTGGAATAATTGATATGCTGGTTGTAAATGAAGTAAGCCTTGTTGCCGTTGAGCCGTTCCCGAACCAGATTGGCAAGCCATCCTACGGCAAGTATATCGGAACTCTGATACAATCTAAGACCGTCCGCCAGGGACAGACGTTCACCGGCCAGGACTTTCTGCTGGATGTCATCCAGTCCCGCGGATTCAATTAATTTTTTCACGCCAATGAAAAAACCGGTTTTTTATCACCGGTTTTTTATCTCACATATGGGTGGATGGAAATGTTCAGTCGATAAAGTACTTGAGTTTCTCCCTTCGACTTGAATGACGAAGACGATTGAGGGCCTTCTTTTCGATTTGCCGGATGCGTTCACGGGAGACATTGAAACGCTTGCCTATTTCTTCGAGGGTGTATTCGGCTTTTTCACCGATCCCGAAGCGCAGCCTGATGATTTTTTCCTCACGCTCCGACAGGGTTGACAGTATCTCCTTGACCCGTCCGGCAAGCTCTCTCGTCTGCACGGCTTCGTAAGGTGACTGGGATTCCTGGTTCTCGAGGAAATCGCCAAGGGTAGAGTCATCGTCACCCACAGGGGTTTCCAGGGAGATTGGTTCCCGGGAGGCCTCGAGGATCGACAAAATTTTGTCCATGGGCAGGTTGGTGGCCTTGGAAATTTCCAGAGGTGTCGGCTCGCGTCCGAGTTCCTTGTAAAGGGCATAAAATGCCTTGAAGAACTGGCTCCGCAATTCGAGAAAGTGGACCGGCAGTCTAATAGTTCTGGTTTTGTCGAGGATCGCCCTGGTGATTGCCTGGCGGATCCACCAGCTTGCGTAGGTGGAAAACTTGTTGCCTTTGGTATAATCGAAACGAAATACAGCCCGCATCAGGCCAAGATTGCCCTCTTGAATCAAATCGGCCAGAGTCAAGCCCTGATGCATGTAGCGCTTGGCAATCGACACCACGAGCCGCAAGTTGGCGCGGATCATTGTGTCCTTAGCTACTTCGATTGAGCGGCTGTATGCCTCCATTTTGGCCTGCAGTTCAAAAAGCTCCCGCTTGTGCGGATATTTTTTGGCACAGGCAGCAACATTGTAACGCATGAAGTTGAGTTGCTGTTTCTTCGGCTTCAATGTAGGATCACGTTTTTCCCAGAGATCTATACGCTCCCTGAGCAGATCTATGTCCCTTACGGCTGAAGTATCCTCACGAATAGCCTTGATGATCGCTTCAAATCCCTGCCTTATCGTTTTTGAATATTTGGCTTCTTCTTCGGGGGTAAGTAGGTCAAACCTTCCCATTTCCCTGAGATAGGTGGTGGTGGTTTCTTCGGCATCATGTTCATCTTCTTCTGAAAAACCAAGCGCCGGCTCATCCTCATCCCCACCATCTGAGGATTTATTTTTCTTTTCCCAGACCTCACCGGAGAGGGTTCTCTTTTCACCCGATTTTTCCTCGGTCACAATCTCTATGTTGTGATCACCAAGGAAGTTGAATATTTTTTCTATATCCCGGGGGTCTTTTATTTCATCCGGCAGCAGATCGTTTAGATCATCGAAACTGATACACCCTTCCGATTTACCTGCTTTGAGTAGGTTTTCTTTTAGTTCAGAAAGCACTGGTAGCGGTCTCCATTACTCTTTTCACTAAATCAATGTTAGAATTGATTCGCCCTAAAGCTTGAGCGTGGTAAATGCAGGACAGTAAATGCACACTTCATCCTAATGGGGTAAATAAAAAACATGCACCCGGAAACGGACCGAGTGCATGTATTTGATTATCATCGCGCGCAACACTTCAAGATACAATATATAAATGGTGTTCGCAAGTCCTTCTTGGCAGCTGCATAACCATCCGCAAACTCATTAAAAAACTGCCCGATGCGCCTTTTTGGCACTGCGGACAGCCTGCTTAAACAATTATAGCATCGATCCTTTGAGATACAAGCAACAGATATTATTTTTTTGGGCAAAGTAATAATTTTATATTCTAATCACTGCCATACATATTTATTATAATCTAACCTATCGATATGCAGTCTTTCCTCACCTCAAACAGGGCCTGTGGCATTCTGGCCCACATAAGTTCACTTCCTGGCCCATACGGCATAGGCGATATTGGTTCGGTGTCGTTCTCTTTCCTGGATTTTCTCCACAGAGGCGGCCAGAAATACTGGCAAATCCTTCCCACCGTCCCCACCAGCCTCTTCTTTGACTCCTCTCCCTACATGAGCAGTTCAGCGTTTGCCGGTTCGCCGCTGCTGATCAGCCCGGACTCCTTGGTTCACATGGGCCTGCTTAAAAAAAACGAAATCACAGCTAGGCATCATTTTTCTCCTTATATCACCGATTACAAACAGGTGGACAAATTCAAACGAGGATTGCTGGAGCGCAGCTACAAAGTCTTTTCATCGACGCAGGCCCCTCTCTTTCACCAGTTCGTCAAACGCACGCCATGGCTAAAAGATTATGCACTGTTCATGTGCCTCAAAGAAATCCACGACAACCAGCCCTGGACAAAGTGGCAAGATAAGCTTGCCAGGAGGGAGCCCTCCGCCCTTGCCGATGCTGAAAAAAAGTACCGTTCCCGGATCGGTTTCTACCTTTTCGAACAATACGTGTTTTTCAGACAGTGGGCGGCGCTGAAAAAACATGCGTACAGTAAAGGTGTCAGTATCATAGGAGATATCCCCATCTATGTAGCCTTGGATAGCGCCGACGTCTGGGCCAATCAGGAGATTTTTGAGATTGATCCCGAAAGCCTCAAACCTCTTCGAGTTTCCGGGGTGCCCCCGGACTACTTCAGTGAGACCGGACAGCTCTGGGGAAATCCTCTCTATCGATGGAACAGCGGCGATCCGCTGATTGAAGACGCGCTGCTCAGTTGGTGGACACGTCGGTTCAAGGCAATGTTTGACCTCGTCGATGTCGCTCGTGTCGATCACTTCAGGGGGTTCCAGGCATACTGGGCGGTGCCTGCTGAGGAGGAAACCGCCCTGAACGGAAGCTGGGAACCCGGTCCGGGACCGCTCTTTTTCGAGAAAATCTATAAAAACCTTGGGGAGCTGAGGATAATTGCCGAGGACCTGGGTGAAATTTCGGCAGAAGTTATCAAGCTTCGGGACAAACTTGGTTTTCCCGGCATGAAGGTGCTGCAGTTCGCTTTCGACAACAATCCCCGCAACCCGTTTTTACCGCACAACTATACGAACCCCAACTGTGTCGTTTATACCGGCACCCACGACAATGACACGACTTTGGGCTGGTTTATGTCCAACCAGCTTAACGAAGAATCGCGCGCTACGATCAAACAATTCGCCAATCGCGAGATGCACGATGCCAATCCGATTCACCAAGATCTGATCTACCTGGCACTGTCTTCCACCGCCTCCCTGGCTGTGATTCCTCTCCAGGATCTGCTCGGTTTCGGCAGCGACTGTCGGATGAACATTCCCGGAGTTGCCGAAGGTAATTGGCGCTGGCGCTGCGCCGAGGAATTTCTCACCGATGAACTGGCAGAACATTTAAAAGAGCTCACCCTTCGCTTCGGGAGGTGCTAGATGGAAGAATCGACCCTGACCTTACGCCTCCTACTGGGCGACCAACTCAACCGCAAACACAGCTGGTTCAACGCCGCTGATCCCTCGGTGACATATCTGCTCATGGAGATGCGGCAGGAGACCGACTACGTGGCCCATCACATCCAGAAGGTGGTCGGCTTTTTCGGTGCCATGCGAAGATTTGCTCGCTGGTTGCGTGATTCAGGCCATCAGGTCATTTATCTTGAGCTCGATGACCCAGCCAACCGCCAGGACCTATCTGCCAATATCAGAGAATTGGTACAAACAGGTGCATTTACCCGATTTGAATATTTACTGCCAGACGAGTATCGGCTGGACCAGCAGATCAAAGAGCTCTGCACGGAACTGCCTATAGCCTCGCAAAGCAGCGACACCGAGCACTTTCTCACCGAACGTAACGATCTGGCAGAATTCTTTGGCCCCAAACCCTATCTCATGGAAACCTTCTACCGAAATATTCGACGGCTTCACGAGTGGCTCATGGAAGACGGCAAGCCCGAGGGGGGGCGGTGGAACTACGATCGGGAAAATAGAAGAGCCCTGCCCAAAGATATGAGGGTTGCCGAAGCCAAGACCTTTGATCATCAAGTTACCGACCTGGTTGACCTGGTCTCATCCAGCCAGGTGAACACCATCGGGATGATTGATCCGCGCCACTTCATCTGGCCGCTCGACCGCGACGAATCACTGCAGTTACTCGACTATTTTATCGATGCCTGCCTCCCTGATTTCGGTGCTTATCAGGACGCCATGCATACGGATTACTGGTCATTGTTCCACTCACGGATCTCTTTTTCTCTAAATACTAAGATGATAAGCCCCCGGGAGGTGGTGGAAAAAACACTCGAGGCATATCGGCGCAACGACCGGATCAGTCTGCCGGCGGTCGAGGGCTTTATCCGCCAGATCATCGGCTGGCGCGAGTTCATGCGTGGCGTCTACTGGGCCCAAATGCCCGATTATGCAACGATGAACCTACTCGAACACCATCGTCCCCTGCCCGACTTTTACTGGACCGGCGAAACCGGAATGAACTGTCTCCGGCACGCCATAACCCAGTCACTGGAAACCGCTTACGCCCACCATATCCAGCGTCTGATGGTCACCGGTAATTTCGCCCTACTGGCCGAAATCGATCCCGATGCGGTGGACGGATGGTATCTGGGCATCTATATCGATGCGGTCCAGTGGGTGGAGATAACCAATACGAGAGGCATGAGCCAATTTGCCGACGGCGGTATCATCGCGACCAAGCCGTATGTCTCCTCAGCCAACTACATCAACAAAATGAGCAACTACTGCGGTTCGTGCCGCTATGATCACAAGCAGAAGAACTCGAAGGATGCATGCCCATTCAACTCGCTCTATTGGAATTTTTTGCTCAGCCATCAGAAATTTTTTGCCTCCAATCACCGAATGAAGATGATGTACAGTCGACTGGAGGCAATGAGTACTCAAGAAAAATCGAAGCTCGCCAGCAGGGCGAACGACTGTCTTGATAATCTCGACGCACTCTAATCACCCGGCAAAACTGTCCCGGCGCCGGCAAGCAAGGTGGGCATAAAAATTATGGCCACGTCTTCCCATATTCTCTGGCATTGGAAACTGTTCGATCTAAGAGCCCCTTTTCATTTTCCGGTAATTCAGCTGATTGGTGCTGCTCGGAATCCTAACCACCTCATGCCCAGCAACCGCGTAGCAATGGCTGCCAGGATCGGGCTCAACCCCAATCACTCCGGTGAACGAGCCGAAAGCCGGCAGTATGCCGCCCTGTTCGCTGAAATAAAAACAGGGTAAGCGCAGCGTCGCCCCGCGCTTCCCCTCCTTAAGCACAACGCCCGGATGCAGATGGCCAGCCAACCAGTAATTGCCGCCAGCACTGACAGCAGGATAGTGGCGCAGCTCAAACGGGTCCATGCGCCTCGGTTCGTTATACAATTCGATGCGCCAACTCTCGGGCAGATCCCCGCTCCAGCGATCATGGCTGCCGCCGATCAACTCGATGCCAAGATCCGGCCAGCGACAGCGCCAGGCCTCCATCACTTCAGCAAAGGCATCAACTGAGCTGGTGCCATGGAAGAGGTCGCCAAGCACAACCAGACGAATTGCCCCGCTGCGGGCAAGGGCCTGATCCAGTCGATCGAGGGTCTCGACACTTGGCCCCTCGGGTAACGGAATTCCCGCAGAACGAAAGGTCCCCTCCTTGCCCAGGTGCAAATCAGCCGCCAGTAGAATATTCTTTTCCCGCCAGAACACACTCCGCTCGGGCATAAGCTGCAGCGTCTGGCCGCACACCTCATGCACCACATCTCTGGGGTTCACCAGCATCGTTTAGCCTGACGTTCACGAGTCGAGACGGCCTGTTAGACAAGGAGACTTGTGGGGGGCTATATAGTTAATATGCCTCCCACAAAAGCGACGCAGGATAGCAGGCCGTATCGACTCGCCCGAAGGGTGGAAATTCTGTCTTTTCAACGTTGATATTAAAAAGTACAAACTGTACCATTGCCATATCTATCCATATATCAAATAATAATTCGATATTATTTGTTGTTTTTACTTTTCAGCTGTTTTTCCATGAACGTCAGGTTAGCTCACTACTGTCTGTTCAGCATGCTTTTCCAGGGAGACCAGCATACGATGAAGGCGATCCTGCAGTTTTTCTGAACTCATTTTTTCTCTGAGCCGATCAACCATGAGCGGGAAAGCAAGAGGTGTGACACGCTCCGGCCGAGTAATCCTAAGCGTAGCAGCTTGCATCTTTTTTAATGTCGAATAGAGCCTGGTGCGCTCGAGTTGACGATCGAGTACCTCAGCGTGAGCCTGCTTAAATAATGGATTTTCAGGGTCATAGCGCTGGAACACATCGAAAATGAGTGAGCTGGTTGCCTGTATCTGGCGTGCAGTTTTCCCTTTTCCCGGGTAGCCCTGAAAGACAAGGCCGGCAATTCGGGCAATTTCCCGGAAACGGTTTTTAGCCAGTTCGGCACTGTTCAGACTCGCCATGATGTCATCGCCAAGGTGATCGATGCCAAAAAGATCATTTCCCAATGCCTCTTCAAATGGAGGCGCTTCACGACTGAGCAGTTCGAAGCCATAATCGTTGACCGCCCAGGTAAAAGTGAGCGGTTCTAAAGCCGCAAGTCGGTAGGCCAGCAAGGCTGCCAGTCCCTCATGCACTAAACGTCCGGCAAACGGGTAGATATAAAGGTGGGCGCCCTCCCTTGAATCGATCCTCTCGATCAGCAGTTCTTTATTTTTAGGCACTGCCGACCAGGCTTCCTGCAATGCAAGAACCGGACGAACTAAACGCATTTCCTCGTCTCCAAAGATGCGCCTGGCAGCGGCATCGAGCTTTGTGCACACCGCGTCAGCAAGTTCACTGGAGAGCGGCATGCGTCCGCCTTGCCACGCCGGGACTGCGCCAGCTGCCTTAGTCTTGCGTACATAGGCAACCATGTTGTTGACTTTGACAAGCTGCAGCGCCTTGCCGGCAAAAAGAAACGTATCACCCGGGTAAAGGCGGGAAATAAAGCTCTCCTCAACGCTGCCAAGTCTTCCTCCCTTAAGATATCTGACCTGGATCGCGGCATCGCTGACGATGGTCCCGATGGCCATGCGATGCCGTTGCGCCAGGGTTTTATCCTTCACCTTGTAAATCTCATTTGTCACCTGCAGCTTATGATATTCAGGATAGGCCGACAGAGTCGAGCCCCCGGTGCTCAGAAACTCAAGAAGCCAGTCCCACTCTCCATCGGTAAGATCTTTGTAGGATGCGGTTGTCCTGATCTCCCGCAGCAGCTCATCTTTTCTAAAACCTTTCCCAAGCCCCATGCTGACCGCATGCTGAGCCAGGACATCGAGGGGGCAATTGTACGGTGGCCGGGACTCGATAGCTCCCATCTGAGTCGCATCTCTGGCCGCGGCAGCCTCAACCAATTCGAACACATGCGCCGGTACGCATGTCACCCGACTGACTCGTCCGGGGCCGTGGCCGCTGCGTCCGGCCCGCTGAAGCAATCTGGCGACGCCTTTGGGACTGCCAATCTGCAGCACCCGTTCGACCGGTGAAAAATCGACTCCTAAATCGAGACTGGAGGTGCAGACAACTACTTTGTAAGCACCGCTTTTCAACCCCTGTTCGACAACTCTACGCTCTTTATTGGCCAGCGAACCATGGTGTAAACCGATCCGCCAGTCGGAACGAACCTCGCTGAGTGCCTGGTGCCAAAGTTCGCATTGCGAACGCGTGTTGGTAAACACCAGGGCGGAAGAAACAGGTTCAAGTTCATCGACTACCTTGGGCAGCATCTTCA
>JABDQA010000071.1 GCA_013042475.1 Desulfofustis sp.
AAAGTAGAGAAGGTGGCGAAACGGTCCGAAGCATTTGTATTGGCCAGCGGCACCAAGAGAAGCAGGGGACTGGCGGTCACCGGGGTCGACCCGACCCGGGAGATCGAAATATCATCAGTTCCCCAACAGATTGTTGAAGGACGATACCTCACGAAGGAAGATGGCCCCGCCGCAGTCATCGGTACTCTTGCCGCACGCCACCTGCAGCTAGGCATAGGCGATGAATGTGTAATGCTGGGCAGCGGCCGCGACGGTTCCATCGCGGCAGGGGTGGCCTCCATTGTCGGTATATTCAAATCAGGTATCGACGAATTTGATCGTGCGGTCATGCAACTGCCTCTGGCCGAATTCGATGCTATTTTCAGCATGGATGGAGGAGTGCATCGGCTCATCTATACGTTTGATAACCTGTCAGACAGCAGTCCAGCAGCAGATCGTCTGAGAGCTGATGAGGCCACTAATGGACTTCAGGTCATGACCTGGGAGGAGCTTACCCCCGGACTCAAACAATCGATCGAACTCGATCTGATCAGCGGCATAATCATGTACTTCATTCTCGTGGTGGTGGTCGCCTTCTCCATCGTCAACACCTTTTTCATGGCAATTTTTGAGCGCAAGAAAGAATTCGGGGTGCTCATGTCGATCGGCATGAAGCCTGGTAGGCTGGTGCGACTGATGCTGCTGGAGTCACTTGGCATGACCTCGGTGGGGCTGGTCCTTGGCGTCGTCTGTGGTATAGCCAGTACGCTACTTGCTGCCCGCTATGGCATCTCAATGGGAGACAGTGCTGAATTCATGGCGCAATACGGAATGCCCGAGCGGCTCTACCCGAAACTCACCCTTCTTTCAATTGTGGTGGGCCCTCTACTCATTTTCATGGTTACCATACTCACCGCGCTCATTCCCGTAATGCGTATACCTACTTTGAAGCCCGTGGAGGCATTGCGGTCATGACAACTGCTGATTGGATGAGCATCCAGATAGGCTGGCGAAATTTATGGCGCAATCCACGACGCACTCTGATCATTTTGACCGCTATAGTTATCGGCATTATTTCCATGATCGTCATGTCAGCTTTTGGCCGAGGCATGATGGAGGGAATGGTGAGAAACTCGATCGACAATCTTGTCGGTCACATAAAAATCCAGAATCCGCTCTACCGCATTGATCCGGCCGTTGATAACAGGATCGATACGGTGAGTGAAGTTGCAGATCAGATAAGTGGGTTGCTTCCGGAAGACGGGCGATTGGTAAAAAGGCTGCGGCTCGACGGAGTCTTGAGCACCAGCAGAGACCATGTTGGAGTTATGGTCGTCGGGGTTCAACCTGAGCTGGAGACCGGGGTGTCTTTTATCGGGCGCCCTCTTTATAAGGGAACAGCTCTTGATCCAGACGACACTAACGGCTTGTTGATTGGCCAGGCATTGCTCGAACGGCTAGGGCTCGAAATCGGTAAGAAAGTAGTGCTCATGAGCCAGGATAGTGCGAGTGAGGGACGTGCGAAAGCTTTCAGAATCAGAGGCAGTTATAGAACAGAATTAAGAGACACCGAGAAGCGCTATGTATTCGTAAATCTGCATACTTTCCAGGATATGATCGGGGCCCCTGACACAGCCACTGAAATCGCCGTGAATCTTGATCTGGCGACTACCTATCAGACGGGCCGGATTGAGGAGCTGGTCAACAGGATCAACGAACAACTGGACAACGAAAATCTGGCTGCCAACGGCTGGCGTGAGTTGCTTCCTGCAATCGCCGCCTACATCGACATGTTCGATGTCTACATGCTGATCTGGTTTGTCGTTGTCTTCATCGCCATGGGATTCGGACTGGCCAACACGGTACTCATGGCTGTGTATGAGAGAATGAGAGAATTCGGCTTGCAGCGAGCCCTTGGGGTGCGGGCGACGGGTATTATCAAGAGCGTGATCATCGAGGTGGTGCTTTTGCTGCTTATTGGTATGGCCGTCGCAGATTTCTCTTCTCTGTTTCTCGTCGAGGTAGTATTCGGGTCGGGAATCGATCTGGGATCGTTCGGAGCAGGAATCGAAATGTGGGGCATCAGTCGTGTAGTGTATCCGGTTATCAGCCTCAAAGATATTTTCATGGCGAACGGGGTGGTTATTTTGCTCGGTCTCCTGGTTGGGTTGTACCCTGCGCTGCATGCTGCCAGGTTTACTCCGGTCGAGACAATGAGACACCTCTAGCTGAGCGCTGTGAACAGTAGGAGAAATAAGATGGCTATCATCAGAGTCGACTCGGTGAGCAAAGTCTATCATCAGGGGCGTGTAAGCTTCAAAGCACTCGACAACGTAGCGCTCAGCATCGAGAAAGGTGAGTTTGTTGCCCTGGCTGGTCCGTCGGGATCCGGTAAAACGACACTTTTAAACCTGATTGGCGGCCTGGACACACCTGATGAGGGGGAAGTTTATTTTGATCACAAGAATTTGTCCGAGATGAATGACTCTCAGCGAGCCGATCTTCGTCTGCACCACATTGGATTCGTCTTTCAGGCATATAATCTCATTCCTGTACTGACTGCGGCTGAAAACATCGACTATATTCTCCTCCTTCAAAAAGTTGAAAAATCTGTGCGGAGCCTGAAGGTTAATGCCATCCTCCAGGAGGTCGGTTTGGCGGAAAAAGCCACCAACAGACCAGATGAGTTGTCCGGAGGGCAGCAGCAGCGCGTGGCGGTAGCCCGGGCGATTATCACCGATCCGCAGGTAGTGTTGGCCGATGAACCGACAGCAAATCTTGATTCGAAAACGGGCAGAAAACTTCTGGAGATGATGAAACAGATGAACAGATCGAAACAGGTCACTTTCATATTCGCCACCCATGACCCCATGGTTATGGAATTTGCCGATCGACTCGTCTCGCTCCAGGATGGCCGGATAGTCTCCGACACTAGAAAATGATCAAACTCTTTCCGTATATCGTTGCGGTGTCTGCTGCACCATTTCTCTGGGTTGAGCCCTTGCTCGCCGCTGAAGCAGACTGGCAATGGTCGGGCCATTTGCGGGGCAGCGGCCTCCTCGAATACTACGACGATGGAAACTTTCTGGCTTTGACCCGCGGAGAACAGCTGTTTCTCAACGGTTCGGTTGACGGACGCCTCAATATGGCTTTATACCTTGGTGAGTTTACGAATCTTAATATCGACTATGAAGTGGTGGGAAGGGGGGGACAGACCAGAGAGACGATAAATGAAGCGGCGGAGCAAATCCCGGGAGTTCTTGATTCAACTCTCTACCAAGCAACTCTTCCCAGTGACGATGACCAACTATTTTCTCTTACAAAAATAGTCTCCGAAGGTGATGACTACATAGTTTATCACCGACTTGATCGACTCTTTCTCGGCCACGAAAGTGGTCTCGGAAATTTAAGCATTGGGCGACAGGCGCTCACCTGGGGCAATGGTCTGCTTTTTAATCCTGCCGATCTCATAAACCCATTCGCTCCTTCTGATATTATCAGGGATTATAAGATTGGCAGCGACATGGTCCTCTATCAGAATGGCTTTGATTTCATCACTGATCTGCAGCTGGTGGTTGTCCCGCGTACCGACGAAGAGGATGATCTGGACTACGATCAATCGACATATGGACTGAAAACAAGAATTACGGGTGAATATGGGGACCTGGATATTTACGTGATGAAGAACTACGAGGATCCGGTGCTGGGTGGTGGCTTCTCCACTTATCTCGGTAACGGCGTCTTACGCTCTGATATTACCTGGACTTACCTGGACGAAGACAGCGAAACTAAGTCTTTTTTTTCGGGGGTGCTCAATTATGACCGATCCTGGACCTGGTCAGGCAGGAATTGGTATGGCTTTATGGAGTTTTATTACAACGGACTCGGGCAATCAGACCCTCTGGATGCACTGCAGAGTAGAGCTTTGACAGACAGATTCAGACGTGGGGAAATTTTTGTTACTGGCAAATACTACATAGACGCTCTGCTGCAATATGAAGCCCACCCTCTGGTAAATCTACTGGTCACCACAATTTACAATTTAGAAGACAATTCATTTCTTTTCCAACCCCGGTTGAACTGGGAGGTAAGTCAATCATTCGAACTCTTGCTGGGCATTAATGTGTCAGAGGGCTCAGCAGGAAGTGAATTTGGAGAGTTGATAAATCCGCAGGATGGTATTGGCTTTGGCAATCCGTCCCAGGCCTATCTGATAGCGACCTATTTTTTCTAATCGTTTCTTGCTGCACCTGCCATTGTTACCAGATCGGTGAGGGCATCGTAGCTCTGAGCTCCAACTACCCGATTAAAGCCCATCAGAAACGTAGGAACGGCAGTGATTCCAAGTTGGCGGGCTTCCTGCCAGTGGGCATCGACATCGTCGGCGTAGCTTCTCGTCTGTAGTACGACATTCGCCTCCTTCTCCAACAGCCCAACTTTGGCTGCAAGGCGAAGAAGTACATGGTGATCCGCGAGATTCTCTCCATCTACAAAGTAGGACTCAAATGTTGCCTGGTGGAACTGGTCACCTTTGTTTTGATCCTCAGCCCAGAGGCCCAGTTCCTGGGCCAGCCTGGAATTATAGGTTTTGGTACGGTCACCGAATGGTAAACCGAGACTGGCTGCTGTTTGTTTAAGCCCTGACACCATTTTGGTAATTTTCTCGGAGGGAGCATTGAACAGCTCTTCGAGGGCAAGCCCCTCAGCTGGTGTGTTTGGATGGAGTGGAAATGCTTTCCATTCAACCCCAATGTCGAACTCCTGCTTCAGTCTTTCAATACGCCCGGTAATGAAATAGCACCAGGGTCAGATATAATCTGAGAAAATTGTCAATTTGCTGCGTTGTTCATTCATCATATCAGCTCTGTTGGTTGGAAATAAAATGGGTCGGCCCCAAATCGGTTAAGAGTGAATATAGTGATCTCTATGGTAAAATCCAACGAAGTTTCGTGTTTTGGTCGATGGGGGGAGATGCTGCGTTATAGAATTGAGTTCATCGACAAAGAGAAATCAGGGGTTGAAAGTCGCATATGAAAAAATCAGGTGAAAAAAGCACGCTGAAAGAGCAGCTTAAAAAAGCAGAGATACGCATTCGGGAATTAGAAAGAAAAGTCGATGAAGCCAATCGAGAACTGTCTCAAAAAACAGATCTCTACCAGCAGACCATGGAAGAATTGAGCCTGGCGAAATTAATTATCAACCAAAGCCCGGTGGTACTTTTCAGAAGGAAGGCTGGTCTCACCGGGACGAAACCAACTCTTGAATACGTTTCAGAGAATTTGAAGCAGTTCGGCTATGACCCCAGAGATTTTCTGGAAGAAAAAATCAGGTTTGCCGAAATTGTTCATCAAGATGACATAGAGCGCTTGAGAGATGAAATCAACGAATATGCTGAAGCTGACGTAGAAGAATATACTCAGTACTATCGTGTCCTGACTAAAGATGGTGAGGAAAGATGGGTAGAAGATCAGACCTCGGTGGTCAGAGACAATGAGGGAAACAAAATTCACAACCAGGGCATTCTGATCGATATCACCGAACGCAGACGTGCAGAAGAAAAGCTCAAGAAGAGCGAAGAAAAATTCCGGCGCATCGTGGAGACCGCAGGTGAGGGGTTTGTCTTGATGGATGAGGAACTCAAAATTGTCGATGTAAACAATGCTTACTGCAAGATGATCGGTTTCTCCAGAGAGGAATTGATAGGCAGGCATGTCCTGGACTTGGCAACCGATCAGTTCAGATCATTTATGATTGCCAATAAGGAAAAATATCTCGCCAGAGAGCAGCGAAATCTGGAAGGTGAACTCGTGAGCAAGGAGGATCGGATAATACCGGTGCTCATTCACGGCAGCACTCTGCGCGACGATCATGGTAAGGCCATCGGAAATATGGCTTTCGTGACGGATATGACCGAGCACAAGAAAGCGCTCATGCTTGCAGGAGAGGTACAGAAAAGCATGTTGCCCACAGAAATGCCAGATGTAAGGGGGCTTGATATTGCCGGTCGAAATGTGTCATGCGACGAGATTGGTGGAGATTACTACGATTTTATCTGGAGACCGGATTCGGCCAAGAAAATGTTCAGCATCGTCGTGGGGGACATTTCCGGTCACGGAGTGGATTCGGCGCTGTTGATGACCACTGCGCGGGCCTTTTTGAGAATGCGTGCCTCCCAGCCGGGATCCATCTCAGAGATTGTGACAGCCATGAACGATCATCTGGCTCAGGACACCATTGATACCGGTAAATTCATGACCCTTTTCTGTCTGACTATCGATCCGGAAGGTCAGTTTCTCGAGTGGGTAAGGGCGGGACACGACCCGGCACTGGTCTACTCTCCCCAAATGGACACTTTCGAGGAGCTCAAAGGCAGTGGTATTGCCCTGGGGGTGACCGACGGGTTCCAATACACCGAGAATCGGAAAACGGGGTTGCAGAACGGTCAGGTAATCGCCATCGGTACCGATGGCATTTGGGAAGCCTTCAACACTGAGGGAGAGATGTTCGGCAAAGAGCGCTATCAGAAAATGATCAGGGACAATTGTCAAAAGAGTGCCGCAGAAATCCTTGACTCAGTCTACCGAGAGTTAAACGAATTCACCTTCGGCAAGAAATCCGAGGATGACATCACCCTGGTCATTGTAAAATTAAATTATCCTTAAAGTTCGTTGCCTGCTTCAATTGGTATTGTCTTTTACTCCACCAGGATATCGTGACAGATTCTCTTGATACCGGGGCTGGTATGCCCGCAGATAGCATGCTCAGTGTGGAGCACTTCACGTCCTGCTGCTCTGCACATCTTTAGAATCGTATTTAGAGAAGTCCCGTACCCATCAAGCGGCTGGAAATCATAGCAGTGAATTGTGCCTCGAGGTAACAGCGACTTCAGCGCCAGCGGCAAAAAGTCGATTGCTCCGGTCGGCAGCGGCATCACAATCCTGTGAAAGCTGCCAATTAATCGTGGGACCACATCATCCACATTCCCGCACATTAATTTGACCCTCTCTTCCGCCTTGTTCAACTTCTGGTTCGTTAACCCATAATCATGGGCCTGGGGGTTCGATTCAATACCGACAATAGAAGCGGCCTTACTGAATTTGTTGATCATCAGCGGGTAAGGGGCGACGCCTGAGAACATGACAAGAACGTCCTCATCCGGTCGGACCAGATCGGCCACCCTTTTTCGCTCAGATCCGCTACGTACAGAAAAATAAACGAGCTCAGGATTTACAAGAAAACGCACCCCGTATTCGCAATGTAAGGTCTCCTTTCTCTGTTCACCGGCAACAATGGTCAGGGGAATGGTTCTGTACTCACCCTGGTAGACGCCGTCTCGTTTGGCGACAACTTTAATTCGTTTATTGCTGGCCAGAATTGTGTCGCCGATGAGTCCTTCTCGATGGGATAATGCAGGAGGAATAATGGTGATTGCCATGTCTCCAACCAGGTCAAAGCCTTGAACGAGTTGGTTCAGCTCGGTGTTACTGAGTTTGTCTCTGAGCAGGTCTTTAAGTCTCATATTTTATGAAAATACATGGACAAGGTTTAAATTGCAGCCTCGCATACCTAAATCGATTGGACAATTGGTATCAATATCTGGATAATAGATAGTGATGGTTTGTTCCATGAAGGATTCTAATTAATATAGATAAAGGATTGATCACGTGAAGATCTTGATTGCTGAGGATGAATATACCACCAGGTTGATGGTGCAGGTATGCCTGGAAAATTTGGGCTACTCTATCGAAGGCGTGGAAGATGGCAACACTGCCTGGGAAATCATCAATCAGAAGACGCCACCGCAGATTGCCGTTCTCGATTGGGAAATGCCCGGCACCAGCGGTATCGATTTATGCAGAAAAATCAAAAGGCTGGAACGCAGCAGCCCCATTCACGTTATCCTGCTTACCGCCCGGGACAGTGAAAACGACATAAGCAAGGGGTTTGCCGCAGGCGCTGATGATTACATTACCAAACCTTTCAACGAGGATGAATTGAGGGCCCGGATCAGAGTCGCGGAGCGAATCGTTACCATTCAATCGTCTCTGAACAGCTCCCTGGAGGAATTGCGGGAAGCACTCGACATGGTCCAATCTTTTGAGGAACCGGTGGCAATTTGCAGTAAATGTCAGAAAATTGGTGCTTTCGACGGTTCGTGGAGAACACCGTCAGAATTGCTTGAGTATCCCGTCGACGCTCGATTCGTACAGCTCGACTGTCAGAATTGTAAACCACGATAGAACAGCGGTGCTCAGATAACTCCGCTGTTGCGCAACTCTTCTATTTTCTCAGATGTAAAACCGAGCCCTGTAAGAATCTGATCGGTGTGTTCGCCAAGATCAGGAGCTTTGCAGATATTCGACGCAGGTGTACGTGACAGCTTTATGGGATTGTTCAATAGTTTGATGCTGCCATATTCGGGATGGTCCCACTCACAGAAAAAGTCATTGGCGATGGCCTGATCGTCCTGTGTCACTTCAAGCGGAGTCTGAAGCGGCGCCCAGATGAGTTTATTGAGGCTCAAAATGTCCCTCCACTGCGCGTAGGTTTTGGTACGGAAGATTCCTTCGATGATGTCGACTAGTTCGCTGGCATTTTCTGCCCTGGCTTCGGGAGTTGCGTATTTCGGATCGTCTGTGAGTTCAGAACCTTCGATCGCTTGACAAAAATTAGGCCAGTAGGGCTGTGATGTCGTCATACCAAGCATGATCCAACGATCATCACTGGTCGGATAGATGTTGCGGATGGGGTTCGACATGGTCTTTCTGGTCGGGCGTACCGAGTCTTCACCGGTGATCAGGCAGCCGGAAAGATCAGTTCCAAGGGCGAAAATCGCACTGTTGTAGAGAGAGACCTCCACTTCCTGTCCCTCACCAGTCCGTTCTCGTATGAAGAGGGCGGCCATCACGCCGGCAAGAAGGCTCTGTGAGGTTATGGAATCGCCATAGGCCGGTCTTGAAATATTGGGGGCGCTGTCCGGCTCATGCATGAGATCCATGACTCCGCTGCGTGCCCAGAAGGCGACCGAATCATAGCCTCCGGTATTTTTCTCAGGACCGCGCTGACCGTACCCGGTGAGATTTGCATACACTATTTTGGGGTTGGCCGATGAAATCTTCTCATAACCCAGGTTGAACTTATCCATTTCGTATGGTCTGAGGTTGTTTAAGAAGACATCAGCATCGGCCGCGAGCCGGTGGATGATTTCCTGACCTTCGGTAGCCTTCAGGTTGATAGTCAGGCTCTTTTTGTTTCGGTCGACATGCTCCCAGATATAATTGACCTCATGGGGGCGGGCCCAGCCGGCCATGCCGGCTGCCAGCAAGTGGCGTTGGAGATCTCCCCGACCCGGTGGTTCCACGTGGATTACCTCGGCTCCCCAGCTGCCCATCAGCATACCGGCCAGCGGCATCGCAAAGGCGCCGCCCACCTCGATTACCTTGATGCCTTCCAATCCTTTGACCATGATAGGATTTCCTCGTGAAATGTAGTGGGTTGATAGAGTGAAGCTTAGTCTTTCGAACGGTTGGGAATTTTATACACCTTATTGCTTTGATTTCCCCGGGAAACCACTTTGCGCAAAAGGTGAGGTGAAACATCCCATTGCTGACCCGATCGGGTTACTACGGTCACGGTAGTGTCGTTGTGGGTCAGTAAGGTGCCGGTCTGAATCCCAAGGGTAGGGTGGGCAAAACTAACTTTGTCGCCCTGATTGAATTTGGTGTGGTCTTTCGGAATTTTGCCGGAGTTGATGGCCCTCAGCCTCTGACTAATTTTATGCTGCAATTCCAGAAGTTCCTCGTAGCTCAAAGATTCTATGTCGATACTCATGATTAGCCTAATAGCGAAAAAAAATGTCAACCCAAAAAGTGGGTTCGATAAGTGACTAAATGTTATCCATTTTTTAAAATGATGCACACGACTCGCTGATTGCTAGAAAAATCTCTTCTTGCTTTCAGCTGTCGAGGTCGTTGGTGCTGTCCATATTGAACGGGCCCCCGTGTATGTTGTACAGGTTTTTGCATGTAATTTCTCGTATCAGTCTCCAAATTGCGTGTGGTACAAGGTAGCGTACAAACCGTCATTGCTTAATAGCTGTTCATGCGCACTTCCTGCTTCTCGTCGATGGGCCTGCTCTACAATTCTGCCCTGATCTAAAACGAGAATGAGATCGGCATTAAGTATTGTGCTGAGTCGGTGTGCGATTACCAAGCTAGTTCTTCCTTTCATAATTCTTTGCAGTGCCTCTTGAATCAGAGCTTCACTTTGGCTGTCAAGACTGCTGGTAGCCTCATCTAACACCAGGATACGCGGGTTCTTAAGGATAACCCTGGCAATGGCGATACGCTGGCGTTCGCCTCCACTCAGACGGTATCCTCTGGCCCCTACGATGGTTTTGTAGCCATCGGGGAGGCTTTTGATGAAAGTGTGTATATTTGCTGCATGGCAGGCAGCTTTTATTTCCTGATCAGTGGCATCAGGTTTGGCGTAGAGTAGATTGGCCTTGAGAGTGTCGTTAAAAAGATAGGTTTCCTGGGTGACCATACCAATAGCCTTGGCAAGAGATTGCTGCGAAATTCCATGTAATTCTTTGTCATCGAGAAGTATGGCGCCTTCTGCAGGGTCGTAAAGACGAGGCAACAGGTAGGAGATGGTTGTTTTGCCGGCACCGCTGGGGCCAACAAGAGCCGCAAGCTCCCCGGGTTCTATGGTGAAACTGACATTTTCCAGCGCCATTTTACGACTTGGCTTTACCATTATCGGAGTTTCCGGCTGATTTCTTATAAATTCATTTCTATCGGTATCCAGACCCACAAGGCCGGGGTAGCTGTTGTCATTATCTGTGAAGCTGAAACTGACATCACGAAAGGTGACTTTACCCTGCACGGATGAAAGGGTAATCGCACCGGGTGTGTCTTTGATTTCAATTGGAATATCTAGAATCTCAAATACCCTCTCAAAACTCACCATGCTGGTGGCGAATTCCACGTGAGCGTTGCTGATGGAACTCAAAGGGCCATAAAGTTGGGTGAGATACGCACCGAAGGCAACAATGGTGCCAACGGTAAAAACACCATGCAGAACCATGTGCCCGCCAAGCCAGAAAACCAATGTTGTTCCAACGGCACTTATCAATCCCAGTCCCATGAAGAACCATCGTCCCACCATGGCCGAGCGCACCCCGATTTCTGCCACATCAGAGCTGCGTTCCCGAAAATTTTGGGATTCTTTGGACTGACGGCCAAAAAGCTTGACGAGCAGTGCCCCGTCGATATTCAGGGTTTCCTGCATCAAGGAGTTCATTTTAGCGTTTAATTCCATGCTCTGACGCCTGATTAGCCTGAGTTTTTGTCCCACTTTTCTCGTCGGTGCGACAAAGAAGGGGACAATGGCAATGCTCAACAAGGTAAGGCGCCACTCCAGCGAGAACATGATTATCAAGGTGGCAGCAACGGAGACGAAATTGGTGACAATGTTGATGAACGTCCCGGTTACCGCTCTCTGAGCACCAACAACATCGGTGTTGAGGCGACTCATCAGCTCACCGGTTTTAGAGTGAGTGAAAAACCGCAGACTCATCTGCGACATATGATGATACAGACCATTTCGAAGATCGGCTATCAGGCTCTCGCCAATTGTTGCGCTGATGTAACGCTGCCAGAAACCTATGGCTGCACTGAGCAGGGGAACGCCAATCATCCCGATGGCAAGGAGGTTGATCCTTTCCGGGTTGCGATTGGTGATGGCATTGTCAATCAGATCTCGCAGCAGCAGAGGCGGAATCAAGCTCAAACCGGTTATGACGAAGATCGTCGCCAGCAACCCCAGAATCTTCCAGCGGTAGGGCCTGGCATACTGCCAGACACGTCGAAGCAGTTCGCCACTCAGTTGTGGGCGATCTCTTTTGTCATCATATTTTATGTAGGTCCACCAGCCGGTGCCCAGACCAGATTGCATTGCCACACCTCGTTCTCTTAACAAACCCGCAGTTGTCGTCTCAAGTACCTACGCTAAGTAGCTACAACCATCTTGTAAAACAATAATGCAGGTAGTGGTGAAACGACAAAACCCCTTACCTCAGATGAGGCAAGGGGTTTTGTGTTATGATAATTCGGCGGCGACCTACTCTCCCACACAGTTGCCCATGCAGTACCATCGGCGCAGAAGAGCTTAACTTCCGTGTT